>JABDGF010000023.1 GCA_013286165.1 Acidobacteriota bacterium | reverse complement strand
TCTGCGTCGCATCACCATCCCCGACGGTGCTATCGTGCGGACGCTCGAATCACCATTTCGTGATTCCCAGGAGTCCGTTCCATGCGCCACGTCTTCCGCACACTCGCTTCAGCACTGCTAGCCGTCGCGTACGCCTGCGCGCAGCCGAAGACCGCCGCGCCACAATCCACGCAAGCCACCGCTCCGAAAAAATCCACCGCTCTAAAACTCATCGCGCTCGCGAACGCACACGATCCCTCGCTCGCAGCCGCCATCTCCGCCACCTTCGACACCAAAGACCTCAAAGCCGGCACCGCTCAATCCGGCCACGGCCCCGATTTCTTCTTCGCCATCGACGCCGCATCGCAACCCACTCTCCGCATCGACGACAAGCTCGGCTCCACGATGCAAAACATTCCAAGCACCACGCTGTGGTACGCCGTCGCGCACGTCGAACCCGTCAGCAAACTCCACTCCTTCGACTACCTCATCAACAACGAAAAATTCGGAGGCAGCGTGAACCTTCCCGCTCTTGGCCCGCTCTCCTACCTCCAGCCCGGCACACCAAGCGGCACCCTCTCCGACAAGATTACGCACACCAGCAAAATCTACGACGGGATGAAGAGCGACTACTGGATCTACGTCCCCGAGCAATACGATCCAAAAACTCCCGCCGCGCTCATGGTCTTTCAGGACGGCGAGTGGTACACCGACCGCGACGGCGAAAATCCTGCGCTCAACGTGATCGACAACCTCATCGCGCAAAAGAAAATCCCCGTGATGATCGTCGTCTTCATCAAGCCTGGCAGCGTCGAAGGCGCGCCCGGCACGCCCACCTACAATTTCGTCAAAGCCTACTCAGACAAATGGCACCGCACGCTCGATGATTCGATGCGCAGCACGCTCTACGACACTGTCAGCGACCGCTACGATCGTTTTCTTCGCGACGAAATCCTCGCCGACGTCGCAGCCAAGTACAACCTGCGCAAAGACGCGTACAGCCACGCCATCACCGGACTCTCCTCCGGCGCGATCTGCTCGTTCAACGCCGCCTGGCAGATGCCCGAACTTTTCTCGCGCGTGATTAGCTGGATCGGAAGTTACGACAGCATTCAGTGGAAGGAAGATCCGTCGAATCCCGACGGCGGGCAGGACTACCCGGACAAAATTCTACGCGAGCCGCATCACAACGTTCGCGTGTGGCTCGAAGACGGCTCGAACGATCTCGAAAATCCGAATTACGGCAGCTGGGCGCTCAACAACATCCGCATGGCCAACGCTCTGAAGATGCACGATTACGATTTTCATCTCAGCTTCGGCACGGGCTCGCATAGCTCCGCTCACGGCGCCACCGAATTCCCGGAAGAAATGATTTGGCTCTGGAGAGGTTACGACCCGGCAAAAACTTCGGAGACGTTCACGATCGATCCCGTCGAAAAAACGCTGCCGCAATTCCGCGTCTCGATCACCAACCGTTCTGGAGAATAAGCGCGGCTACGATCGCACTATCGAGTTAGTGCGCCACCGTCTGCCGCTGCTTCAGCACATCCCGAAATAAGTCACACTGCTTCTTGCGCAGCTCGGTCTTCTGCACCACTTTCCCCGCCTGCGTGATCTCGATGTACGCCTGCGTGTCGCCGAATTCCGGCCAACTCGGCACACCGAAGCCGTTCGGGTTTCCCTTCTTCGCGAAATTCGTCCAGTACGTCTCGATCAGTGCCGTGATGTCGTTATCGAGCGGCCCATACGTGCCGCCCAGGTTTCCCGTCGCCGGATAAAATCCAAATACAAACGGCAAGTCCGTCGAGTGAATCGCGCCCTGTTTTTCCTGCCCGGGAATCGCGTGCTGCAATTCGTACTGATAGACGGAATGTTTCGTCGCCGTCTGCCACATCGCCTGCGTCGTCGCCGGGCACCGGAAGAGCAAATCCGCAAACCACTGGTCGCTCGCCGATCCGTACAGCGGATCTTTCTTCCCATCGCCTGCGGCGTCCAACCCGTATAAAGCCAGCGCACGATCCGACGAAGCGCCAGTCGTCTCGCGAATCATTTTCCGCGCGTCGTCCGGCGTCCCGTCAAACGTGAATTCCTTCGTCGTCGTCCCGATCATCAGTGACACGCCTGCCTGCTGGCCCGCCTCAAAAGCTTCGACCGGCTTTCGCGGAATCACGTACCCGTCGATATTCGGCACGAACCCTTCGAGACCTTCCGCTTCCGTCTTCGGAATGCCATCGATCACCTGCTGCGTCGTAAGCCCGCGCATATACCCGATCGCGCTTCCGTTCAGCGGAGCATGCAAAGTGCCCGCAAGATTCACTCCTTGATTTTGCGCCTCGGTCAGCGTCGGCATCGGCCCGATCATCGCCGATCCACTCTGCGCAATGGCCCGTTGAAAAAAATCCGCGCGTCAACGGCGACGCCATCAGCAAGCTCGTATCTTCCGCTCCCGCCGACTGTCCAAACACCGTGATGTTCGAAGGATCTCCTCCAAATCTCGAAATATTCGCGCGCACCCAGTGCAGCGCCGCAATCTGATCCATCAACCCGTAGTTCCCCGAAGCGCGTCGCGGCGTCTCCTTCGAAAGCTCCGGATGCGCCAAGAAACCAAACACGCCGAGCCGGTAATTCACCGTCACGAGCAAGACGCCGTGGTTGATCAGCGTCCCATCCTTATATAAGCGTCCTGACGCTGTACCGCCCGTATTCGACCCCCCGTGAATCCAGAACATCACCGGCAGCACCTTCTTCGGCGGCCACACCGGCGTAATCACGTTCAGGTAGAGGCAGTCCTCCATGCCACCCGCCGCGTCATGCTTATTCCAGTCGCCCAGCACCGGCTGCGCGCACGGAGCCCCAAAATGCGTCGCGTCGCGAACGCCGCCCCACGGCTTCACGGGCAGCGGCTCGCGCCAGCGCAATTCGCCCACCGGCGGCTGCGCGTACGGTACGCCCAAAAATTCCGCGCCTCCGCTCAGGCGCGGCACGCCCTGGAGCTTCCCGGCCATCGTGCTCACCTCGAGACCTTCGACGGCCGCTGTCCCCTTCGCCTCGCTGAATTCGGAAAATGTAGTTAGAAGTACAACGATGAGTACCGCGAGCCCCAGCATCGCCGCAAACCTTCGCGGCTTCGCTTCGCCGTGTTCCACCTTCACCAGCGCGTCTCCTCCGCAGGCCCCAACTGCCGTGTGAATGGTTACGCCCTACTCCAAACGTCAATTCTCGCGCACCAGAAAATAATTGTCGAACGCCTTTTCTTCGCCGCACGTCTAACGAACGAGAAACTCCGGGCCATCCTGAATCACTTTTTTCGGAAAACATGACATCGAAGGAGCGTCCGCGTGAACGCAGCTCTGAAAGGATTTCTGTTCGGCCTTGGGGTCGGCACCGCAGCCGCAAGCATAGGCTTCCAGCTCTGGAGCCTACACGTCGAGAATCAGATCGGTATCAACAGTCAAGTTCACGTTCTCCGGCCATTGCAAAGCGCAGCGCCTCAATCCCCTTCGATCGAAAGCTACAACTTCCCGCGCCCATGGTTCCCGGATGTGAATCATCCCGTCGATGGAGATTGGACAATGACTCCGCTTGGCGGATCACCTGTACCGCTGTCGTCGTTCCGCGGCAAAGCGATGTTTCTCAACTTCTGGGAAACATCGTGTGGGCCTTGCCTCGCCGAAATGCCAGCAATCGAACGCCTTCGAGCCTCGCTTACTGACGCTCCGGTGGCTTTCGCCGCTGTTTCAGATGAACCCGAGTCCCACGTGCGCGCGTTTCTGATGACACAATCGATGAAAATCCCGATTTACTTGCGAACTGGAGCACCGCCTGCGCCGCTAAAAGTTGTTGGCATCCCCACGACCTACTTGTTGAACGCCCACGGCGTGGCGGTCTTCAAGTGGACTGGCGAGATGAATTGGGACGATGACAACGCTCGTAACCAGCTTCGCGCTATTGCGTCTCAATAGCATCGTGAATTTGACTTCGCCCCGCGACGCCAGCAAAATACGTGCGTTTTGCCAGCGCCTCTCGCTCTCGTACGCAGCCCTCGACCTCGCGCACACTATTCACCGGAGACTCGCATGATTCGCCATTTTCTTTTCGCCGCGTCTGTAGTCGCCTCCCTCGCCTTTGCGTCGCTCGCATCCGGGCAATCACCAAATCTCGCGCGAGTCTCAACTTTCCTTCCCAACGCTGACACCGGCGCAGACGCGGCCCCAGCCGCTGGTGGATGCGTCGCCGCGCCCGCTCAGGCTTCCACACCGCAAGCTGGCACCGGCCACGGCTTCAATCTCGATAATCTCGACCGCTCCGTGAAGCCCTGCGACGACTTCTTCAAGTTTGCCGATGGCGGCTGGGTCGCAGCTCATCCAATCCCCGCTGCGTATCCGCGCTGGGGTACCTTCGACGAACTCCGCGCCGCGAACGAAGCCGTCCTCCACCAGATTCTCGAAGACGCCGCCGCGAACAAGAACGTCACGCCCGGCTCGAATCTCCAGAAGATTGCCGACTTCTACGCCAGCTGCATGAACGAGCCCGCCATCGAAGTCGCCGGCTCGAAGCCCCTCGATCCCGATTTCGAAAAGATCGCCGCCATTCACGATTTCGCGACGCTGCAGGACTGGGTCGCGCTCTCACACCACGCTGGCTTCCCGGTTCTCTTCAGCTTCAGCGCTGATCAGGACGCGAAGGACAGCACGCAAGTGATTGCCGCCGCGAGCCAGGGCGGCCTCGGTCTTCCCGATCGCGACTATTACATCAAGGACGATGAGAAATCCGTAAAGATGCGCGCCGCCTACCAGCAGCATGTCGCCGCGATGTTTAAGCTCGTCGGCGACGATGACGCCAAAGCCGCCGCCGAAGCCAAAGCCGTGCTCGACATCGAAACCGGTCTCGCAAACGCCTCGATGACGCGCGTGCAGCGCCGCGATCCCGACGCCACGTATCACAAAATGTCGGTCGCCGACTTCAATGCCGTCACGCCGCATATCCAGTGGGCTCGCTTTTTCGAAGGCACCGGCGCGCCGGCTGTCGCTTCGCTCAACGTCGCACAGCCAGATTTCTTCAAGGCCCTCGACGGCGCGCTCGTCGCGACGCCGCTCGATTCCTGGAAGAGCTATTTCCGCTGGCACATGATTCACGCCGCAGCTCCGTCGCTCTCAAGCGCGTTCGTGAATGAGAATTTCAATTTTTACGGCAAGACGCTCTCCGGCACGCAAGAAATTCTCCCGCGCTGGCGCCGCTGCGTTCAGGCCACAGACCGCAACCTCGGCGAAGCGCTCGGCCAGTTCTACGTCGAACGCGCTTTCCCACCGGAAGCAAAAGTCGCCGCCACACAGATGGTCCACAATTTAATCGCCGCTCTGCGCGAAGACATCACCACGCTCGATTGGATGAGCCCCGAAACGCGCAAACAAGCGCTCGTAAAACTCGACGCCATTCAGATCAAAGTCGGCTACCCCGATAAATGGCGCGACTACTCTACGTACAACGTCGTCCGCGACAACTACGTCACTAATATCGTTCGCGGCGGCACGTTTGCCAACGCTTTCGAAATGTCGCAGATCGGCAAGCCCGTCGATCGCACGCTCTTCGGCATGACGCCGCCCACAGTCAACGCTTATTACAGCGCGCCGATGAACGAAATCGTCTTCCCCGCCGGCATCATGCAGCCGCCGTTCTACGACTTCAAACGCGACGACGCGATGAACTACGGCGGGATGGGCGCCGTCATCGGTCACGAACTCACACACGGCTTCGACGACAAAGGCGCGAAGTACGACGCACAAGGAAATCTGCGCAACTGGTGGACGCCGGAAGACCTGAAGAATTTCACCGAACGCGGCGACTGCATTCAGAAACAGTTTGATTCATTCGAAGTCGAGGCTGGGCTGCACGAAAACGGCAAGCTCGTCGAAGGCGAGAGCATCGCTGATCTCGGCGGCCTCACCATCTCGCACGCGGCGCTTGAAAAAGCGCTCGCTACAAAACCCGCTCCCGCTGTAATCGACGGCTTCACGCCCGACCAGCGCTTCTTCCTGGCCTGGGCTCAGATCTGGGCCGGCGCCGCGCGGCCCGAATACGCGCGTGTGCTTGTCGCCACCGATCCTCACCCGCTCGGCGTGTTTCGCACCAACGCACCGGTTTCCAATATGCCGATCTTCGTTAAGGCTTGGGGATGCGCGCCGGATTCCTCGATGGTTCGCAGCGATACGCTGCGCTGTCGTCTCTGGTAACGTAACGCGTTAGGCGTCGAGCTATTTACTGAGGACCAGCACCGTAAACGTGTCAGGCACCATCGCCGGTCGCGGCCGCGGATTCTCAGTGGTCGCTGCCGGTGTCGCGCCAAACTCCGCCGTCACCAAATAGACGTTGTGTGTGGTTGGGTCGATCGCCATCGTGCGCGCGCCGCGCTGCGTCGCCACCGTTTCCACCAGTGAGAAGTGAGTCGGCGAATCCTCGTGTGCGATCGTCAGCGTACCGTCTCCGCATGACGCAAACGCATAACCCGTGCCGGGGTCGAACCGGTTCGCGTCCACTCCCTGTCCGATCGGCACCGTGCCAATCACTTTGCCGCTGTTGCCGTCCACAAACGCCATCAACTTGTTGTGGCATCCCACCACGAGAATTTCGTGCGCGGCGTCGATGGCAAGTCCCGAAGGCGATTCGCACGGCGCGAGCGGCCAGGTATTCTCCACCTTCAGCGACTTCGCGTCGAATTTCACCAGCTCGCTCTTGTCCTCGAGGTTGACGAAAATGTTTCCCTTCCCGTCCGTCGCCGCGAACTCTGGTCCGCCGCCCAGATCAACCGTTCCCGCCACGCTGCCCGTCGCGCCGTCAATCGCGGTCGCCGAATTCGCGTCACCATTCATCGTGAACGCCCGCTTCGAATATCCATCGTAGATGATCGCGTCCGGGTCCTTCGCCGTCGCAGCGCTTCCGACCTGCTTCAGTGATGCGAGGTCGAACATTGTCGAACTCGCCGCGCGCCCATTGCTAGTAAATCCTTTGCTTAAATCAGCCGCCAGCGCGATCCCGTGCACGCCCTCGGTGTTCGGAATATCTCCAACAACTTTCTCGCTCCCCGGATCAAACACCATCACGTGCGTGCTCCGCGAAATAAACAGCCGATGAGTAGCGGGATCCACCTCGAGGTAATCCCATCCGCCTGCGCCACCAAGCTTCACCTTCTTCGTGATGTGGTAGCCAGACGCTCCCGGCGCACCCGTCGCACTCGCCGCTTGCTGTGCCACGGCAACTCCAGCCGCTGCTCCAATGAACAACGAGGCGCTGCACACCAGCCCGCCCCCGATCACAGTTGCTCCCACAGCCGCCCAATTCTTTCTCACAGTCTCTCCCTTTTCCCCCGATGCTGCTCGTATCTTAATACCCTTCCGTACTTCGAACCTCGCTCAACTGGTCAATTATATTGAGCCCGGCATCTCGGGCCGCCCCCAAGAACGCCTCTCGCGTGGAATCCAGGTGGTGATACCAAACCGCGTCCAACGTGATCCTTACATTCGTCGGCAACTTTGGATTCGCAGCGCCCAACGTTTCCAGCAAGCCGATAATGAACGCGTCCGGCCAATCGGCGTTCAACTTCCTGAGGTCCGCGCAATCCGCGGCGCAATCCTCCACCGCGAACACCTCAGACGGACGCACCGTTACCTGCACCCGTGCAAATTCGGATCGCTCGGCTCGGAAGCACTCGCCAACCACAGTGACAGTATTCTTCAAACGCACTGAATCTCGATCTGGCGAGTCGTCATCCAGCGTTTCAACACCGCTTCTCATTACTCGACTTGTAGCCCCATCCATCAATCTTAGCAAGAGCTCAGCCACACGCGGCAGCGCTCACCACTATGAATGTGTCGGCGCGAGGAGTTTTCCTGGGTGCCGCGCCCTTTTCTTCCAAAATGGCGCGCGAGGAAACGTAATCCGTTGGCGCGAGCCCAGGACGCTTTTTCCCGCCTGTTCGCGTCCCACAGCATTTTGGGAGCGAAGCAGTGTTACAAGGTCACCTACACCGACAATCACACCGCCGCACTGACGCCCAGCCCACCGACATCCAACCACAGTTCTCCAACTAAACCGTTCGATTCAGCACATGGACGCCGCAGCAAAACAAACCGCGTCACGAGTGCTTCAACGCAACGTCCGTCGTCTACGATTCGCGCCGCCGCAGTCAGTTTTATCTCTGAGTAACTAGGTCGAGAATCTAGCTCGACTCGCGAGCTCATACTGGTTAGCGTTGTCGTAGTTACCAGCTCGAAACCGCTCATACAAGAATCCGATGCAATGCGGCCTCGCAACAAAGGGAAACAGTGCCAGGCATCCGCAAAGACCATTACGAAGTGCTCGAAGCCATCGACGGTCCGATGCCGGCAGGTGCAGTCGCCATTCTTGCGGGATTATTCGTAAGTCTAGTTTGCTATTTGCTTTCGTATTTCGGCCTGCCGGCGCTCTTTGACGATCCTGCGCATTACCCCAGTTGCGCGGGGCTCCTTGATGCCCCTCCGCTTCATCTTCCGCCGTGGTACTGCCACTACATTCACTGGGGCTGGATAATTCCGTCGCTTTTGCTCGTCGCAGCGGTTTGCCTTCCCAAGATTTACCCGCGGCGTATCAGGCTCGTAAAAAAGACGCGCGACTTTTGGAAGTGGCAGTGTTTCCGCTAGCGTCAGCATCAACGCAACCTCACCGTCACGCGCCAACGATCGCGCCTATCAGCGCGAGAGCCACCGTCAACGACCCGCCATTTACAATCCCCACGGCGCTCCACAATCTCGCCTGCGACGACGAGCGCTTCAGCGCAAAGTCCGTCGTCCGAAATCCGCACGCGCCACAAAGCACCCGCTGGAAGAGGCCTACAACAGAAAAACAACCAGACGCTGCGAAGCAGCGCACCTCTAAGTCGCGCGAGTTCTCTGTCTTCCAGAGGGCTCGCGCAAGTGCGCGCGGACTTCAGTCCACGCCGCCGTACGCGACGCACGGCCAAGCTGCTCGACATCCGTCACCGCCACGCGCCAATGATCGCGCCCATCAGCACCAGCGCCACCGTCATGTACCCGCCGTTCACAATCACATACGACCACGGCCGCCGCTCAAACATCGCCACCACGCCGATCCCCATCGCGATCCATCCAAATCCCGCGAGGAATCCCGCCGTCGCGCCCCACACGGCCGTCGTCTTCGGATCGTTCAAAAACATCGCCAGGTTCGCCGCCATCACCAAACACAAAATAAAACTCACCACGAAAATCTTCGGCGACGCCGCACCCGGCTCGCCGCCACTGAAACCGTTCGCCCGCTTCCACACCTTCCCGAGCAGCGCGTCCGAATACCAAAGCCCGCCCACAAGAAACGCCGACACCGCCGCCACCAAAACCGCCAGCACATTCACCCCGGGAACCATTATGTGCGCCTCCTTGAGTCGCCGCGTCTCAGCTGCCCTACTCCTTCTTCCAATCAATCGGCCCGCTCACAAACCGCCGGTGCAGCGTCGACATCAGTTCCCCGTTTCCGGCCGTCAAATATTCGTACGCCTCGTCCCACTCTTTCCCATCCTTCCAGCCCGTCTGCGTCAACTTCACAGCCGTCTCGCTGCCGCCGCGCGGTTCGAATTCAAATTTCACCGTCGTTCGCGTCGCGCGCACCGTCGGAAACTTCTCCGGCGCGAGTGCCGAAATCACCAGCTCCTTCTCCGGCACGAAGCTGATGATCGTCCCGCCTCCCGTGCTGCCTCCAGGAAACCGTGCCGTCCACTCGCCGCCCGACCTCAAATCCACAGTCGCGCCCGGCGTGAGCCACGTGCTCAGCCCGTCGCTCGTCGTGAACGCCTTCCACACTTCCGCCCGCGACGCGGGTACAACGACTTCAATCACCAGCTCCTTCTCGCTCAAAGCCGGGGCCGAAAGCGAAGCCGCACGCGATGACGCGGACGCTGGCGTCAAGGCCCTCGCAACATCCACTCCGCGTGAATTGGGAATTAGAGGAACAACGAGGCAAATCACTGCGAAGAGAACGGTGGGCCGGAGAAATTTCATGGAATCCTCCCGAGGCGAGTTGGTTGACCGTTCAAGTAAATCCAAGTACCCTTATTTTTGCAACAGCTATTTATGGCCAACCCCTCCCCCACCACCCGTGACCGCCTCGTCAACTCCGCCGTCTTCCTTTTCTGGGATCGCGGCTTCGCCGGCACCAGCATGTCCGACTTGCTCGCCCACTCAGACGTCAACTCCGGCAGCTTCTACCACTTCTTCGAAAGCAAAGAAGCGCTGCTCCGCGAAGTTCTCGACTGGTACATCCGCGGCCTCCGCCCGTACATCGCCGAGCCCGCCTTTCAAGCCGACGACGATCCCATCGCGCGCATCTTCGCGATACTCGCCGGTTATCGCGAGCGCATCCTTCAAACGAAATTCCGTTACGGCTGCCCTATTGGCCGCCTCGCGCTCGAAATCGATCCCGAAAATCAGCCGGCGCACCAGCTGATCGCCACAAATTTCAAAAATTGGGTCGGAGTAATCCGCGAGTGCCTCGACGAAGTGAAGCATCGCCTGCCGAGAGGCACAGACCTCGACGCGCTCGCCACGTACGTGTTGGTTGTGATGGAGGGTGGAGTGATGCTCTCGCGCTCGTACGGCTCCGTCGAGCCCTTCGACCGCGCCGTGAGCCAACTGCGCGAACACTTCCGGCTCTTGCTCGCACCACGGAGCGCAAAGCAAAAGCACCACATGCGCCTCAAAAAACGGCACGCATCGCGCTAGCTTTCAGACAAGTTTAATCGTTGCTCGGCGCGGCGGGCTCGGCCACCAGCACCGGCGGCTTCGCTGGGGCTTCCTCGGCAGGCGGCGTGTCATTCTTCGTCTCAACTTCAGCGGCCGTTTCCGGATTCGCAATCGCGAGCGCAGCCGGCAGCGTGACGACGATCTTGTCGCGTTCCGCCATCCGCAACCGTCGCGCGAGCCGGTCGCGATCTCCCTCGAAATGCCAAAAACAAATCACGATCCGCGTCTCGTGCAGCGCGACGCGCAATTTCGAATACAACGTGCGAGTGCTCTCCACCGCAAATGGCGGTAGCGCCGAAATGAAAATCACCTGCGGACGCGCGGCCACCACTTCTTTCACCAACTCGTCCACCGAGCCGATGTCGATGGAAACGCAGTCTCTTCCCTGCTGTTCGAGCAGCTGAGCCAGCAGCAGGCCCACCACCGCGTCCGCTTCATCGCGCGCCGGCACGCAAAGAAATTCGCGGGCCGGCCCGGCGTTCATCGACGCTCCGCGAAGGTCGCGCACCGGCGCAAATCCCTCGCCCACTCTCTGCTTCGGTTCCGCTTCGGCCAGCTCCTCCACGATTTCGCGCGTGCTCTGGTAGATGAATTCCTGCGTCGGCTGGTCCAGCTCGTTATTGTGCCGGTCGTTTTCCGCCAGACTCAGCGCTGGAATCACCACCGAACTGTAAAGTTCCTCCAACCCCCGAGTCTTACGGCAGCGCTCCAGAATCCGACGCGCCTCTTCATGGTCGCTCGCAAGTAGCCGCTGGTAATACTCCACGTCCGGCGCGAGCGTCTGCTCGTCACCCAGCAAAATATTCAGAAAGTTGAGCCCCGGCAGGTAACGCCCCATAACCACCAGGCACACCGTAATCGGCGTGGATAGCACCAGCCCCGGGAATCCCCAGATCAACGTCCAGAAAATTGCAGCCACCAAAATAGCCAGCGGCGAAAGCCCCACATGCGCGCCGTACAAATAAGGCTCGATAAAATTCGCCACCGTCACTTCGAGGCAGAAGAAAACTCCCATCGTCGCAAGCGTATGCTCCCACCCCGGAAACACCGCGAGCGACAACAAAATCGGAATCACGCTTGCCAGCGGCGGCCCAAGGTAAGGCAGGAATCGCAAAATGCCCGCGCTGATTCCCCAGATCGACGCGTGTGGAATTCCGATGAAGTGCAACGCCACCGCAATCGCCGCTCCGTAGCACGCATTCACGATGAGCTGCAGCAGCAAGTAGCGGTCGATCCGATGCGTCGCATCGTCGAGCGCCTGCGTAATCGCGTTCAGCCGCCCGCCACCGGCCAACCGCACAATCCGATTCCGCAAGTCCTCCCTACCCATCAAAATAAAAACGGTGAACACTGCGATCACAAACGCATTCGCGATCGGCCCGAGCATCGTTTCGAGCGACTCAAGCGGGTTCGTCGGCGGCACCACCTGCACGGTGAGCGGCTTTGAGGGTGACGATCCCAGTGCCACGCTCTTCTTGCCTTCGTCCGCCGGAGCCACAGGATTCGTCGCGGCGACTTCCTTTTCCAGCTCAACCACCGTGGACGTCGCTTTCGTCAGGCTCTCGCTGCGAAATCCGCGCAGAATGTGAATCTTGTCTTCGAGTGTTTTCTTGTAAGTGGGAAGCTGGTCCGTCAGGTCAGCGAACTGCTGCGAAGTCTTCCACGCGCCGAATCCTACGCCGCCGAGCATAAACATCACGACGAGCACGATCGCCAGAAACCGCGGAATGTGAATTCGCTCGAGAAACGCAATAACGGGTGAGAGCAGAATCGCAAACAGCCCGGCCAGGGCCAGAGGAATAAATACGACGCGCCCCAGGTACAGTGCGCCAATGATGGCAATTGCCAGCAATACTGCGGACGTACTCGTATTGGAGTAAGACGGCCGCATACAATTCGGGAACTCCTTTACGCATCTATCCGAATGAAAGGTGTTTCCAATACGCAAGGCGCCGATAATTAATGTTGGCGCCACCTCGCCGCGCGCGCCATAAAGCGCTTCGTGTACGCGAGTCAGGTAAACGCTGTACCACAGGTTATATCGGAATTGACTTCGCTTGTGGATTGCCTACCATGATGCGCATCCGCAAGCTGCATCCGTCAGCGGGTCACGCGACCAAACGAAATCACGCGCTCGCTCGGGAGGCGCTCCATGACATCCACAACTCACGCCGCCATCAAGTACGGCGCCGATCCCTGGCCCGCGCTTCCCTTCGCCGAATGGAAGGATACCTGCGCCACCCTCCATATGTGGACTCAAATTGTCGGAAAAATCCGCCTCGCGCTTACGCCGATGGTGAATCACTGGTGGGAAGTTCCCCTCTACGTTTCCTCGCGCGGCCTTACCACTTCGCCAATCCCTTACGAGCACGGCAATTTCGAAATCGAGTTCGACTTTATCGAGCATTTGCTCCGCATCGAGACCACGGCCGGCGCCACTGAGACTCTCGAGCTTGAGCCTCGCACCGTCGCGAACTTCTATCGCGAAGTTATGGAGACCGTCCGCGGCATGGGCATCGCCGTCGATATTTGGGACATGCCGGTCGAAGTTCCCAATCCCATCCGCTTCAATCAAGACACCGCGCACGCATCGTACGATCGCACCTACGCGCACCGCTTTTGGCAGACGCTCGTCGTGATCGATCCCGTCTTCAAGGAATTTCGCGGACGCTTCCTCGGCAAATGCAGTCCGGTCCATTTTTTCTGGGGAAGTTTCGATCTGTGCGTCACGCGTTTCTCCGGCCGCCGCGCACCAGACCGTCCCGGTGCAGACGCCGTCACGCGGGAAGCTTACTCGCACGAAGTCAGCAGCGTCGGCTGGTGGCCCGGTGGTGGTGATGTTACAGACGCCGCGTTTTATTCCTACGCCGCGCCCGAACCGGCCGGTTATCGCGACGCCAAAGTTTCGCCGGCGAAGGCTTACTACAGCGCGCAAGGCCAGGGTTTCCGCTGGATGTATGACGACGCGCGCCAATCCGCCGATCCCCGCGCCGCGCTTCTTGAATTTTGCCAGTCCACCTACGAAGCCGCCGCGAATCTCGCAAACTGGGATCGCGCAAATCTCGAGAGACAGCCGTGAACGTGACCGCCTCGCGCGCATTCATCGTGATGCTCGGCGCCATCGCAGGCTTGCTTCTGTTCGCTCCGCCGTCCCGTGCGCAGTACTCCGCCGCTTACACGACCTGCGTCAACTCCGCCGGCAGCGACGCCGCCAATCTCACCGTCTGCGCACAGACCGAACTCAATCGACAGGACGCGCGCCTCAACCAGAGCTACCGCAAGCGCATGGCGCAAATTTCCGCCGACCCGGCGGCAACCACGGCCCTCCGCGCCGACGAACGCAAATGGATTCGCGCGCGCGACGCGAAATGCAAAACCGACAGCGCCTGCCTGCTGAAAGAAACCGCCGACCGCGCTGACCTTCTCACTACACAAGCCGCCGCAGCCTCACCATCTCAAAGTGCCGTCGCTACCGGCGCGCAGCTCGCGCCTTCCGCCATGGCTGCCACCGACGCAGCCAGCGCAATTCCCCACGAGCTCATCGGCCATTGGACTGTCCTCCGCACACTCCCCACAAAAACCATCTCGTGCTGGGGCGAAACGGAAGCCAAAGCCGTGATAGGCACCCAGATCATCTACACCGCAGACTCGCTTCAATGGAAAGACGCCGTAGCCAAAAATCCGAAGGTCACCAAGAACGTGATCACCGCCCGCAACTTCGCTCTCAATAATTCCGGCGGCGGCGCCAACGACTCTAACGTCTCCTTCAAGCAGCTCGGCATCACCGCGCCGCGCGCCACCCAAATCACCATCGAACACCCCGACGCCACCGTCACCGGCAGCACCACCGAAATCCCCGGTGACTCCGTCCTGCTCCGCGACGCCACCCACATCGTCTTCTCCGTCTGCAACCTCTACTTCCTCGCCGAACGCAAACCGTAGTCCCACCCGTTCCGACGAGCAGTGACCATCGATTGCGTCTCGCTTTATTTCGTTCCGAGTGCCGCACCCTTTTTCGTTCAAAGACGGCATCTTATTCGTCGCCTTCCCGGAATCTTTTGACGTCATCCCGAGACCTGTTCACAGGCCGAGGGATTTCTCCCCGCCTCGTAGAGCGGCGGTTCAACCGCGCGTCCTCGCTGCACAAGCCCGACCGTCCTGACGAACAGTAACCATCGAGTACGTCTCATTCCCATAAAAACCCCGCGCCGCATTCCGAACGCTAAACTGCTCCTATGCCCGCGCGTGACAACGAAATCCAAAATCTCGCCCACGCTTATCTCGTGCTTGACGTCCCGCACGACGCCTCGCAACGCGCCATAAAATCGAGCTACCGCAAGCTCGTCAAGCGCTGGCATCCCGACCGCTACCGAGCCGGCTCCGAAGAACACCTCGAAGCCACGCAGATGACGCGCCTCATAAACGCCGCGTACGAGCGCATTCAGGACGCACCACTCCGCGCCGGCTTCGCCACGCCATTTTCAACTCCGAGAAATTCGAACCCTGGCACAAAGTCCGCCAATGACATGGGAACGGAGGATGGCTATTGGTCTCGCGAGGAATATGTGGAACGCGACCCTGCGGTCACCGATGCGTCTTTCTTTCGCGTCCTCGATTACGCGCAGCGCGCAGGCGCCGAGGACGATGCCGCCCGCCCCTTTGATCGCGTCGGCTTCATCGTGCGGTTCATCTGTGGCGCACTCTTTGGAGTCCTGCTGGCGTTCGGCGCCATCGCCAAATCCGACGTCAACTCAGTCCGCGGCGCGATTGCCGTCTCAATAATTCTTCCGATCGTCTGTGGCTTAGCGTCGGGTTTCGGCGGCGACAAATTCTGGCGCGTTGTCCGTCCCGCGGGCTGGTGGTTTTGGGGCCGTTGGAACTAACCCCGCGAAACTATTCCCCCGCCTTCGTCGCAAACATTTCCGCCACGGAAATATTCGCCACCAACTCCTGCGGCACATGATGCCGCTCCTGCAAATATTGCGGCGTGTTGTACGAGCACCACACTTTCCCGTCTGGGTCTTCCCACACCAATATCTTCAAGGGCAGGTCGATCGCGATCGAAGGTGCCGCCACCATCACCGGCGTCCCGCCCTTCGGATTGCCAAAGATCACCAGCTTCGTCGGCCGCATCGTTAACCCCGCCTTAGACGCCTCGCCGCTGTGATCCACCACCGCAAACACCGTCACGCCCTTCGCATCGAGCAACGCCCGAAGCTTCGTCACCGTCTCGTCCACCGAATGCGCGCTCGGCTTGCTCGCAAATCCATTCACGCCGCTGATCGCCATCGCCCTATCTCCCGGAATCACGCTCGCACCAAACACACCCAACGCCGCACACAAAAAATCGCGGCGGCCCAAGCGCTCACTCATCGGTTAGGCCGCCGCGAAGGAAACACTCCACAAACCGTTACCTCGCGCTCGCCGTCATGCTGCCCTTGATGAACGCGAGTAGCTCAGCGTTGATCTGATCCTTCAGCGTCGTGCACATCCCGTGCGGCGCCCCCGGAAGCACTTTCAAGATCGCTCCCGGCACGATCTTCGCCGACAGCACTCCCGCATCCGCGTACGGCACAATCTGGTCCGCGTCGCCGTGCAGAATCAGCGTCGGGACGTCGAACTTTTTTAAATCCTCCGTCATATCCGTTTCCGAAAACGCCTTGATGCAGTAGTACGCGCCCGGCATTCCGCACATCATGCTCTGCATCCAGAACGACTCGCGCACTCCTTCCGACACCTTCGCGCCCGGCTTGTTATAGCCGTAGAACGGCATCGAGAGGTCCTTGAAAAATTGCGAACGATCCGCATGCACTGCCGTCCGCAATTGATCAAACGCTTCCATCGGCAGCCCGCCCGGGTTTTTCTCGGACTTGATCATCACCGGCGGCACCGCGCTGATCAGCACAGCCTTCGCCACGCGCGCCGTTCCGTGCCGCCCGATGTAACGCGCCACTTCGCCGCCGCCCGTCGAATGTCCCACGTGAATCGCATCCTTCAAATCGAGATGCGCCACCAGTTCCGCGAGATCGTCCGCGTAGTGGTCCATGTCGTTGCCGTCAAACGGCTGGCTCGAGCGCCCGTGTCCGCGCCGGTCGTGCGCGATGCAGCGGTACCCATGTTCCGCCAGAAATAACATCTGATCCTCAAACGCGTCCGCCGAAAGCGGCCAACCGTGGCTGAACACCACCGGCTGCCCTTTCCCCCAATCGTTGTAGTAAAGCTCGACTCCGTCTTTCGTCGTAAATCGGCTCATGAAAGTCCTCCCAGCAAAGTGTTCCGCCAAGTCCTGTTCTACCACACACCCGCGCCCGTCCGTGAGAACACCGCGTGAAACTCTCGTCGGGTTCAATCGCCCAACGCGGGGCGAAGCGCCCTACTCTACGTTTGGATTCTGTTCTTGGAGTTTTGTAATCGCATGCCGGAGTTTGCTGTAGATATGGTCCGGCCCAATCGCCTTGCACACGCCGTGCCGGTCGAGATCGGCGCGCAAATTGAAATCGACGTGCGCGAGTTCCAGCTCGACGCCTTCCCGTTCCAGATCCTGATGCAGCGCAATCAACATTCGCGCCGCCGAATAATCAACGTGATTGATCGCTCCGCAGTCCACAATCACCCATCGCACGCGCGGTGACGCCGGCTCGCAGAGCAGCCGCACTTCCTCCGCGAAAAATCCTGCATTCGCATAGAACAGCGTCGCACTGAAGCGGTACACCACGATCCCCGGCTGCGTAACCACGCCGCGCTTCACCGGATTTAGCGCCCAGCTGTGCTCTTCCCGCGTCAACACCGCCGTATGCGGATGGTAACTGTATCGGACGACGCGAAGCAGCGATACCAACATCGCGAAAATGATTCCCTGCTCCACGCCCACCAGCACCACCACTGCCGCCGTAGCCACCGCCAGTTGCATCTCGCCGGGACTCTCAATTCCAATCTTCCGCAGTGCGCGGATATCGATCAGCCTCACCGCGATCACAAACACCATCGCGCCCAGCGCACACCGCGGCAGATACTCGATCGGCTTGGTCAAGAACAGCAGCACGATCGCCACGCACGCCGCCGTCGAAATCTGCGCCATCTGGCTGCGCGCGCCGCACGATTCCACCATCGCCGTCTGCGTTGGGCTGCCGTTCACCACAAACGTGCCACTCAACGCCGCCGCCGCATTCGCCGCCGCCAGGCCAACAATGTCCGCGTCCTCGTCCAGCTCTTCGTGATTACGCTGCGCATACACACGAGCCGTCGCCGCGCTCTGCGCCACGATCATCACGAAACACGATCCCGCGATCGGCACCAGCACCTCAAACTCACTCCACGTCGCGTGCGGAATCCCAAAATCCGGCAGTCCGCCCTCCACGTGACCAATCACCGCTACGCCTCGCGACGCCAAATGCCACATCACGCTCGCCGCAATCGCCCCCACTACCGCCACCAGCGATCCCGGCAACTTCGGCGAAATCCACCTCATCCCGAAAATCAGCGCCACCACCACCGCAGACATCGCGAGCGCAATCGCGTTCACGCTCCCAAGCTGCTTCACCACCTGATACAGCTGCACCACGCTTCGCCGCGACGTCGTCTCCACGCCCAGCATTTGCGGCAGCACCGCAATCGCCACTTGGAATCCCACGCCCGTCAGAAATCCCACCAGCGCCGTCTGCGACATGAAGTCCGCAAGAAATCCCAGCCGCAGTAGCCGCGCAATCAGCAGCAGACCTGCGGTCATCAGCGCCACCATGCCCGCCAGCTCAACGTAGTGCGGCGATCCGAGCGGCGCGAGCGTTGAAACGCCGCCCGCCAAAATCGCCGCCGTCGCCGAATCCGCAGCCACCACCAAATATCGTGACGAACCAAACGCGGCGAACGCAATCAGCGGAAACAGCAACGTGTAAAAACCCGTGACAATCGGCGTGCCCGCAATTTTTGTGTAGCCGAGCGCCTGAGGAATATTCATCGCCGCGAGCTGCACGCCCGCCACAATGTCTCGCACAGCTCCGCTCGCGGTCAGTGGCCGCAGCGATTTAAAAATGTCGAGTGGGCTTCGCGGAGGAGGGTCGTTCGGCGTCCGCTCTTTCGAGATGACTGGTGGGTCTTTCTTCTGTGCGGAAACCGCTACTTGAGGCGTGCCGCGACCAGCGTCTTCTGCCATCGGCGCCATCTTAGGTTGCGCGCCACCTCAAGTCAATCGAGCAACAAGCCACGCAAATTATGCAACACTGATGACTCACTCACGCACGACGACGCGAGGCACGCCATGAAAGAACTGAGCGACGCGCTCCGGAAAGCAATCGATTACGCCGAACCAAAACTCCGCGCCGTCTCCGACGCCGAATCGCTGAATCCCGCGCTTCCCAGCGGCTGGTCGCGCCGCGATCTCCTCGCGCACCTCATCGACTCGGCCGCAAACAATCACGTCCGCTTCCTCGCCGCGCTGCTGAATTCCGAATTGGAGATGAATCGCTACAACCAGGATGGAAACATCAAAATCCAAACGCCGCACGAAGTTGCGTGGCCGCTGCTCATCGATCTCTTTACCACCTACAATCGCTACCTCGCGCACGTCGTCGCGCAAATCCCGCCGGGAAAATACGAAGTCTCCTGCCGCATCATCCCCTACGAACCCGTCACCCTCGAATATCTAGCCAACGATTACCTCACCCACCTGCTGCATCACCTGGCGCAGATCGGGATCGCGCCGCCGAAAACGGCGGCACACGCGTGAGCGGCATCGACGAGCAACGAATCGCCGCACGGCACAAACGATTGGGGATTTGGTGCGGACTCGGCATCGTGCTCGCCGTCGCACTAAGCGTCGCGATCTCCAGATCCGGACTCGGACCGGAGATGAGCGTGGATCAACGGAGAACTGTGTTCCTCAGCCTGTTGCTGAGACCCTACTTCCTCATTCCGTATCTGTTGCTTGTGGGTTACGGTCTCGTGGAAAGCGTGCGCGCTCGAGCCGATTGGAAGATCGACAGAATTCCTCTCTACGTTTTGCTGATGTGCCTCGTGTCGCTCGTCGAGTTCGTCGTGAATCTCGCCCGCATGCGCGGCTACTGATGCACGGCGCTCAGTAAACCAGCGTCAACTTCCGTCGCCGCTCCACCCACTCCTGGCTCGCGAAAATCTTCGGCGTCAATTCAATCAGCCGCGGCAACAAATTAAACACAGACACCGGCCCCCACTCTGTCCCGCCGCGCGTCCGGAATCCCTTGCGGTTCAATTCCTCCGCCACCTTGCTGATCGAAATGTCCTGAATGATCAGTTCCATCAACGCGAGCAGGAACTGCATCTCGTCCGCATCATCTTCGAGCCGCTCGCAGTCGCCCGCTACCTTCGCGCCGTATGGCACCGCTTGCATCACTTCAGATGCTCTCAGCGCAGGTCCCGCAGCACGCCCTTCCGCCGCGTCGCCGCGTTCCCACTCCAACGCTACGAGGCGCCACCCTTGTTGCTCGCGCGCCGCCACCTGCGCCGCATCAATCTTTCCCGTTACCGCCTCCCGCACACGCTCGAATTGTGCCACCGCGCCTCCTCGCCTGCGTCCCGCGAACGGACTGCCTCAGCCCTCCACGCTGCACGCCGCATTCCATTTCGCGCCGCGAGCTAACCGCACACGATTCTTCACCTTACATTTTTCGCGCCCCTCCGAATTCTCATACTATGTCCGCCCCCGAAAATCCCACCGTCCGTCGCCGCACAGTAGGACGGGCTCTCAGCCTGTCTGCACCCCACTCTCAGTGGGGTGTGCCTTCACTCCACCTCCTATCACCGCCGCTAGCAGTCCAATCGCACCGCACAGCCCGCCGCTCGTCACCTAAGCACTCGCCCCGCATCAACCCGCAGTACAATCACCGCTCGAACGCCACCAACTCGGAGCACACAATGAAAAACCACGGCCACCTCTACTTCGAAATCCAAGCCGACGATCCCGCTCGCGCGATCCGCTTCTACACCGCCGCTTTCGACTGGCAATTCACCCACATCAAAAAATCGCCGATCAACTACTGGTCCATCGAAACCGGCGGCTCCCGCGGCGGCCTACTCCAATCGCCGGCGCCCAAGCCCGCTCCCCGCTCCGCCACCAACGCTTTCTGCGTCTCCGTCGAAGTCGAAAACTTCGACGCCACCGCCGCCAAAATCTCCACCGCCGGCGGCACCGTAGCCCTCCCCAAATTCGCCGTCCCCGCCACATGCTGGCAAGGCTACTTCCTCGACCTCGACGGCAACACCTTCGGCATCTTCCAAGTCGATCCCAAAGCCGGCAAGTAGGATTGACGACTCGATACGTATTGAAAATTAAACGACGGAGGACTAGGCTCCTCCTATGCCGAACCGCTTTACGTTCCGCGCGATGTTTGTCCTTGCTTCCGCGCTATCGGTGTCAGCAGCATCGGCTATGGCGCAGCAGTCCGATCCTCCGGCCCGCTGCCTCGCCTATCCTGAAATCGCAGCCCAGGCTCGTGCGCTGCACGCGGGCCCGCAGCCGACGTCCGATATCGTGGACTTCCCCCGCATCATCGTCGACAAGGTAACGATCGACCCGACAAGCAGGCTCACTGCCACAGAGCGTGAAGCGCTCACGATGGCACTAACCAGCCTCTCTGAAGGTGCTGTCCCCGATTGGACCGACAAGGTCCGAGATGCATACGTCCGGCGTTTTCTCGGTGACCATGGTTATTTCGGCCCACAACCCGAGGTTTCCTTCGTGGTCCTGAGCACCACGGCGAACGAACAGCACGTGTCGCTGGCAATCGTGCCCAACGAGGGACCGAAGTTGCGGATGGGAACGTTCGCCGTTCGCTCCGGCGATCCGGCGGAGCCCGTCGTCTTTTCGCAGGAACAAATTCGGGAAACCCTGAAGTTGCGCGAAGGTGATATTTTTAACCGCGCACTTGTAAGTGATTCGCTCGGCAAGCTGCATGATCTTTATCAGTCCCGCGGCTATCTCGATTTTGTTGCGACACCGATCGTGCATATCAACGAACAAACTCACGAATTGGATTTCACATACGAGGTTTCACAAGGCGCGCAATTCCGCGTCGGCGCAGTAGCCGTCGAAACGACGAGCGACAAAGCTCGCTCGGCAATTACCACCGCATTTCCGACCGGCTCCGTTTTCGACGGAACCCTACTCGCAAAGCTACTCGATGAAAATGCTTCGACGCTCCCACCGGGCGTCTCTCCCGAAGACGTGGCGGTCTCGCGCAATACAAAATCATCGACCGTGAACATGACATTCCACCTCAATCCCTGCCCGCCACACCACGACTAGTCGGTCCCGGGTTGGACCCCGTATCCTCCAGGCACCGCCGCAACTTCTTGCCTCGCTCACAATAAGGAAGCTAGTCAGTGGCACAGGCTGGAGTTCGCCTGTGTGCCGTTCGTGCCCAGCCACCGAAACTCATGGCCACTACCCCACGTCTGTGAAATTATTCTTCCGCCGTCGCATCACTGAGGCCCACACTCACAAATGCTCGACCGCCGAAAATTTCTAGAACTCACCTCCCTCAGCGCCGCCCTAGCCGCCGCACCAAATCTCCTCCGCCCGTCGTCGCGCCCCACCGCAGTCGGCGCCACGCGCCCACAACAATCCGCCCCGTCGCAACAACCCACCGGCTCCTACAACGTCCGCACCTACGGCGCCACAGGCGACGGCACCACGATCGACTCGCCCGCCATCAATCGCGCCATCGACGCCGCTTCCGAAAAGGGCGGCGGCACCATCTACTTCCCCGCCGGCACCTACGCCAGCTACTCCATCCGCCTCAAATCCAACATCGGCCTCTACCTTGATCACGGCGCCACAATCCTAGCCGCCAGCGTCCCACTAGAAGGCACGACGAGCGGCTATGACGCCGCCGAACCACAAAACGCAGCGTGGGAGCCCTTCCAAGACTTCGGCCACAATCACTGGCACAACAGCCTCATCTGGGGCGAAGACCTCCACAACATTTCCATCACTGGCCCCGGCCTTATCTGGGGCAAAGGCCTCAGCCGCGGCCACGACGACGACAAAAATCTCCCCGACACCAAAAAACCCGGCGTCGGAAACAAATCCATCGCGCTGAAAAATTGCCGCATCGTTCAGCTCCGCGATTTCAGCGTCCTCGAAGCAGGCTGGTTCGCGGTCCTCGCCACCGGCGTCGATAATTTCGTCATCGAAAATCTCACCATCGACACCAATCGTGACGGCATCGATCTCGACTGCTGCCGCAACGTTCGCGTCTCGAATTGCACCGTCAACGCGCCGATCGACGACGCCATCTGCCCGAAAAGTTCCTTCGCCCTCGGCTACGCGCGCGCCACCGAAGACGTCACAATCGCAAATTGTCTCGTGTCCGCCGGCTATCAAATCGGCTCCGTACTCGACGACACTTGGAAGCCGATCCCCGACTCTTACCGTCCCTACGCCACCGGCCGCATCAAATTCGGCACCGAATCGAACGGCGGCTTTCGCAACATCACAGTCACCGGCTGCGTCTTCGATAATTCGCGCGGCTTCGCTCTCGAGTCCGTCGATGGCGCGCTGCTTGAAGACGTCACCATCACCAATATCACCATGCGCAACTCATTCACGTCGCCGTTCTTCCTCCGCCTCGGCGCTCGCCTTCGCGGCCCCTCCGGAAAAAAAGTCGGCACGCTCAAGCGCGTCCTCATCTCCAACGTCACCAGCTCCGCCGCCGTCCAGCTCCCTTCCAGCATTTCCGGCTTGCACGATTTCCCGGTCGAAGACATCAAGTTCAGTGATATCTACATCGAGCAAGTCGGAGGCGCCGACGCCGCGATGGCTCAAATCGTTCCGCCCGAGCGCGACAAGGAATATCCTGAACCCAACATGTTCGGCCCGCTGCCCGCCACCGGCTTCTACATCCGCCACGCGCGCAACATCGAAATGTCCAACGTCGAAATTGCCACCCTCGCGGCCGACCCACGCCCCGCCTTCTCGCTCGCCGACGTCAACGCCGCCGACTTCTTCCGCGTCCGCGTTCCTCAAGCGTCCAGCACAACGTCGCCCGCGCCTCCAGCCTTCGCACTGAAAAACGTCTCGAATTTCCGCGTTTTCGGCAGCCAGTCCATCCACGACACCATGCTGCCAACCGCCACCGACGAGACTCTCTACCCGACGTAGCGTCTGATTCGCCCGTTGTCGCCACCTTAAGCAAAGGTGTACGCTTTCCGCCGGTCCTCATCCAACTCGGCCCGCTTCACACCACGAGATCCAATTTCTGGAGGCACATCATGCGTTTTCTCGCAGCCGCCCTTCTGGCGACCGCCATCTTCTCCGCACCTTGTCTCGCACAGAATCCCAAAGCCGCGCCAGTCGTTCCCTACACGCCGAGCCTCGACATCCCGTCGATGGATCGCACCGTCGATCCATGCGTTGATTTTTACGAATATTCCTGCGGCGGCTGGCGCAAAAATAATCCGATTCCCGCCGATCAGGCACGCTGGGACGTTTATTCGAAGCTCTATCAGGACAACTTGAATTACCTTCGCACCATTCTCGAAAAGGCCGCCACCGCCACGAATCGCGACACCGTCACGCAGGAGATCGGCGATTTTTACGCCGCCTGCATGAATGAAGCGGAAGTGGAAAAGCTCGGCACCAAGCCGCTCGCTCCCACATTGAAAGCCATCGCCGATCTCAGCGACAAAAAAAGTCTCGCGCCGCTCATCGCCAATCTCCAACTTATGGGCGTTGACGTTCTCTTCGACGTTTATCCAAATCAGGATCCCGACGACTCCAATTCCGTAATCATGACGCTTTATCAAGGCGGCCTCGGTCTTCCCGATCGCGACTACTACGTCACCGACGACGCCAAGTCCAAAGAGACGCGTGACCGCTACGTTCGACATGTTCAAAAAATGTTCGAGCTTCTCGGCGATGCGCCCGCCGTCGCCGAGAAGAACGCCGCCACGGTGATGCGTATCGAAACGCGCCTCGCGAAAGCTTCACTCACTCGCGTCGAATTCCGCGATCCCTACAAGATCAAACACAAAATGTCTCCGGCCGATCTCGCCAAACTCGCTCCCGGCTTCGACTGGACGGAATACTTCGCAGCTCTAGCCGCGCCGCCCCTCAACACGATCAACGTCACCTGGCCTGACTTCTTCGCCGACCTCAACTCACAAATCGACGCCACTTCACTCGACGACCTAAAAACCTATCTCCGCTTCCACCTCGTTAGCGCCGAATCGCCCGAACTTCCCGCAGCCTTCGTCAACGAAAATTTCGCCTTCAACTCGCAGTATCTTCTCGGCGTGAAGGAACTTCAGCCGCGTTGGAAGCGCTGCGTCCGCGCCACAGACGGCGACCTCGGCGAAGCCCTCGGCCAGGTTTACGTGCGCGAGACGTTCCCTCCGGAAATGAAAGCAGCGACGCTCGAAATGACGCGCCGTATCGAAGACGCCATGGCTCTCCGAATCGCGGCGCTCGATTGGATGAGCCCCCAGACCAAGCAGCAGGCCATCGGGAAGCTCCACAAAATTCGCAACAAGATTGGCTACCCCGACGTGTGGCGCGACTATAGCAGCGTGAAAATCCTGCCCGGCGACTACTTCGGCGACGATGCGCGCGCCACCGCATTCGAAGTTCATCGACGCATCAACAAAATCGGCAAGCCCGTCGATCGCGGCGAGTGGGGCATGACTCCGCCTACCGTGGACGCCTACTTCAATCCGGCGATGAACGACATCAACTTTCCCGCCGGCGTTCTGCAGCCGCCCCTCTACGATCCCAAAATGGACGCGGCTCCGAACTACGGCAACACCGGCAGCACGATCGGCCACGAACTCACGCACGGCTTCGACGACGAAGGGCGACAGTACGACTCCAACGGAAATTTAAAAGACTGGTGGACCAAGGAAGACGCGGAGCAGTTCACCAAACGCGCCGATTGCGTCGTCGATCAGTACTCCGGATACGTCGTCGTCGATGACATTCACCTGAATGGAAAACTCACCGAAGGCGAAAACGTCGCCGATCTGGGCGGCACAATCCTCGCGTACATCGCGTGGAAGGACGCAACGAAGGAAATGACTCTCGAAGAGCGCGACGGACTGTCACCCGACCAGCGCTTCTTCATCGGCATGGCGCAGTGGGCTTGCGCCAACACGCGCCCCGAAGATTTGCGCGCCAACGTCATCACCGACCCGCATTCACCGGAGAAATATCGCGTCAACGGCGTTGTCGTGAACATGCCCGAATTCGGCCAAGCCTTCGCGTGCAAAGCCGGCCAGCCCATGGTCAAGCCCGCCGACAAGGTCTGCAAAATCTGGTAACTCGCGCGCAAAAAAAACGCGCCGAAGCTCGCGAAAGCCTCGGCGCGTTCTCAACATCACCCAGCTTGGAAATTAGTGCGGCGCCGCCTGCGCCATCTGGTCGTTGAATCCATTCACCAGCTGATGCTCATTCGGACCGGGGTTCTTCCGGAAGAATTGCGCGCGCTCCACCACCACCTCATCCGCATCGGTCGCGAGCAGCTTCATCGTCTCCGCGATGAATTCATCCAGCGGCATCTGCCGCGGATCATCGCTCGTTCCCATCAACTCCGTCTTCACCCACGGCGGTGCGATCTCCACCACTTTCACCGAAGTACCCTTCAACTGGTGCCGCAGTGACATCGAGTACGAATGAATCGCGGCCTTCGTCGCCGAATACGTCGCCGTCACCGCCAGTGGCACAAATGCCAGTCCGGACGACACCGTCACCAGCGTCGCCGTCGGCTGCTTCTTCAAATGTTCGATAAAGGCCGACGTCACGCGAATCGGCCCCAGAAAATTCGTGGTCACAATCGACGCCACCGCCTTGTCCTCAACCGGATTCGCGACCAAATCCACCGACATGATCCCCGCGTTGTTCACCACCACATTCAGATTCGGATATTCCGCGATCAATTTCTTCGCCACTGCCGCGATGCTCGCCGGATCCTCCACATTCAACTCGATCGACTTCATCCCCGGATTCGCCTTTGTCACCTCCTCGAGGTGCCCCTTGCGCCGCCCGGAAATAATCACCTGATTCCCCGCCTTGTGCAACGCCTCCGCCAGCCCTCGCCCGATTCCCGACCCACCGCCCGTAATAAAAATCGTATTCCCCGTGATCTTCATCGTCTCTCCTCACTCCGACATATCGGCCTCAACATCCGATGCACCCACATCCGGCCGGGACTCACCTCGCCATCCGCCCGCCACTCGCCACACGCGCCAATTCCCGCGTGCCTCCGTCTAAAGTGGTACTATCCGCGGCGGCGAAAGTTCCGGAGGCACAATGCACGGGACCATGATGCATCACCCGCTCCTGCTCACCTCGTTCCTCGATCGCGCCGGCAAACTTTTTCCCAACGTCGAAATCGTCTCCCGCCACCCTGATAAGACTCTCACGCGCACCTGCTACGGCGCATTCCACGATCGCGCCCGCCGCCTCGCCGAAGCTCTCACTACCCTCGGCGTGAAACGCGGCGACCGCGTCGCCACCATGCTCTGGAATCACGACGCGCATCTCGAAGCCTTCTTCGGCGTCCCCGCCACCGGCGCAATTCTTCACACGCTGAACCTCCGCTTGCATCCACACGAGATCGCAGCCATCGCGAATAAAGCTCAGGACCGCTTCCTGATCATCGACGACATCGCCGTCCCGCTTCTCGAAAAATTCCGGGACGACTCCGCCTTCGAAAAAATCATTGTCGTACCCTACGGCTGCGGCACGATTCCGCCCGGCGCTCTCAACTACGAGGAACTCCTCGCCAGCGCATCCGGCACTTACAAATATCCGCAGCTTGACGAAACCGACGGCGCCGCGATGTGCTTCACCTCCGGCACCACGGGCAACGCCAAAGGCGTCGTGTACACGCACCGCTCGCTCGTCCTTCACTCCATGGCCGAAGCCATGGCCGATTCGATGGCCATCAGCCACCACGACACCGTTCTTCCCATCGCGCCCATGTTTCACGCCAACGCCTGGGGCGTCCCATTCACATGCGTCATGGTCGGCGCGAAGCTCGTGCTACCCGGCCCGACGCTCGATCCCGAAAGCATTCTCGATCTCCTCGTCTCCGAGAAAGTCACTCTCGCCAACGCCGTGCCCACCATCTGGATCGGAGTCCTCGACGCGATGGAGAAAAATCCCGGTCACTGGAGGTTTGCCAATCCGATTCGCGTGATCTGCGGCGGCTCCGCTCCGCCCGTCGCGATCATGCGCCGCCTCGACGAACTCGGCATCCACATCGACCACTTCTGGGGCATGACGGAAACGTCGCCGCTCGCCACCACCGGCCGCCTGA
>JABDGF010000022.1 GCA_013286165.1 Acidobacteriota bacterium | reverse complement strand
ACCGCGTGCTGTTGGCGTTTCTCGGCGCCGCGTTTCTTTTTCACCTGGCGAACGCGGCGATGCTGCCCGAGCTGGGCGAGATGCTGGCGAAAGGGAAGCCGCGCGAGGCGGCGCCGTTCATGAGCGCGTGCATCATCGTCACGCAGCTGGTGATCGCGGTGATGGCGGCGTGGATCGGCAAACGCGCGGCGACGCGGGGACGCAAGCCTTTGCTGCTGGTCGGATTCGGCGTGCTGCCGCTGCGCGGCGTGCTCTACACGTTGACCCACGCGGCTGCGGCGCTGATCGCGATCCAGGTGCTCGACGGAATCGCGAACGCGATATTTGTCATCGTGTCTATTTTAGTGATCAAGGATCGCACGGAGGGAACGGGGCGGTTCAACATGGCGGCCGGCGCGCTGGCGACGATGGTTGGCATCGGCGCCGCGTCGAGCAACGCGGTGGGAGGTTGGCTGGTCGCGCGCTTCAATTTCAGCGCGAGTTTTCTGGGCCTGGCAGCCATCGCCGCAGCGGCGGTTTCGCTACTGTATTTCGCCGTCCCCGAAACACTGAACCAAGCCAAGTAGCACACGCTGGCTCCCTTCTTCGCGTAAAGCGCGGTGGCGCGAACCAGCCTGTGCGATCTGGACCTGGCCATGTCTACGCGCAAACCGGGCACTCGGATCTGCGGAGCAATTGAGCGGCGCTAGCGCTTCGGTATAAAGTTCGACTATGAAGCCCCGAGCGCGCGCCCATGCGTCAATCGTTTGCGCCGTGATTTTGGTGTTCGCGCACACATATGTGACTTCGCCGCATGCTGCCCGGAGATCGCGTGGGGCCGCTGGACTCGCGTCGTTGCCAAGTCAGGCGCCAGCGAAGGGCGTGACGATTCAGGTGGTCGATCCGACCGGGAACGCGATTCACCATGCGGCCGTTTCCGTATCGGTGAGCGCGTCGCCAAAAGCTGTGAGTGGAGAGTCGGACGAGCGAGGATTTTGGCACGCTAATGAGATTGCGGCCGGCGAGTATCGCGTCAACGTTAGTGCGGCCGGATTCAAAGACGCGGTTCTCGAACACGTCATTCTGCCGGCGACGGGTACGATCGAAGTGGAACTGCAACCAAAGCCTGTCGTGATCCTCGACCCGAGTCCAGCGCTGATTGATCCGGAGGAATCGCCGATCACGTTGAAACTGGAGCCGCCCAAACCTGCGCCGCTGACGGCTGGCGTGTCACTGAAAGTAACCGGTCTGAAAAATCTTCCGCTGCGCGACGTAAAGATCGAGCTGATCAATGAAGCGACCGGACACGATTGGATTGGCAGAACCGACGAATCGGGTGCGTACACGTTCACGCAAATTCCAGTTGGGCGGTACCGGGTCGTGTTAACGAGCAACGGCTTCAAAAGCTACGTCAAAGATCACCTCGCGATACCGTCGAAAGGTGCGATTCGCGCGCAGCTGCAGCCTGGCTTGCTTTACGAAGATTCGTTCTAGGCCGCGAGGCGTGAGACAAATTCGCGGAGTATGTAGGGCGCAAACGTGTAGAGCCCGCAGCACACGCAGCGGACTCGCTACGCGTGTCACGGGCTCGAACTGGAGCATTCAGACCTGCGGTTTCGCGAGGCTCGTCCGCTCCGGGAAATTCACTGCGAGTGTGACTACCGGTTGCCCTGAGTTTCGCGCTGGCCCTGGTTGCGCTCGCCTTGTTCCTGCGAGCTCCCTTGCTTGCGCTTATCGGGCGTCGTGCCGGTGTTCGTGCGATCGCGCTCGTTCGACTTCTGATTGCTCGGATTCGGTTTCTTATTCGTATCCATGATGGCCTCACCTCGATAGGAATTGAAATGCGCGCTGCTGATCAATCGTGATTCGGCGTTCGGCGTTGTGAATTATGCCGCGTTCGCGTTAGCCGCAAGCGCGGCGGGGCACTGCGCTCGCGCTTCTAGTGCGTCGTTTTGCCTTTACAACCTGGATGATTGCACTTGCAATCGACGTCCGGCGTCTTTTCCATCGCTTCGCACTGCGGGCTGCAATATTTTCCGGAACTCACGGTGCAGGAACACACCGGGTGCGCGCACTTGCTGTCTTTTCCGATCGCCATTGGTCTCCTCCAGCGGCGTCTCATGCGGCGCTCGCTCTACTCGCGAATGTAGCGCTCTCGGATGGGGCGTCCCATCGGGCGATTGGAGTATTCGGTAGGCGGAGGTGCCCCACGCCTTGCACGGCGGCATACGGCGATTGGTTGAGCCGCGGTGCGCTTGCGCCGCTGGGGGACGTACAATGCGTCGCGTGGACACAACGGAATCGACGGGAAACAGCAGCGCCGGAAAGGCCAGCGATCACTTGGCGAATGAGCGGACGTATCTGGCGTGGATCCGCACCAGCATCAGCGTGATCGTTTTCGGATTTGCGGTGGCGAAATTCGGGACCACTTTGCGTGAGATTTTGTACGTGCGGGGCGTTGAGGACCGCAGCAGCGGATTTTCGCTCGTGATCGGCATCGGATTCATGGCGATCGGAATCGCGATGAGTTTGATGTCGTGCATACGCTACCAGCGAACGCGCGCGATGCTCGACGCCGGAACATTCCGCCCCGCGAACCGCTCGATCACCGCGCTGGCTTTTGTAGCGGCCGTGTTCGGCGCGGTTCTAGCCGGATACCTCGTTTACACGCGCCACGCGTTCTAATTGTCTTTGCATCTCACAGGCACAGCGCGTCCTCAGCGACTGCCAAACTCATGAGTCCGCTCGTTCGCCGCACTGCCATAGTGTTGGGTGGCTGTGATCGGTTTGAGGAGTAGCAGACTGCGTTGCGGAGTGAACGTCGTGCCTTATGCAGGCAAAGGCTTACGGCAAAAAGAAAAGGAGCGCCCTTCGCAGAGCGCCCCTTGCTGTAACGAGACGAAGCGTGCGCGCTACTTGGAAATGAATTCGATGTCGAGGGTGATCTTCACTTCGTCGCCGATGGCGGCGGCGGGGTATTTCTCGATGCCGAAGTCGCGGCGGTTGATGGTGGCGGTGGCGCTGGCGCCGCGGCGCTGATTCTTCCAGGGATCGGTGATCGCGTCGCTGGGGCCGTCCACATCAAACGTCACAACCTTTGTGACGCCATGCATGGTCAGGTTGCCGGTCATTTTCAGCTTGCCGGGGCCAGCCTGCTCAATCTTGGTGGAAACGAAGGTCATCGTGGGATATTTTGCCACGTCAAAGAAGCCGTCGCTCTTCAGGTCGTCGTCGCGGTGGCTGTCGCGCGTATCGATCGACGAAACGTCGATGGTCGCGTTCACCACCGTCTTGGTGATGTCCTTGGGGTCGAGCTGCACGGTGCCGCTCATTTTGTTGAACTGGCCCGAGACGTTCGAGATGCTCAGGTGCCGCACGGTGAATTGCGCATTGGCGTGCGCCGGATCGATCTGCCAGGTGGTGGTCTGCGCGTGGCTGGGCGCGGCAAGCACGGCGGACGTGAATACGACGGCGAGCGCAACGAACAGCGCGCGGTTACCGCGGACGGACATTTTCATGGTGACGGAATCTCCTCAGTAAGTTGCGCCCCTCGGCGCCCGAGCGGCTGAATCGGCCGCGATGACCGGGCCGGCTGGACGGCCGGTTCGGCTGCACCGATTTTAGTCGCGAACCCCGTGGAACGGTTGAAACGTTTTTGCAAATTCTTGGTTATACTTGGTGGTCCTTTTGGGGTCAGATGCCGGGGATGGGGGACGGGACTCAAATCCTCCGCGGCATTTTACATATCGGCAGCCGTGCGAATCGCGGGATGGTGTTTGCCGTCAGTCCTTATATAGCGCGCCCAGCGGCGCAGGGAGTATGCGGGGCGGCTGACAACCCTTGGGCATGAAGCTGAATCGAAAGAATTTGGAACTTTTCTCCCTGTGCCGGAATTACGAATAAAGCCAGAGTGGGCGCGCCAGGCGGCGCGAAACAGAACCGAACGTGTGCGCGGGGTTTCCGTAGAATCGTCGCGCGGCAGTTCACAGAAATCGTTCAAAGAGATCAATTGAAAGCGGTCCATCGAAGGGGTCTGATGATTAAGCGGATTCGGAAGTCGAGTTGGATGGCAGTGTTGTGCACGCCGCTGGCGGTGTTGGGCTTGGCCGGGTTGACGTCGTGCGGCGTCTTCGGCGGCAGCAATCAGATCAACGTGACGTCGATCGCGATCACGCCGACCACGGCAACCGTCGCGCTGAACACTCAGCTCCAAATCAACGCCACCGTGAACCTGGCGAACACGACCAGCACGTCCACCACGAATACGGCGGTGACCTGGTACGTGAACGGAACGGCCGGCGGCAGCTCCTCACTCGGCACGATTCAATCCTCGACGCTCTCGGTGCAGGTGGGCATTTACACCGCCCCCGCGACGACTCCCACCACGAACAACGGCGTGGTGAATATCACCGCCGAAGCGCCGCAATTTCCCGGCTCGAGCACGAACACCACCACGATCACTTCGAATACCGCCGCAATCACCATCGGCGCGGGAGCGGGCTTACAGATTTCCCCGTCGCAGGCATCCGTGCCCGCCGGCGGAACGTTTCAATTCAGTTCCACGCTGAACAGCGTGACCACCACTGCCGCGACCTACACGATTTCTTCCACCAACGGCGGCGACATCGGCACGATCGACGCGAACACCGGCCTGTACACCGCGCCGCTCTATCCTCCGCCGGGCGGCTCGATCACTGTGACGGCAACCAGCGGCACGCAGACTTCGACGGCCACGGCCGTGATCACCTATTCGGACGCGTCGCTCACTGGACCTTTCTCTTTCTCCTACGTGGGGAATAATGCGCTCGGGTATTACGCTGTGGCCGGCAGTTTCGTCGCGGACGGCAACGGCAACATCACGAGCGGCATCGCGGATTCGAATGGATTCCTCGGCGGACCTTCGGGCGGCATCGCGTTCACGGGCACGTATCAAGTGTCGGGCGACGGGCGCGGCACGGCGGTGATCTCTGCTGGACCTGGCGGTAGCACGAACAACCAACTGGCGTTTGTGCTGACCACAAATCAGCACGGTTATCTGACGCGATTCGACAAGCAGTCCACCGGCACCGGCTACATCGACCAGCAGAATCTGAACGACCTGACTACATCGCCCAGCATCATGAACGGGCCGTACGTGTTTGAGTTGCAGGGATCGGATGCGACCTTCCAGCAACTGGCGGCGGCGGGGCGGTTCACGGCCAACGGCGCGGGAACGATTCCCGCGACGGCGACGGTGGTGGATTTCAACGACAACGGCACGGTGACAGCGAACGACAACACGCTGCACGGGACGTATAAGTTCGATACGGCGAACCCGAACACTGGGCGCGGCACGATGACGCTCACCAGCACCGCGATCGGCGCGCTGAATTTCGCTTTCTACACCGTGGACAACACGCACTTCCGCTTGATCGAAACCGACACGACGGACTATCTGGCGGGCGATATGTACAGCGGAGCCCCCGCGCCGTTCGGTCCGGGGAATTTAGTTAAGGGGAATTACGCTTTTACCGTGGGAGGCACCAGCGCAACGGGTGGCTACGCCGAGGGCGGCGTGCTCACTTCCGACGGAACCGGAATGATCACCGCCGGCGTACTCGATACGAACAATGCTGGCGTGTACACAACGACGGCGGCTACGACCACGGGAACGACGACTCCGGCGCAAGCGGTTGGTCCGTGCCCCTACACGTCGAATACGACGAATAGCCGCATCGACCTGACGATCGGCACCGGGACGACGTGCACCACGATTTTCTCCGCGTATCCGACGAACGCGGGATCGGTGCTGCTGATGGAACTCGATTCGGCGGCCGTGGCGACCGGAACGGCTTACCAGCAAACGGCGGTCGCGCTGACAAAGGGCTCGCTCGCGTTTGGCCTTGGCGCGCAGGGCGTGTTCTACAGCTCGCCGGTGAATTACGGGCAGGACCTCGACGCTTCCGTGAACTTCCTGACGACCGTGGGCAACGTGGGATTCATCGACATCAACAACTACAACGCGGTGTATCCGAGCGACCCGATCAATACGGCAGTCACGGGTTCGACGACGCCGACGCAGATCGGCACCGCAGATTCCACTTTCGGCCGTGGCACCGCGACGCTCTCCGGGCAGAATCCCAACGTCACGTTTGGATTGGTCTATTACGTCGTGAGCCCGAGCATGAGCCTGTTGCTGGGCTCCGACACCACGCGCACCAACGCCGGCAACCTCGGACTACAGTTCTAGTTCGCACAACGCGTCGCTCCACGCGCACAACGCAAATGCTCGCGTGGTAGATAGAGTTTCCGTCCGTATGTTTTTGAATTTTTCTGGAGCGGCGCGTTTAATCGTCCGCAGAGGATTGTGCGGTGGTGGTGTGCGCGGCAGCTGCCGTGGGTACTTTGTCTGCTACGCAGACGCGGTTGCGGCCTTGCTTTTTGGCGCGGTAGAGGGCTTTGTCGGCGGCTTCTAGCAGGTCTTGCAGCGTGGCGCCGTTTTCGGGGTAGGCGGCTACGCCAATCGACAGCGTAAACCCGGCAATCACGCGGCCGCCATCGAGAATGCTCAGCTCGCGCACTTTCTCGCACAGCACTTCGGCGCGAATGCGCGCGCCTTCCGCCGCCGCTTCATTTAATACCAGCGCAAACTCATCTCCGCCAAACCGGCACGCCATATCTTCCGCGCGAATGCCGTTCTTCAGAAAATTCGCAAGTGTGACGAGCACTTGATCGCCTACGGCGTGGCCGTACGTGTCGTTGTAGCGCTTGTAGTGATCGACGTCGATCATCAGCACAGCCACTGACCGCTTGCGGCGCACGGCTTTGCGAATTTCGCGCGTCATCGCCTCTTCGAGAAAGCGGCGATTGAAAAGTTTCGTGAGCGGATCCTGCGCCACTTGCTGGCGCAGCGTTTCTTCCATCTTCTGGCTGTCGGTCACGTCTTGCGCGTGGCCGATCACGCGCGGCTCGGCGTCTTCCTCCAGGCGCAACACGTTGCGATACATCCATACGCGTTCTTCGCCGCTCTTGGTGCGAATCCGCATCAACCCCGTATCGGAGTGTGTGTTGCGAATTCGTTCGAGGTAACGCGGAAAAAGCGGGCGCGAGCCGGGCGTGAGCAAGTCGATCATATTCTTACCGATCAATTCTTCCTCGCGATATCCGAGAGCCTGATGCGCGGCAGGATTCACGAGCACCAGTTTCCCCTCGAGGTCGTGAACGCACAGGAATCCGAGGCTGCGATCGACCAGCTCGCGGTAACGCGTTTCACTGGCCTGCAGTTTCTGTTGCGATTCTTCGAGCAGGCCGAGCGAGTGGGTCAGCTCCGCGGTCTTGCGCTTCAAATCGAGTTCGCGCATCACTTGGTTACGGCAGACTTTCAGCGCTTCGAGTTGCTCGGGAGTAAGCGTGCGCGGCTTGGTGTCAATCACGCAGAGCGAGCCGAGCGCATGGCCCTCGTCGGTGACCAGCGGCACGCCGGCATAGAACCGGATGTTCGGTCCGCCGGTGACCAGCGGATTGTCGAAGAACCGGCTGTCTTTGGTGGCGTCCTCGACGACGAGAGCTTCCTCGGGATGCAAAATCGTGTGCGCGCAGAACGCTTGATCGCGCGGAGTCTCACGCAACGCCACACCAACTTTCGCTTTGAACCACTGGCGCGCGGGATCGACGAAGGTGATCGTGGAAATCGGCGTGCCGCAGATGAACGACGCCAGCTTCACCAGATCGTCGAACGCTTGCTCCGTCGCGGTGTCCAGTATGTGTTCGGAATAGAGCGCTTTGAGGCGCTGCTCTTCGTTTTGGGGAAGCGGAGCCTGCACGGCCACTCCTTGTATGATGGCGTGCGGCTCGCGCGGACACGCGCCGAAGGAGCGCAATGCGTCGAGCGACACGTTTACACGCGCGCTGTATCAACGCGCGCACACAATATTCCCAGCTGGGAAGGGGTAACTCAGTATCGCAAGCGCATGGCCGTGCGGGAACGCAAGCTCGCGCCGGCTGCGTTGTATCGGTAACGGCTTCGCGCCGAGCCGTTTCGAGTGAGTGTCGTGCACGGCACATAGACCGTTGCGAAACGATTCGGCTGGCGGGGGCGTGATAGCATTCGCGTCGAGCCGACCATGCCGATCCCGCAGCCCCTTCCAGACCCGGCCGCGGAAGCCCGCACCGAAGCTGCCGCACGCCCAAAGCGCTTGCTGATTCTTGCGGCGATTGTGGCGGTGGTGAATCTTGCTTTGCACACGGGCACGAACCTGATGCTCGCGCACGTCGATGCGTCACTCGCATCGGCTCAATCCGACTTCCACGAAAAATTGAATCCCGCCGCGCTGCAGGCGGATATCGACCGGCTGCACGCCGAAGTCACCGCAAACGGCGGTACCGGCGCAATCGGCAAAAAGGGACACTCGCTCGATGATGTGCGAGCGCAGGCGCGAAGTGCGTGCACGGATTTACAGTCGTACAACGACAACGTGGTGAAGCTCGTGACGGCGCTGCCATCGCAGAACGACGAATTTCGCGTGCTGGTGTTGCAGACCGAGGCCGCAGTGGGGAAGGCGGAGTCCGATGCCGAGCAGAAGCTCGACGTGCAGCCGATGTTTGCGGCGGATTCGCACCCGAACTCCGAGGCGATCGGCGCGGCGATGAGCTGCCTCTCGCGGAAATTCGAAGTGGCTGCGCTGCAGAATCGCACCACCGAGATGGCCGCGCAGCAGCACACCACGCTCGACAGCCTGCTCGAGATTTCAAACGGAATTTTCTACGCGATGTGGGCGCTGCTGGCCTGCATCGTCGGCTACGCGCTTTATCTGCGCGGGCAGCTGAAGAAGGCGTAGCTGCAGCGTTTGCTGGTCCCTCCAAGCCACGAACCAACTCGACAGGTCCGAAGGTTGCGCGAGACGTACTCATTACGCTCATTCGCTCGTGCAGTTGCGTAGATTCACGGATGCGGATTGCACAGACTACCGACGGCCCTGCGCGGTGGGCCGTCGGTAACGCGGCCACGAGCCGAAGTTCTACGCACACGCGCGCAGCGCATCGCTGCGGTCACCCGAAAAATGCAAAATTCGCGGTACTGTTACTTGACATAAAAATAGTGCGCTGGTAAACACACGCTCCTATTTCACTGAGGGGAGAAGCCACAATGCGCGGACTCTACAGCACGACACGTTTTGCCAAACGCGACCGAACGCTCGAAGCGGAGGCGCCGGCCAGTCCGGTGATGCAGATGCCGCCGCCTTCGCGCGACGAAGCGAACACCACAACGCACAAACCGAAGTACAAACCGCTGCCGCACGTCATCGTGATGCGCAAACGCGAAGACCGTCTCGACGGTGTGGAAGTGTGGGGGCCGGAGGCGGCGTGAACGGCGGGCAGTGTTTCGCCGGTGCGGAGGCAACTCATGGTGCACGCCACATGCAGTCCGCCTCCGTCACTCACGCGCACCGCGCACATTGTCGGAGTGCGGCGGTTCCTAACGCCGCTTTCCCGCACGCGGCCGAGCTACAAGCGCACGCGAGGGCCCGCCGCACACCGATAGTGTTTTGCGGCGATGCGAGAGCGGAGTAGTAGCGACCGATGGCGCGTAGGTGCGGTCGTGCTTGTGACCGGCTTGAGGCAGCGCTAATCATCGCGCTGTTGTGGATTGCGTGCCGGCTAGCCAGGATAGGTAGTGATCGAGGTCTGACGTCGCGGCGGCTTTCGCTACTAACGCGACGTAGCCATCGGGGCGCACGAGCCACATACCGCCGTCGTCGAAGGGCGCGCGCGGCGACTGCTCCACGATCGCTGGATACTTCGCGAGCACGGCGCGGACTTCGGGCGTGTCCGCGCCGAAGAGCGCGAAGCGAGGAACGTTGCCTGCACCGACAGGCGACTCGCTCGCGCGAATCGGAGCGCGCTTGCCGACCGCTGGGCCGCTCTTGATGTGCGCCGAGTGCGCCGCATTGAGCGGGCTGTCTGGGTATCCGATGGCTATCTCAGTGAGCACGTCGGCGATCTCGTGCTGCACGGGGGAAAAGCCGAGCACCAGCGATGCGACGTGATTGCGAATCGTCTGCGCCACGCGGCCTTTCAGAACGGCGAGTTGCGTCGCACGGCCTGTGGCTTCGAGCAGAATTTTTGCGATGCCGCTGCGCTCGGGGCTGAAGCTTGAGAGCACGGGATTGTCCGCGCACGCGCCGCGGCCGACCATGGCGAGTTTCCACGCGAGGTTGCACGCGTCGTGAATGCCGGTGTTCATGCCCTGGCCGCCGGCGGGGCTGTGAACGTGAGCCGCATCGCCGCAGAGGAATACGCGGCCGGCGCGATAATTGGAAACTTTGCGTTCGTTGATCGTAAATGAGCCCAGCCACACCGCGGTGCTTGCGGTGATGCCGCCCGGCCCGCGCTCGTCGAGAATTTTTTGCACGTCGCCGAGCGTGGGATCGGGACGGTGACCGCCGACCTCGCTGCTCTTGGATTCACCGACGTCCGCGATCACGCGGTATCGAACGTCGCTCAACGGGAAAACGGCAAGCGCGCCATCCGTGTGCCACCAGATATTCACAGCAGGCGCGCCGGGAACACCCGCGAGGTGAACATCGGCGAGCACCCAATCGAGCAGCATCGTCGAGCCGTGAAATTCCATGCCGAGGCCGTGACGCACCACGCTGTGCGCGCCGTCGCAGCCGGCGAGCCACGGCACGTCGAGTGTTTCGGTTGAGTCGTCTGGGCGGGCGATCGTGCAGGTCACACTTAGGTCGTGCGGTGAGAAAGATTTCAGCTCGGTGCAGCGTTCGACTTTCACGCCGTGCGTCGCGAGATGCTCTTCGAGCAGGCGCTCGGTCTCGCTCTGCGGGATCATCAGGGCGAATTTGTAGGCGGAGTCGATCGAGGTGAGGTCGGCGCGTGCGATTTGTTTTTTGCCGGTGAGAATGTTCACGCTTTCGATTTTCATTCCGGCGGCAAGGAATTTGTCGGTGGTGCCCGCGCCCATGCGGTCGATAAGTTCGAGCGTGCGCGGCCAGACGACAAGAGCTTTGGATTTATCGGTGCGCGCGTTGTTCTTGTCGATGATGCGCACGTGCATGCCATAGCGCGCCAGCTCGCACGCCATCGCGAGCCCGACTGGTCCCGCGCCTGCTACGAGTACGTCGATCGCCATGAGGATTCCTCCGAAGCCGAAATAAAATATCACCGACAGGTTGCACGGTCGATTACTACAGGATGAGGCGACGGTTTCTTTAGGTAGCACAGGCAATCCTGCCTGTGGGCGTTAGGGCGAATCCCGCGCCCAGCAGCGCGAGTTCGTGGATTTGCGTGTGCTAGTTGAGTGTGAAAAAGAGTGCGCGGTCCCCGCGCACACAGGCAGGATTCTCCGCGAAATGAGCGGAGGAGGGAGCCAGCCTGTGCTAGCCAAAGAAGCCGGCGAGCTGGCTCGCCGGAAGCGTCGTGGGCGCGCGCCGCGCTGCCTCTACTCGGCGCGGAGGGCTTCTACAGCATCAACGCGGGAGGCTCTCGCTGCGGGCAGCGCGGCGGCGATTACTGCGGCTGCGAGGATTAGCAGCGCTGCGATTACGAGCGGCGTGGCGCTGGGAACCTGAATCTCCTCCACGTATTTGGTGGCGAGTTTCGCCAGTGCGAAGCCAGCTACGAAGCCGGTGAAGACGCCGACGATGCCGATCAGCGCGCCTTCGAAGAGAACGTTTTTCAGGATGGCCGATGGTTGTGCGCCGAGCGCCATGCGAATGCCGAATTCGCGGATGCGGCCGCTCACGGAAAACGCGAGCACGCCCGCCACACCGACAATCGAAATCAACAGCGCGACGGCCGCGAAGCCGCCGAAGACAATCGCGTTGAGCTTGTCCGGCGTCACGATCTGCGCGCGAACTTCCGCCAGCGTTGCGGGGCGTTCGACCGGCTGATCCGGCGACACCTGGCGGATCGTCTGCGTGATGGTGGAGATCAAAGCTTTCGGGTCGCGGTCTGAGCGGACGAAGAGCCGCGAGCTGAAGCCTTCCTGATCCATCGGCTGGTAAATGATCATTTTGGGCTGCGGAATGATGTGAGTGTCGTCGAAGTCAGGCACTACGCCGACGATGCGGCGCGGCTTGTCGCTGATGCCGATGAACTTGAGCACCGGATCGTTCCACGAGATGTGACGGTTCAGCGGATCGGCACCCTTGAGCAAGCGCTTTGCGAGGCTTTCGCTCACGATCACTACGGGCTCGCTATCTGCGCGATCGGTGTCGCGAAAATCGCGGCCGGAGAGCAGCGGAATTCCCATGGTGTTGAAGAAGTCCTGCGAAATCGGGCGGAAGCTCGCGTGCGGATAATCGATTCCGTTTTCCGGCGTTTGACCTTCCATCGCGAACATCAGCGAAATGTCGCCATCCTGAGCATCACGCCACGGTGTGGCAAAGCCGACCGAAGCGTATTCGACGCCGGGAACTGCTGCGACGTGCGCGCGCGCGTCGCGATAGAACTGCGAGACCTGCTGCGGCGTCTTGCCGTAATTCAGCACGGGCAGATTGATTGCGAGCACTCTGGCCGTATCGAACGGAGCCTGCGTTTGCTCGAGAACCAGGAGCGTTTTCATCAGCGCGCCGGCGCCGGCGAGAAGTAGAAATGAAGCGGTGATCTGCGTGACGGCGAAGACGCGCAAGCGGCGATGGCTGCCACCTGCGATGCGCACCCCGCTCGAGGTAAGCGCGAATCCCTTCGACGAATCGGAGGAGGGAAGGCGCGGCACGAAAGCCAGAAAGAACGCCGCAATCAACGAAAGCGCGATCCCGACGAGAACAAGCGTGCCGTCGAGCTTGAGGCCTTCCGCGCGCGGAGAGAATCTCGCTGCGTAACGCGCCAAAATCGCGACCATCGGTCCGGCGATGGCCAATCCCGCGATGCAGCCCGTGACGCAGAGCACCAGGCTTTCGGCGAGCAGCGAGCGGCGCAACGTCCACGAGGTGGCGCCGAGCGCGGAGCGAACGGCCAATTCGTTTTCGCGGCGCACGGTGCGAGCCAGCACGAGGTTCGCGACATTGGAGACCGAGATGATGAAGAGCAGCGCGGCGGCCGCGAACAGCACCCAGAGGATCGTCTTCGCCTTGGAGTTGATCTGGTCGTGCATGCGCGAGACGTCCACTTTCCAGTGCGAATCGGGGCGGTAGGTTTCCGGATGCGCGGAAGTCATCGCGCCGTAGGTGGCGCGGACTTCGGCTTGCGCTGCGTTCAGGTCGGAGGTTGGCGAGAGGCGCGCAAAAATTTCCGTCATGCGATGCGTGCGGCCTTGCACCATGGAGGCAGACAGGTGATGCGGGCTCGTCACGATGTTCGCGATAAATTCCGTTTCTACCGGGTAGGGAACGAACGGCTCGACGATGCCGACGATCGTCGCGGAGCGGTTGCCTTCGTAGCTGCCGAGCTGGACAGTCTTGCCGAGCACGGCGGGATCGGAGTGCAGCGCGGTGCGCCAGAAATGCTCGGTGAGCACCACGGCGCCGGGAGCATTCGGGCCATCGTCGCTGGGGCCGAGCAAGCGGCCGGCGATGGGCTTAAGACCCATCACGTTGAAATAGTTTCCATCCACCACGCCCGCGCGAATCGAGCGCGGCTCGCCCAGCCCCAGAACGGTGAAATCCACCGCCGAGAATGTGCCGACGTCGGAGATGGTTTTCAGGTCGCGGCGCACGTCCGTGATTTCCGGTACGGAGAAAGCTTCTTCCGCGTACTGGCCGTCCTGTTCGATGGCGGACTGGCGGATGTAGAGGAGGCGGTCTTCGTCTTTGTTCGCGAGCGGGCGGAGGAGCACGCCGCGGACCACGCTGAAAATGGCGGCGTTGGCGCCGATGCCGAGCGCGAGGGTGAGCGCCACGGTGAGCCACAGGGCGGGCACACGAGAGAGGGATCGTGCCGCGATTTTCAGCTCGTTGAGGAAGTTCATGGTGAAGCTCCTTCTGTGGTTTGCGTCTCGCTAGCTGGGCCTATACCTATACGACGAACGAGCTGCACGAATATCGACAGCGCTCGCGAGAAATTTTGCCTGGCGCGTCGCCGACCGCACACAGACGGAAACGCCTATGCTACTCACCGGGCGGCTCTCCGTTTCGCGATCTTGCGTCTCGGGCGCGCGCGTTTGCGCGCGTGTCGCTCCGGCAGCGCAGTGAACGGCGGAATCAGCGGCGTTGGGTCGCGCTCGCTCCACCGGCGATAGGTTTCGACCAGCACCACCTGGCGATTCGCCGCGAGGTGGTCGATCACTTCGCAGGGCGCTCCGGTCGATTCGTGGCGAGCGCCCCAAATTAGCAACTCGAGCATCACGGGGCCCAGCGCGATGCCCTTTTCGGTAAGGCGGTAAATGTTGCTGCGGCCGTCGGGCGCCGGCTCGGTGCCGAGGATGCCGGAGGCTTCGAGCTTGCGCAGGCGGTCGCTCAGGATGTTCGTGGCGATGCCGTCTCCATCGTGTTCCATTTCGCTGAACGTGCGGTAGCCGCGCACCATCAGGTCGCGGACGATGATCAGCGACCAGCGGTCGCCGAAGATGTCCAGGGACACACTCACGGGGCAGCCCGAGCGCCGCGGGCCGGATGCCTTCGATGCCATGCGCGCAGCGTACTGCACGCGGCTTGCAGTTTGCAAGCGATACGTTTCGGACGGTCGGTCGCGCGCCGCGGGCGCACGGGTTTGCGGCACGGGCGCGCGGTGCGCGCGATGGGTTGGAAGCGGGGCGATTGCGGTGCGCATGAGTCGCCTCTCCACCGGCTTAGGAGCGTGTGGTGACTGATGGTCGGATTAGCGCATGCGGCATGATGCCGTGTGTGCCATTCCGGAGCGCGAAAGCGCGCGTTTATACGTGAAAAGCTGTATGGCCGCGACGAACCGCTCCTCTATACTCGTTGCAGGGCGCGCCCCAGGGAACCTCCTATCGAACGACTCGTGGCAGACAAGCTTCACATTCTCGTCGTGGATGATCATGCCGCCGTAAGGCGCGGCATCTGCGATCTAATCAATTCACATCCCGGTTGGAACGTGGTGGGCGAAGCTTTCGACGGCGCCGACGCCGTGGAAAAAGCGCGCGAATTGCGCCCCGACATTATCCTGATGGACGTGAACATGCCGCGGATGACCGGCATGGAAGCCACGCGCGCAATCCTTCGCGAACGGCCGGAAGCCAGCATCATCATTGTCAGCCAGAATGCGCCGTCGATTGCGCGGCACGAAGCGCTGCAGGCGAAGGCGCGCGCGTTCATCAGCAAAGATTCGCTGGCCGAAGCGCTGATTCCCGCGATCGAAGAAATCGCGCGTACGGCGAATGGAAACGGAAAAGCTTCGAGCCGTGCGGCAATCGCCGGCGCGAAGAAGAATGGCGCCAAAATTTCCGGGTCCACGGCAGCGCCCGTCGCGACGCTCGCGCCGTCTGCACCGCAAATCGCGCCGCGCCCCACGCCAACGCAGGCCGTCAGCGGCTTGCTGGCCGCGATCGTCGATTCGTCCGACGACGCGATCATCAGCAAGCGCCTCGACAGCATCATCACCAGCTGGAACGGCGCTGCCGAGCGCCTGTTTGGCTACACGGCAAGCGAAGCGGTCGGCGCGCACATCTCGATGATTATTCCGCCGGACCGGCTGCACGAAGAAGCCGACATCATCGACAAGGTTACGCGCGGCGAACGCATCGAGCACTTCGACACCGTGCGCATGCGGAAAGACGGCACAATGGTGAATCTTTCGATCACCATTTCGCCGGTTCGCGACGCCGATGGCAACATCATCGGCGCATCCAAAATCGCGCGCGACATCACTGAGCGCAAACAGACGGAAAGTAATTCGCGGCGCGACCAGGACCGCCAAACATTCCTGCTGAAGCTGAGCGACGCGCTGCGCCCGCTTGCCGATCCGCAAAAAATCCAGGCGGAGGCATCGCGCATCGTGTGCGAGCAATTGCGCGCGAGCCGCGCCTACTATGCGGACGTGGAAAGCACATCCGACGGCGATATTTTTATTATCGAGGGTGACTATCACGTCGAGGACGTCGGATCGCTGAAGGGAAGATTCCGCGCTAAAGATTTCGGCGAGAAGCAGCTCAGGCAGTTTCACACCGGCCGGACCATGGTGGTGCGCAACATCCTGGATGAGGCGCTGATTTCCCCCTCCGATCTCTCGAATTACGCGAAACTGCAAATCGCGTCGCACATTGCGGTGCCGATGGTGAAGGACGGCCAGTTCCGAGCCCTGTTCGGAGTTCACTACTCCGAGCCGCGCAACTGGACGGCGGACGATATTTCGATCGTGCAGGAAACCGCGGACCGGACTTGGGCTGCCGTAGAGCGTGCGCGCAGCGAAACGGAACTGAAGAACAACCGCACGCGTCTGGATCTGGCGCTCAAAGCCGCGAACGGCGGCACATTTCAGTGGTATCCGCAGCGCGATTTTGCCGACGCCGATTCGACCGTGCTGCGGCTTTTCGGTCTCGAGGCGACTTCGGAGCTGTCGCTCAAGGTCGCGCTCTCCACGTTGATCCATCCCGACGACCGCCAGCATTACGCGGATTCGGTGGCCAAGTCGATCGATCCAGCCGGCGACGGCGTGCTGAACGAGGAAATTCGCGTGGTGCTGCAGGACGGCTCGCAACGCTGGCTCGCCGTGGCGGCGAAGGTGCAGTTTGCCGGCGAACCGTCGCGCGCGGAACAGATGAGCGGCATGATTTCAGACATCACCGCGCGCAAATCGGCGGAAATTGCGCTGCGCAAAAGCGAAGAGCGCTACCGCGACCTGGCCGAGTCGCGCGAGGCTGAGGTGCTGGCGCGCACCGCCGAGCTGCGCCAGCGCAACGAAGAACTGGTGCGTCAATCGCGGATGCTCGAGGAAGTGTGGGGCCGCATGACCCGCACGCAGGACGACGAACGCCGCCACATCGCCCGCGAGCTGCACGACAGCGCCGGACAGATCCTCGCCGCCATCAGCATGAACCTTTCGAACGTGCGGCGTCTCGCCGAAAAGCATCCAGAGCTGACCGACGGGCTGGCCGAGACCGACAATTTTGTGCGTGAGCTGACGAAGGAACTGCGCACGACTTCTTACTTGCTGCATCCGCCGCTGCTCGACGAAATCGGCATCGTGGCGGCGCTGCGCGTGTACGTGGACGGGCTCAGCCAGCGTGGCGATCTTACTGTGACGCTCAACGCGCCGGATGAGATGGAGCGCCTGCCGCATCACACCGAGTTGACTGCTTTTCGCATCGTGCAGGAGTGCCTGACGAATATTCATCGCCACTCCGGCTCGAAGACGGCCGACATTTGCATCGCGCGCAACGACGGGACTCTTACTGTGCAGGTTCGCGATTCGGGCCGCGGCATTCCCGCCGAGAAGCTGGCGGAGATTAACGCCGGCGGCACCAGCGTCGGCGTGGTAGGCATGCGCGAGCGTGTGAAGCAGCTCAAAGGCGAGATGAAGATTGAGTCGGATTCGCACGGCACAACCGTGTCTGTTCGGTTGCCTGTGCCGCACGTCACCGTGGCGGCCGCCACTGCGGCGCAGTTTTAGATTTCCAACTTCATTTAGACGCAGCGCTGTTCCAATTTGGAACAAAGCCACGCATCATGATCTCGCTCGTCACCCACGGGCCATTCCACAGCTCGCCATCATCCAACTGGTAGAGGACGACCCATGGCGACGCGCTCCAAAGCAGACGAACCAGCCGGCAACAAACAAGAATCGAAACCTGTCGCGAAGCCGCCCGCCAAGCCTTCAACCCACTGCGAGATCGCGTTCCCGAAAGTCCTGAGCTTCACCACCAGCACCGCTCCGGACAACCTGCGCGAAGATCTCCGCTTCGTATTCGAGGCACACGGGGTCAACCGCGCCGACGCCGCGGAAGTTGGAGATATTTGCCACCAATTGGACCGTTGTGTGCAAGAATTCAAGGAAACTGTGCTGTCGCGCGATCGGGTTTCCGCGGCTAAGTAAGTCAGGGCCAATCCACAGAGCAACAAGCGGAGCCGGCTGCGCACTCGGGGAATGTTGTGCGCGGTCCGATCCGTATTTTTTAAACGGGGGACACAATGCTAATTGGTGAGCGATTGCGTGCGATACGCGAATCGAAAAACATGTCTCAGGGGGACATCGAGGAGAAGACGGGTTTGATTCGCGCCTATGTGAGCCGCGTTGAAAACGGCCACACGGTGCCGAGCCTGGAGACTCTGGAAAAGTTTTCGAACGCGTTCGACGTGCCGTTGTATCAGATTTTTTACGACGGAGGAGAAGAGCCGCACCTGCGAAATCTCGGCAAGCGCCGCAGCGCCGACGATATCGTGTGGGGCGCGCACGGCAAAGAGCAGAAGATGTTTAACCGCCTGCGCATTCTTTTGCCGCGGATTCCACCTCGCGACCGCGAACTGCTGCTGGCCGCCGCGCAGATGTTTTCGACGCGCGGATCGAAGTCCTAACTCCGACTTCACTCTGGCGCGCCACCGAGCGCGCTAAACAGCGCTGCGATGCTGGCCCCGACGCCCTTCCAGTCCCCAGCGTCGCATCGCAGCGCAGAAGCACCCACACCACCCCACACAATAACTTCCTCGGATTGCGACGCGCTTATCGATGCGCGCCGCGTCGGCATGTGTGCGTCTGCGTGGTCGGCACGTAGGAAGGCTGAAGCCTTCCTCCCACACCGGCGAGAACGCCCATGCTACTAAGGGATGCAGCTTCCGGCAGTAGCGTGGACATTTTTGCCCATGTGACGGCGAGCCTTTAGGCTCGCTTGCGCGGTTGGGTCTAATTTCCGGCGAAGGTGCGCTCCAGGATCAAATCGCGGAGCTGGTCGTTGGGTAGCTCCATGGAAAGAGCCACGGTTGCGCCCTGTGGCGCGACGCTGAATTTATCGAGCGCGGCGGCGAGCGCTGTGTTCGGCGGGCTGGCGGATTTGGCCATGTACTTCTTCACCAGAATCGCCGACTGCAAAATCTGCGACAGCATCACGGAATCTTCCGGTGTGTCCATCTCGATCTGAAATTTCACGCTGACGCTGGAGTCGGTGACGTCAGCGGTGAGAATCAGCGACCGCAAATCCTGGAACAATTTGTCCGACGCCGTGAATTGCGACGAGCCGGGCGCGAGTTGCTGAATCGCCGAGCGTGTGCCGGAACCATTGAACACGCCCCAGAACGCGGAGTCGCCGTCGGCTTTGCGAATCAAGTTCACGAAAGGCTGATTCGCCAGCAGGCTATCCGCTTCGCCGCGATCGACGCGAATCAGTGCCGCCAGCATTGGGAGCGTGCCCACTGCGGCGTGGTCCGAATCCAGTGCGGTGAAATAAAGCTCGGATGCGCGCCCACCAAAGCCGATGGGGTAGAGCACGTGGTCTTCGAAGGTGCGGCTCGTGAGTCCGCGCGCATCGAGCGCTGAGCGGATTGAGTCGTCGTCAAATTCGCCTACCAGTACGGACAAAAAGTCACTGCCGTCGGGCTGCGATTGCGGCGCGCCCCTCGTTCCTGTGGCGGAGGCGGTGGTGGAGGAGCCGACGGCCCAGACGATCTGCTTCACTTGCGTATTCGGATTCACTCCGGCGGAAACGAGGAATTGGTCGAATCCGTACAGTTCCGACGGCAGCACTTGCCCCTTGAAATCGTTGAACCACGTGAGGGTCTTCACCGCGTCGAGATTTGCGCACGCAAATTCTGCTACGTTCCGGGGGAAGAGCGAGACGACGCTATCGTCCACGCAATCGGCGCGACTGGGCTGCGCCCAAGCAGCAAAGAAGAGCGCGAACAGCACGATGTGTCGCAGCTTGATCATTTTTTCGATCGCCAACACGCAACTGCACACAGGCAAAAATGCCAATTCTACTGCCGGAAGAAGGCATCGGCGCCCGCGGAGAGCCCTGGTCTCCGCGAGCGTCGCGCCTTTTCCGCAGAGGAGCGGAACTTTTAAGTTGTGGTGATCGTGGCGATGTTGCCGTTGAGCCCGTTGGGGAAAAATCCACCGCTCTTGGTGCCGACCGCCGCGTTGGCGTAAACAATTGCCAGCACTTCGGACGGATTGCGAATCACCGCCAGCGCGTTGTTGGGGCTTTGAATTGTGGTGAAGTAGTGGGCCGCGGTGATCGAGAACGGCTGCGGATCCTGCGGCGGCACGTCCATCGAATCGAGCGCACCCGGAACGGCGGGAGCAGCGAGCGCTGCGCCCGAGGTCTGCGGCAGCCAGCTGTTTTGCTTAAGGATCAGATTCGCGCGGATTCCGCCCGCGTGATACGCCTCGACCGCCAAAATTTGCGCGGCCGCCTGGAGATACGTTGTGTTGGACGCGAGCAACGGCGCTGCGCCGGCATATGCGCTGACGCCGGTGTCTTCAAAGGCACGCGCGAGCGTGAGGAAATCGTTCTCGTTGGCGAAGCCGATGCCGAGCGCGTTGAGATTGATCGAAGGTTCCGCGACGGCCGACGAGCCCAGCGCGCTGCGCAGAAACGCGACGTGCAGCATTTCGTCCTGCGCGATTTCAAACGCCATGTCCTGCACTTCCTGCGTGACGAAGGGAACTTTCGCCCCGCCCGTGGCCATCGACGCGCCGCCGGTGACGCTGGAGCTGAGCGTGCTGCCCGTGGTTGCGACTGCGTAAAATTCCGCTTCGAGATATTCGAGGTTGAGCGCGAAGTTGAGCACGTCGCTGGGCATTACGGTCGATTGCGCGTGGCTCATGCCCGAACCGGAACAGCCTTCGAGCACGGCGCCTACCGCCATGCCCGCGCCTGCCAGTCCCACGTTGCGGAGAAAATTGCGCCGTGCCAGCGCGCGGCTCTTGCTGAGTTCGGTAATCGATGCGAGTGCTTTTGCGGGCGGAATATCGCCCAATGCCGGAAACTTAGTGCTCATAGGATCTCCCGTTGCGAATTTATGAAGATGAAGGCGCCCGAGAGCACACGCCGCTGTGGGTACGTGCGCGGTGCGCGGGCGGATTGGGTGCGCGACGCGATTTCACAAATAAAAGAGGCGAAGTGGGATGAAATTTCACGGAACTACAGGGAAGTCCGTGCGGTTGCGGGCATTGCGGCTCGCCCACACGGGTAGAAATGCCCATGCCACTAGCCGATCCGGAAGTAGCATGGGCGTTCTCGCCGGCCTAGTAGCAAGCGCCTTCAGGCTCGACCCTGTCCTGGGAACCGCGCGTCGCCGGGCGCACGCCCCGTGCGGAGTTGCTATTTAAAGTCAGCGCACAAACCGTACAAAACGGCGCTAACACGTGCGAATCGTATGCTTTACTGGGCGCAAGGTAGCCAGTTCCAAAACGGGAAGACCATGTCGTCTTCCGAGGGGCGTTGCCGGTGCCCAGACTTCGCTTTATCTGTTCGCTGATCACCAAAGAAAACGATTACCAGATGGAGCAGGCCGCGTCTGCTCGCATCGCCGCGCAGAATGTGGGCGTGGATGTGGAGATCTGTTTTGCCGACGGCAACGCGATCACGCAGAGCACACAGATTCTGAAGCACGTGCAGGCTCAGCCCGAGCAGCGGCCGAGCGGAATTGTAGTCGAGCCGGTCGGAGGCACTGCGCTGCCGCAGGTGGCGAAGGCGTCGGTGAGCGCGGGGATCGGCTGGGCGGTGCTGAATCGAGACGCGGAATATTTGAGCGATCTGCGGCGCACGACGAAGCTGCCCGTGTTTTCGTTGAGCACCGATCACGAAGCCGTCGGAGAGATTCAAGCCAAGCAACTCGGCGCGCTACTGCCGGCGGGCGGTCACGTCCTCTACATTCAAGGTCCGTCGGAGAATCCGGCAACGAAAGGGCGGATCCTGGGAATGAATCGCATCTTACCGCCGGGAATTAAATTGACGACGCTGCGCGCGCAGTGGACGGAAGAGAGTGCGCGGCGTTGCATTGAATCGTGGCTCACGCTCACCTCCGGGAAGAAAAATTCGGTGGATGCCGTGGTGGCGCAGAATGATGCGATGGCCGTGGGCGCGCGCAAGGCGCTGCTCGGTGTGCCGCATCCGGTCGAACGCGAGATGTGGCAGTCGCTGCCGTACACGGGCGTCGATGGAGTGCCCACGACGGGGCAGACCTGGGTGCGCGCGGGCACGCTTCGCGCGACGGTGGTAACTCCTGCCACGGCCGGCGAAGCGATTGTGATGATGGCGCAGTCGATCACCAAGAACACGATGGTGCCGGAGCGCAGCTTCGTGAGTCCTACGTCCTACCCACCACTGGAGAAAATTTCGGCCAGCGCGCCGCAACCTGCTTGAGAGACGAGCGCCCCTGAAGGCGCGCTTCCTATGTGGTGAAGAGCGATGCGCGTTGCGCACAGCCGAGCTAGTGCGTTGAGAACGCGCCTTGGCCGGGAGTGATTTTCAGTACGAGTGCCAGCAAGCAGAGAACGGCGATGAAGTAAGCCGTAGCGCCGAAGCTGGGTTCCTTCGGCCTGTCTTTGGTGAACAGGCGATAGCCTGTTCCCGCCGCGACGAGGATGAAAACGCCGTCGCCGACCAGCGCCCACAGCGCGACGCTTGTGGTGATCACGCCGATGCGGCCCCACAGCGCCAGCGCGTCCATCGCGGAAGCTCCGTCCAGCATAAATACGGGAATCAGGTTCAGCACGTTGAGCCACGCGCCGGTGTGCGCGAGCGCGGCCCACAGCGGGTCGCGCGTCTGAAAATAGATGAAGCAACACGCGGCCGACCCGACGAATCCCGCGAGCGGCCCAGCGAGGCTTACGTATGCGCTGGTTTGCTTCGAAACGTTGAGCCCGCGCCACCGCACATACGCGCCAAAAAACGGAACGAAGATCGGCAGCTCCGCCGGCAGGCCGCGCAGTCGAACGTCAATGTAGTGACCCATCTCGTGAATCAGAATCAGCACCGCGAAGCCCAGCCCGAATTTCCAGCCGAACAGCACGCAATAAATCCAGATGAACGAGAGAAAGCTGAACAGGAAATTGAATTTCAGCAGCGCGAGCAGAAACTTCGCCTTCGAAATCAGCACGAGCAGAGGAGCGAGCGGTCCGAATTTCTTGGCCCAGTCATTCGCGGAGGAGGGTTTTGTGGTGCCGACGTTTGCGATTTCGGTGTGCAGCGCCGCGATTTTATTTTTGGTCCACTTGGCTTGCTCGGATTCGGCGGGGAGCAGCGGCAGCGCGTGTATCCACACCTGGCGCGCGTCTGATATGCGGCCTTCGGTTTCGAGTTGGCGCGCTCCGGCGGCGAGCTGCTCGAGATTTGCGGCGTGGACGAGCGTGTGGCACAGCGGGCACACCAGCGCGCCCGGCGGCAGCGGGTTTGCGCATGCCGCGCATTTCTGGAGAGCGAGTTCGATGGGAGTGGTCGCCAAGGCCGTGGACGCGAATGCTAAATTCTAGCCCAGAGGGGGTGGCGGAGCTGCAGGCGTGGCCGCGGCGGGGGCTGCAGCGGAATCGCCTCGCCGGAACGGGCCGAGCACGGAAGTGGAGCGCGTGGAGTTGCCCATCATTTGCCATGCAATGCGCATCCCAACAAAAAGAATGACAAGACCGATGATCCCGCTGAAGTCAGCGTTTAGCCGGAGAAATGGCGACGCGAGTCCTCTCAGCAGAAGCATACCGATAAACGATGCCGGCGGAGGCGCGGAAGCTTTGGGCTGCGCGGCAACGCCGTCCTCCGAATCGTCCGCTTCCGCGTCCGGGGTTGGGTCCACCTTGATCGGGGCGTTTGCGTCTTGCTGCGCATTTTGGCGGAGCTTTTCGAGTTGCGCCGCGGCTTGCGCGCGCCGAGCCTCGTTCTGCTTGATGTAATACGCGATGCCCATTGGAATGGCAGACATCGACACGGCGAAGTAGGTGAAAAGCACCGCAGCGATCTGATAGCGCTGCCCGCCGATGCCGCGCGAGCCCGCTTTCATAGCCTTCGCGACGATGTAGCCGACCGCGAGCGCGACGATGCCCAATTCGAGGCCCGTGACGATCCCCACGAACGAATAGATCGCGAGGCCGGCGAGTGCGCCGCCGAAGCCGAAGAGCAGCGAGCGCATGTAGGCCGCGTGCGAATCTTTGGGAATGGTGCCGCCGACTTTCGTGGCGCAGGTCTCACAGGCTAGCGCGCCATTCACGCGATAGTAGGTGGCGGTGAGCGGCGATTTGCAACTGGCGCAGCGCTCTACGGAGTCCGATTGCGAGTAGCTGGCGGTGGTGAACTGGGGCTGGTTATCTGGCATGCGGGGGAAAATAGCATAACGCAGTGTTAGCGGATAGGGGAATGTGTGCGGGGATTACTGGGGTGTAACACTTTGTAGTGATCTGGCGGGGGCGGTGCCTGAGCTGGCGAAAAACACACAGGTAATATACCTATGCCACACAGAGCACTGTAACTTGCGACCGTGCTTAAGCCGGACTGCGTGGTCTTGGTTTGGCTGCGCAAAACTCAAAAAGACTAGAAGCGGCGGCACGAGCGGAAGCCGATGCTATGGTGCCTTTCGTGGCATAGAAATATTTTCTGTGTGGTTTTGTGGTGGTGAGTTAGCCAAACCACTGCATGTCGTCCCAGAACTTGCGCCACCCGTTGCGCGGCGTGCCGTCGCAGACGTAGATGTCCGCGTGTTCGCGGCTCTCTTCGTTGTCCACGATGAGGGGGTTGCCATTGTGCCCGGCGAGACGGCAGCCGGTGAGCTGCTCGTCGCGATCCTGCTGATCCCAGCCCGCAACGATCAGCGCGGTCGGCGGCGTTTGCGGAAACGTGCGATACCAGCCGGAGTTGGTGACTTCGAGCTCCTGCGAAAGCCCGTACGCCGGGCCGTATAGTTCAATGGCGCCGGCTTCGCCATAATTGCCTACGAGGACGCGCGCGCCGTCACGCTCCTCGGGCGGCAGCTGATCGCGAATCAGCGCGACCGTCTTTGCAAATTCCTGCCAGCCGATTTCCTCACGCAAATCGCCATTCTTCGCGAGCGCGAAGTCGTGGAGCTTGCCGCTCGATTGCCACGGAACGATGATCAGCGAAACAAAAACGCCCACGGCCGTGAGCGCAGTGAAGAACACGACGTTCATCGCGATCTGGCGGTTGCGGCGGAACGTGGACATCCACTGCTCGCGGCGCATCGCGCCCATCGCCAGCAGCATCGGGTACGCCGCGGCGAGGTAGTAGTCGCGACCTTTATTGACGAGCAGTAGCAGAAACGGAACCGCGTACATCCATCCGAGCATGCGGTAGCGGCGGTTGCGGAAATACGCGACGAGACCGACGATCCAGACCGGCACCGAGACCAGGTTCGTGCAGTGGAGAAACTGGTTGATCAGGAAGCCGTCCGCGCGACCGAGGCGCACGTCGCGTCCGTGAATGTAGTGAAGAAAGTGGTAGGAAATCCAATCGTGACGCGCTTGCCAAATTAGATTCGGCGCACAGATCGCGAGTGCGAGCGCGGTGCCCGCCCAGAACCACCCGGTCTTCATGAATCGCCGCGTCGGAGTTGCGATGGTGCCAATGGCGATTCCGGCGAGAAAGAAAACCATGGTGTACTTGGTCATCAGGCCCATGCCGACGCTTGCACCGATGGCGAGCCACCAGCGCGGATTTTCGGATTTGAGCAGGCGGAGGACGAAGTAGGCGGTGAGCGTCCACCACAGGTAGTCAAACGAAGAGTATTGGAATTCGGTGGCTTCGAACATCGGCAGCGGCGCCAGCGCGACGCACAGCGCGGCGGTGATTTGCGCGAGGCGGCGGCCGCCCAGTTCTCGCGACATCAAGCCGGTGAAGAAAATCGCGAGCGCCTGCGCGCTCACGCTCGCAAGCCGCATGAGCGTGAGCGACGGGCCGAATAGCGCCCAGCTGATGCGTTCGATCGCCGGCGTGAACGGAGGGTAGGCGACGAAGCCCCACTCCATGTGCCATGCGTCGGTGAGGGTTTGGAGTTCGTCGCGGTGGAAGCCGTAGCGCGTGTTCGTGGCGATATGAATCAGTGCGACGACGCACGCGACACCGGCGAGGATGAGCGTGTCGTTGCGAGTGTTGCGTGGCGCGCTTGGCGCGGCGGGCACGGGAGCGAAATTGGTTGCGGCAGTTGCCATCGGAACGCGCATCGTATCGCAGTTCGGCCTGAAGGCCTGACTACAAAAAGCTCACAGGTAATATACCTATGCCACACAAAGCACCGTAACGGCGACCGTGCTTGAGTGGAGAGTGCGTGGTGTTAGATCGGCTGCGAAAAGACTAGAAGCGGTGGCACTGGCGCGAGCCGACGTTATAGTGCTTTTCGTGGCATAGTCCCGCAAAGCGGGACTGTGTGGTTTTGTGGTGAGGAAAACTACAAAGGCACGCCGGCGAGAACGCCCATGCTACTTCCAGCGGTGGAGTTGCTTTACACTCTTTGCCATGAAAATTGAGGCGAAGAGGGTGCAGGCGCAGGAGATTGACGCGCTGCGGCAGGCGTATCGGGCGGAAGCGCAGTGCCAGATCATCTACGATTCGTTTTTGCCGCGCTGGCTGGCGGACGCGTATGCGCTGAGCACGGACGGCAAAGTGGTGGGCTATGGGGCGCTCGCGAATCGCTTTTACCCGCGCCACATCGTGGAGTTCTACCTCGACCCTGAGTACCGCATCGACGCGCTGGAGATTTTTCGCGAGCTGCTGCTTGTGACGCGCGCAACGCACGTGCGGGCGCAGACGAACATCGCGCTCTCGACGCGGATGCTCTTTGACACCACGAAAAACATCGCTGCCGAAAAAGTTCTGTTCTCCGATGGGCCGAAGCCGGCGCACATTCCCGCGCCGGACGGAATGAAATTCCGCCACATCACGGAAGCCGAGGCGGAAGCGTTCTCGAAAAATCAGGAAGTGCTCACCGAGTGGGTGCTCGAGGGGAAAGACGGCATCGTCGGCACGGGCGGCTACCTGACGCATTACAACCCGCCGTACGCGGATATTTTTATGGCCGTCGGCGATGCGGGGCGCAAGCGCGGCTACGGAAGTTACATCGTGCAGGAGCTGTGCCGCACCGTGCGCGAAGCGGGGAAGATTCCCGCGGCGCGATGCGATTCCGAGGTGACCGGCTCGCGCCGCGCGCTGGAGCGCGGAGGGCTTGTCGTCTGCGGACACCTCGCGTATGGAGAAGTGGTCCGCGCAGGTTCGTAACGGTCGGATATCCATGCACCGCGTTCTCGTTTTTCTTCGGTCGCTGTCTCTGGGCACGGGCGCGATTCTGGTGGCCGTCGCATCGGTGATCATCGTTTGGTTGATGTGCTCGAAAGCTCCGCCACGCTTCAGGTTTCTGTGGGCGATTGCGGTTCCGATCGCCCTGTCGTATTGCCTGTACTGGCTGCCGGTGTGCTTGGGGGCCGATCCGTCGGAATATCATGCGTGGGAACTAATCGGAGTTGGGGCTTGGTTCGTCGCGGGCTTTGTACCGTCGATCATTCTGGTCCTTTATCTTCGGATGCGCAGCCGCCGCTTATTTTAGAGTGCGGAAGCGAACCTACCGCTTTGCCGCCGACGTTCAGGTTTGCGAGAGCCTTGGCTCGTACAGCGAGTCTCATGCGTGGCTCCGCGATGGTGATCGGTGCGCACCGTATGCATGCAGAAGGTGTTGCACCCGGAAGACACTCGAAGAGGCGCAGGCTGAAGCCCGAGCCAAGCAGACCGTTGATGTGTGGAGCGGCGGTGTTCGAGGCTTCGTGGATGGGGTGGGCGTTTGTGTCGCAAAGCGGTAGCTTCGCTCCCGCACTCTAAAATGAGCTTTCGCCTGTGGTGATGCGGAGGGAACGGGCCAGATCGGCCGGCGCTCGAATTCACAGGGGCGCTTCGACAGCGGCTTGCATCGGTGATAGGATTTGAACATCCCAGAACAAAATCTAAGGGGGAATTATGAAGACGTTCAAAATCACTTTGTCGTATGAAGACCGCGAAAAGGGCCGCGAGCACCACCACGTGAACGTGGAAGCCTCGAGCTTGCCCGGCGCGGTGGCCAAGGCTACGCGCGATTACGTGAAGGCGCTCGATCGCAAGCAGCGCTTCGACATGAACAAGCACGGCCTGGAGATCAAGGCTCTGCACATCGAAGGCGCGGAAGGCGGCGAGAAGGCCGAAGCGAAAGCCGCAGGCGCGGAGTAATTTTCACCGCACGGCGGCGACGCTCGCGCTAGGAGCATCGGTTCGCGCGGAGAGGTGTCGCCGGCGCCGAGCTTCGCTGTGCATTCACAATACCAATCCATTTTCTGCGGCGGCTCGTTTCGGCGGGCCGCCGTTGTCGTTTCCGCGCTTAAGGTTGGGGTGCTGTGAGGCGAGGGAGGATCTGACGGATGGCTACGAAACATTTCTTCGCGAAGCTGATTCCGCCACGCCCGACGTTCCCGGTGGACATGACGGACGATGAGCGTGCGCATATGCGCGAGCACGTGGCGTACTTCGGCGGGCTGTTCGCGCAGGGAAAGGTGCTGATTTACGGACCGGTGATGGACGCCGAGTCCGCATTTGGCATGGGCGTCGTCGAAGCGGAATCGGAAGCCGCCGCACGCGCGTTGCTCGAAG
>JABDGF010000021.1 GCA_013286165.1 Acidobacteriota bacterium | reverse complement strand
TCTTGCGCATCCGGGTGGCCCGTTCTGGTCGCGGAAGGACGCCGCCTCGTGGACGATCCCCAAAGGCGAGTTCGAGAAGGGTGAAGAGCCCCTCGCCGCCGCGATTCGCGAATTTCAGGAAGAAACCAGTTTCCCGGCCAAGGGCGAGTTCATCGGCCTCGGCATGATCAAACAAAAGAGCGGCAAGCTGGTGTATGCGTGGGCGCTGGAAGGGGATTGCGACCCGTCGAAGCTTTCGAGCAACACATGTGAAATCGAATGGCCGCCACGTTCCGGCAAAAAACTCGAAATTCCCGAGGTCGATCGCGGCGCCTGGTTTTCGCTCGAGGAAGCCCGCGAGAAAATGATGACCGGCCAGCTCCCCTTTCTCGATACGCTCACGGAGCGCCTGAAAAAATGAAGCGCCTCTCGAGCTGCGCTACGGAAATCGCCGCGCTGCGTTCGATTGACATTAATTTCCACGCAAAACTAAGATGGGCGCTGTGACGGACAACCCTTCCTCCTCCAGCTCCGGCAGCAGCTCGCGTTATCGCATTCTTACGAAGCTGGGCGATGGGGGTATGGGGGTCGTCTATAAAGCCGAAGACACCCGCCTAAGCCGTCTCGTCGCGCTCAAATTCCTCCCACCCGAGGTTGAGCAGGACGCGCACGCGCTCGAGCATTTTCAGCGCGAAGCGCAAGCCGCCTCTGCGCTGAATAACCGCCACATTTGCACGGTGTACGACATTGGCGAGCAGGACGGCCGTGCCTTCATCGCGATGGAGCTGATCGATGGCAAGACTCTCAAGGCGCGCATGGCCGGCGGAGCGATTCCCATCGAAGCGGCTATCGCCTATGGGATGCAGATCGCGGAAGGGTTGGACGCGGCGCACAAAAAAGGAATCATTCATCGCGACATCAAGCCGTCAAACATATTCGTGACCGGCGATGACGATATCAAGCTCGCCGACTTCGGCCTCGCCAAACGCATCCACGCGCACGCCGCGCCGGGCGACGAATCGATCACCCTCACCGCCGGCACCGTGCCTCTCGCCGGGCCGCTCACAGGTTCAATCGTCGGAACTGTGGCATACATGTCGCCCGAGCAGGCGCAGGGACTCGATGTGGACGCGCGGAGCGATATTTTTTCGCTCGGCGTAGTGATGCACGAAATGGTTACCGGCCAGCGCCCGTTCCGTGGCGATTCTAGCGCGGCGCTGGTGGGCGATATTTTGCGCGGCGAACCAAAGCCGCTGCGCCAGTTCAATTCCGAGACGCCGGAAGAGTTGCAGCGAATCGTCTCCAAAGCTCTGGAGAAAAATCGCGCCGACCGCTACCAGACTGCCGCCGATTTGATGGTCGATCTGCGCCGCCTGAAGCGCCATAGCTCCAGCGCCACCCACACCGCGCAAACCCTGGGCACCGCGTCACAACCCGGCTCCGCTTCCACCGGCGGTGTGAGCAGCGCAATATCGCAGCCACGCAAATTTCCCACCTGGGTATGGGCCGTCGCAGCAGTGCTCGTACTGATCGCTGTTGCAGTGATCGTCACCACGCCGCCGACGCCTGCCGAGCTTGAGGTCGAGCAGCTCACCTATTCGAGCGATCTAAAATCCGCGCCGATTTTCACCGACGGTACGCGCCTCTATTTCAACGAGGCCGGCAAGGCCGTAGAGATGTCGGTCAGTGGCGGAGCCACGGTTGCGTCCCGTGCCGCGTTCGGCGACATGCAAGTGGTGGACATCTCGCCGGATGCGTCCAACTGGCTTGCTCTGAAGCCCGACCTTAACGACGAGTCCAACCGCGGCACGCTTTGGATTACGCCGGTTCTCGGAGGCGCCGCAAGGAAGCTGAGCGACACGCTCGTGCTCGGTGCCAGCTTCTCTTCCGACGGTTCATCGATAGCCTACTCCGAGCTAAAAAAAATCGGCGTGATGGGGGGCGACGGCAGCAATCCTCACGCGGTCTATACGCGGGACGCGACCGAGATCACCGGTTCGCCGCGCTTTTCGCCGGACGCCAAAGCCATTCGGTTCACCGTCAATGTCCCACACGAGTTTGCCAACGATATTTGGGAAATCGGAGCGGATGGCCAAAATCCGCATCGTCTGGATTTTGGCCTGAAGAGTTATGACGGCGCCGTCAATGACAGCGCGTCGTGGACGCCTGACGGAAAGCATTTCGTATTTCTCGGCGGGCACGACAGGACGGCCGTTATCTACGAATCCATTGAGCCGCCTGCCTGGCAATTCTGGAAAAAACGGTCGGCCAAAATGGTTTCTCCGCAGAAGATCGACGTGGTAGGCATGGTGCCGAGCCGCGATAGTTCCAGGCTGTACGCCGTCGGACGGCTTCCGCAAGCCACGATGATGGAGTACGACGCGCACGAAAAACGTTGGAGTCCCTTTCTCGGCGGACTGAGCGCCTCGGAGATCGTGCTATCGCCCGACAAGAAATGGTTCGCCTATACCCGATTCCCACAGGGAGACCTTTGGCGTGTCCGCATCGACGGCACCGACCGCTTGCAGTTGACCACGCGGTTTGCCGCGATGCCGGCTTGGTCTCCAGACAGCTCGCAGCTTGTTTTCGCCGATTTCGATGAAATTTATAAAGTCAGCGCCGATGGCGGCCCGGTGGAAAAACTTACTTCGGAAGGACACAACGAAGTCGGCCCGGCCTGGTCCCCGGACGGCAAGTCGATTTTGTTTTCCGACTATCCCGCGCCCGATCCGGAATTCCGCCGCGGCCTGAAAGTTCTCGACTTGGCTACCAGAAAGGTTTCGATCATGCCGGGCACTGAAACTTTTCACGTTTGCTCGTGGTCGCCCGATAGAAAGTGGATGGTTGCCGTTGCCACTCCGCCCAAGCGTTTCGTCCTCTATTCCGTGGAAACTGGGAAGTGGACCGATCTTTTTAAAATGCAAGCCGAGTGGGGTTTCTGGGTGTGGTCGCCTGATTCGACAGCGGTTTTTGTGGGAAGAACGACGCCGGAACCGGGAGAGGTTCCCGGCGTATATAGACTCGGCGTGCCCGACGGAAAATGGAGCTTGGAAGCCAGCTTCGACGGGCTGAATTCCTGGAACGGTCTGCCCCCGCCGATGCTCGGCCTGTCGCCCGATGGGCAATTTCTTTATATGAACGACTCGAGCGCGGTTCAGGTTTATTCGATGAAGTGGCCGGACAAGGCGAAATGAAGTTTCGCGCTGATCGTGGCGCGATCGATTCGCAATGAGCGAGACAGTGGATAATTTGATTTTGGATTTGCTGGAGTGGGTGGGGACGAAGGAGCACACCTACCAAGAGACGCTGGATGTGTGGAGAACGTCGTGCCCGCGGCTTACGGTGTGGGAAGACGCGACGGACCGCGGCTTGGTGGAGACGGTGGACGCGAAGGGAACGGTGCTGGTCCGCGTGACGCGCGCGGGGGCGGCGCTGCTGCAGGAAAAGCGAGAGCGTTAGAAGGGCACCGCGTAGAGCATTTCAATTTCGTGCTCACCGTTGGCCGGGTTGATTCCGCGATGGCCGGTGTACTGAAATCCGACGCGCTCGTAGCAGCCGCGGGCAATAGGATTGTGCTCGTTGACGAGCAGAACGAGATCGCGAATTTGCGACTCGGCAGCCCAACGTTGTATTGACGCGATCAACTGACGCGCGGCGCCTGTGCCGCGCTGCGACGGATGTACCCACATCGAGGCGAGCGTCGCGCGTCTAGGTTCCGACTTGTTGTAAAGCCCAGCCACGATGCCGCATGGTTTCTGTTCTGCCGATTCGAGAATGAACGTCACGCAGGGCGGCGCGATCCAGGTGCGCAGGTTTTCGTCCGTGCGACGGATCTCGCGCTCGAGCGTGGAGCTAAACGCAAGCGGCGTGTCTGTGAGCGCGGCGATGCGGAGTTCGCGGAGTGTGGGTTCGTCGCCGGGCTGCGCGCGGCGGATGGTGAAAGTTGTAGTCACGTTGGCTCGTGGTGGTTAGAAGAGTCGAGTGGCGCGCGACTCGTGCTCGAGCAGCCACTTTTTGCGTTCGAGGCCGCCGCCGTAGCCGGTGAGCGAACCGTCAGCGCCGATCACGCGATGGCAGGGCACGACGACGCCGATGGGATTCGAACCGTTGGCGAGGCCGACGGCGCGAACAGCTTTCGGCCGGCGAATCTGTTTGGCGAGCTGGCCGTAGGAGATCGTCGAGCCGCAGGGAATTGTGCGGAGCGCGCGCCAGACTTCCTGCTGGAAGTCGGTGCCGCCGGTTTTCACGGGGATGGAGTCGATGGCGGCGAGTTCGCCGCGGAAGTAGCGATCGATCGCGCTCGCGACGGCGGTTTCGCGGGGCGCGCGGTCGAGCTTGAGACCGTTTTTGCCGTAGCGGATTTCGAGGAAGTGGTCCATGCGGCCTTCGTGATCGGTCCAGTCGGTGGTGTGGAGATTGCCGTCGCCATCGGTGATGACGATCATCACGCCGATGGGCGTTTTGAGGCGCTCGGTGAAGAGCTGGAGTTGGGTGGCGTCACTCATCGCTACATCTATATTAACGCCGAGCGGGCGTGGGAGTTACGCCGAGAACGGCGGGAGCGACGCTTGCGCGATGGGTGCTTTGAGGAGCGGCGCGACGTTCTGCACGACGACTGCGGTGTCCGCCTCGTGATAGTTCATCAGGATCAGACCGATCATGATGAAGCAGACGGGCCAGACCCACGCGAGATAGCGGCGCGTGTGATTCGATTCGGGCAGGCGAATTTCAAGCCAGCGCGACCAGCCGGCGACGACGGCGAAAATGGCGAGCGGCGTGTGGCTGAGTTCGACGAGAAGCTCTTCTTTCACATTGCTGAGGGCGTGGGTGTGAGTGAGCAGCAGTGCACCGCCCAGAGCGCAGACTGCGGGAAAGACGAGCGCGGCGGCTTGCGACTTCACACGATTGGTTTCGACTCCGTATTGAAAGATTGCAAACGCAATGATGAGCAACACGGCGATGCGGTGCTGCAGCACGTCGGAGCTAGAGAAGCTCGCCCAAAAACTGTAAGGGCCGAGCGGCCAGTTTTCCGGATCGGCGCGTAGGAAGAGAAAGACGGCGAGGCCTAAGAACATCAGCGGCCAGACGTGCGCCCATCGGAAATATCGATTGCGCGAAAGCAGCGCGAGAATTCCCATCAGGCAAACTACGACGCCGGCCCAGGTGTGGTTGTACTCGGACCACGCGATGTCTCCGGGTGTATCGATGTGCAGCATCGAGCCGCCGGGGACGAAGGCGGGCGGAAGTTTGCGGCCCGCGGCTTTGGCTTTGCGGCGCAGTTCTTTTGAGGAGGGCGAGAGGGAATCGAGGCTCGGGCTTTGGAAGCGTGGCATGCGCGGCGCGAAGCGCACGACGATTTCGTGGAGCGTGACGCGATCCTGCGTGAGATCGACGCCGGGAGGCTGCGAGGTGAGCGACGCGGCGGTGAGGATGACGGTGAGTCCGATGCCGATCTCGGCTTCGGCGAAACGGATGAGGCTAATTTTCGTGTCTGTATCGTTTGAGTTCGCGCCCATTGCGCGGACGAGAAAATAATTCGCGGCGCCGAGAGCGAGAAGGCACACGAAGAAAATCGCCTTGGTAGTGACCATCACGCCGTAGGCGGTGCCGTACACGGCGCTCCAGGAACCGATGTAGTAAATGCTCATCACGATGCCCGCGGCGAGAAGGAACAGGACGCTGAATTGAGCGAGGCGCGAGAAGCGGCTGCTGACACGCGAGAGAACGTTGAGGTCGGAGGTGTTCTTCATCACGATCGCGAGGCACGGGAGGCCGCCGAGCCATGCGGCGGTGGCGAGGTAGTGCAGCGTGGTCATGGTGATGAGGATGGTGCGATCGTCCATGCGGGAAGCAGCGTGGCTGGTGAAGACGGTGGAAGCGATCATCAGCGCGGCGGGAATGAGAGTGAAATAATTTGCGGGACCGCGAAGGCCGCCCGGCCAGAAGAAGAGCGCGCATCCGGCGATGGCGCCGAGAATTCCGGCGAGGACGAAGTTTGCGCCCATCACTTCGCGCATCGAGAGATCGATGGAAGAGGTGAGGACGAGGCTGTTTACGACGACGAAGAAAATGTGAGCGATGGCGAGAGTGAGCGCGCTCCAGCGGATGAGGCGAGCGGCGGGACGAACCCAGGCGTCGCTCCGAATCCACGGCTCGCGGGCGATAAAACAAATAAAGATGATGCCGCCGACGGCGAACGTCTGCGCGCAGAGGATTACAGCGCGAAGAATAACGGTGAGAAATCCAAAAATACCGAGAAGCTCAGTGACCATCAGGCGACTTTACGGTGAATGGAATCTCTCCGCGCGAAATGTGGCCGTCGGGCGCGAGCACCTGCCAGCGGATGGAGTAGGCGCCGGGTTTGAGGGATTTCGCGGTGGTGGTGAGCGTGTCGGCTGAGGGCTGCGAACTAGCCGGAAGGTCGGACGTTTCGTTGCTGGGCAAAAGCAGTTGGAGTTTCGAGCGACTGGCATCGACGCGCACGTTGAAGGTGAGCGAGATGGGGACGTCCGGACCGGCGACGGTGGAACCGGCGGAGGGTGTGGAAGATTTCAAGACTGCGTGCGCGTCAACGCGGGTGGTGACGATGACGAAGACGGCGAGAATGAACGCGGCAGCGAGAGCGACGCGAATCGGACGAATCAAGAGAGATGCCTCCGGCACAAGGTATTTTCACTATAACGCGTGAGGCGCGCGCTGAGCAAAGTTCTGCGAGTGAGCGGGGGAGTGTTTGCGACCGGATTTTATGATGTGGGCGTAGCGGTCGAGCGCGGCGAGGTGGTCGCGATCGGCACGAAGGCCGATGTAGGCGTCTGGGCGGAGGACGAGGAGTGTGGCGCCGTCGATGCCGAGGAGTGTGGCGGCGTCTTCGCTGATGTGGCCGATGGTCGTCGCGTTGGATGACGTTGGCGCTGAGCTTGTGGAAAAGGCGGCGATGGATTCGAAGAGCGGCTGAGCGGCGATCGCGTGGGAGAGTTCGGCGTAGAGCTTCGCGAGAGATTCTGGACTCGCGGATGGACCGCCAAGAAGGATTAGTGTGTGGCTAGCGTGATGAGCATGCGTGTGGAGGTGCGCTTTTTGGCCGCGCGCGTCGAGGACCTCGATTGTATCGGGCAGACGGAATCCGGCGGCGAGGTGGGGGTTTGGGTCGCCGAGGACGACGGGCGAGTGGGAGTATTCGATGAAGAGTTCGGTTTCGGCGACGATGTCGGCTTGGAGCGATTTGGGATCGGCGATGCGCGCGCGGATTGCGGCGTCGCGCTCGTGGCGGTCGGCCGGGTCGACGAGCGTGTGGGCGTGCTCGGTGTTGTCGCCGGAAACGGTGATGGCAGCGGCGACGGGGCGGCGCTCAATTTCGTAGCTATCGAGAAGCGCGGTATCGGCGACGCCGTGGTGGACGAGCGCGAGTTTCCACGCGAGGTTGTAGGCGTCTTGGAGGCCGCAATTCATGCCGTGGCCTTCGGCGGGCGAGCAAAGGTGCGCGGCGTCACCGGCGAGGAAAACGGGGCCGGAGCGGAAATGCTGCGCGACTTTTGTGTGGCAATGGAAGCGAGTGGGATTTTCGACGTTGGTGAAGCTAACCTGCGGCTCGTAGCGATGCAGCGTGGCGGTGGCGTCTGCGACGAGATCGGATTCGGGAGACGAGGGGCGGAGGTAAACGCGGAAGCGGTTTCCGGGAAGCGCGGTGAGGATGATAGGCAGCTCGTCGAGGTAACCGAAATTTGCTTCGTGCGTGTGCGGCCAGCCGGTGAGCGAGGCGTCGAAGACGGCCCAGGGCTTTTCGATGTCGTGACCTTCGAAGGCGATGCCGGTAAGTTCGCGCGTGGGGCTGTGGATGCCGTCGCAGCCGACGATGAAGCTAGGGTCGATCGCGTAAGTCTGACCGTTGCGTTCGATGGTGGCGTGGACGGCGGTGTCGGTAGTTTCGAGACGGACTAGGCGCGAGGCGCGATGGACTTCGCCGCCGAATTTGTGGAGCTGGGTGGTGAGGATGCGCTCGGTGACTTCTTCGGAGACGCCGATGTTGAAATTGTAGATGCTGCCGCAGTTGGCGAGGTCGATGGTGCCGAGCTTGGCGCCGGCGGAATAGAGGTGAATTGTTTTTTGTTTGCAGCCGACCTGCAGAAATTCTTGGACGATGCCCATGGCTTCGAAGATCTGGAGGGAGCGGGAGTGGACGACGGTGGCGCGGTCCCAGTGCTGCGGGGCGGGGAGGGCGTCGATCAGGTGGATGGGGACGTTGCGGCGCGCGAGTTCGGCGGCGAGGAGGAGACCGGTGGGACCTGCGCCTACGATTAGGACGGAGGTTTGGAGGGGAGGCATCTTCGGTTCGGCGACAATGCGGGAGAGTATTTCGGGTTTGGGGTGCGCGTCAACTGCTCGGTGGGCGCGGTGGCAACGGCAACTGCAACGGCAACTGCAACGGCAACGGCAACGGCAACTGCAACGGCAACTGCAACGGCAACTGCAACGGCAACTGCAACGGCAACTGCAACGGCAACTGCGAAGAGGGGTCCTTCGCTGCGCTCAGGATGACGCGGCTTGTAAGGCGCCGCGCGGAAAAGCAACTGCAACTTCAACTGCAACAGCAAAGACAAAGACAAAGACAAAGACAAAGACAAAGACAAAGACAAAGACGTGGAACATTTCACAGAGGGGGAGGAGAAAGGCCTGAGGGCACGGAGAGTGCGGAATTGGGGACGATGCGTTGAGATGGCGAGGGCGACCTCGCAAACGATGTTTTGACAGTACCTGCACGATGTAGTATCTACTTCTCTACGAAGTTCCGCTTCAAGCATTGGTGTAAACCGGCCACGCAATACCCATATCGCTCAAAAAGTTGGGCAGGAGTTCGCTCGTGATGAATCACTTTCCTTTGTGCTATCCGGTCACGATGCTGGTGCTGTTGGTATTGTGGGCCGGGCTGATGAGATGGTTGTGCAACCTTACAGCAGTTGAGCCGATGCACTGGCCTGAGGCAGAAAGTCCGGGGCTTGCGCTGGAACTGGCGATGAAGCAGACGGATGTCGAGGACGTGCTTGGCAAACTTGGCACCACGATTGGAGTCGAGAAGCGGCGGATCGCCCGGCGGCAGCAGTGGTTCGATTTTGTTTTCATCGTTCTTTACGTTCTGCTTTTTATCGCCATTGCGTGTTCGTTGAATGTTGGGCGATTCGCATGCGCAATCGTGGTGCTCATTGTTGCTGCGGGTATCGCGGATGTGTTGGAAGACATCCAGATTCTGAAGATGACGGCGGACCCGCCGAGTGGATCGGCGGGGCTATTCGGACGTGCGAAGTGGGTGCTGTATTTTCTGGCACTTGGTACGACGGGCGTCGCCCTGCTGGTGCGCGTGACGCTATTCTTGCATGGAGCGCCGGGGACCCATTGGAGCGAGGCCGTCATTGAATTTCCGGTGGGATCGCTTGCGGCACTGAATGGGCTGCTCGCCGCGTACTCCGCTTCGAGGAGACACTTTTACGGAATTCTGTCTGGCGTCCAGTATTCCGCGCTGTCGATCGTGCTGCTGGTCTTCACGCCGCTGCTAACGCATTGTGCGGCAATTCTGCCCGCGTATTTGGAGTACGCGGTGCTGCTGCGTGTGCCGCTTCTGGCGATGGTATTTTTGATCGTGCTGCCGTTGGCGGCGTTCACGGCGGCGAAGAGCTTGTTGCGCGGGATGTTCGATCTGACTCCGCCGAGCCTGTTTATGGTTGCGGTAGCGACTATGGCGCTGGCGGGAAGCGCGTGTGTAATTGGCTTCACCATTTTCACTCACGCGAAAGGCCGTTTCGGGATCGATCCTCCATTTCCGCTGTCAGACTCTTACACCTGGTGCGAGTGGGTAAGCGCCACACTCTTTCTTTCTATGCCGATTGTTCTTACTGCGGCAATTTTCTCATCCGAAGAAAACGAAAAAGTCCGGTGGCGGAGTTATGCCTGGGGGGCGGCCGGAATTTTGGTTGCGTGCGCCGTCGAGCGATCACTCGTTGGCTTCTTTCAGGATTGCGGTGCGTTTAGCTCTGTAGCCGAGTCCTTCGAGAGCAAGACGGCGGGTGTTTCCGCGCTGATCGGGTATGCGCCGTGGAGCGATCACGTTAACGCCGGTCTGGCGCTCGCGGTGGTGCTTGTGGTGTACGCAATTTTCGGCGTCTGGGGATACTTTCGGCTTGGAAAAAGACTTATGGTGCCGGCCCTGTGTTCGGCGTTGATGCTGGTGATGCTGCTGACGTGGATCACGTCAGGGATTTCGTTCTTCTTCGATTTGTGGCATGTGCCGATCCTTCTGATTGTCGTTGTCGCGGGGGTGATCACGGCGCAGTCGAGGCAGTCGGATCACTACTACAACTTGGTTGATCCGAACGTGAATGCGCCTTCACCGATCGTGGCGGCTCCTGACGCGGCTGCGGCGATTGCGCCAGGAAAAGGCAATCGCGTGATCGTGGCGGCGGCGAACGGAGGAGGAATTCAGGCGGGCGCGTGGGCGGCGCAAGTTCTTTGGGAACTGGACAAAGACAACCCGGGAACGTTCCGGGATGCGTTGCGGATGATTAGTTCGGTGTCGGGCGGGAGCATGGGGACGGCGTTTTACTTGGCGCGATTGCGGCATGGCGCCGCGGTGAAAGATCCGCCGGTCGCAGCGTCGGAATCGAGTCTCGACGAAGTGGCTTGGGGACTAGCGTGGCCGGATTTTATTCGTGCGCTGGTTCCATGGCTTGCCGGCTGGATGATCGGACGGGGGCGCGCGCTCGAAAGAGCGTGGTGCAACAACTGCGCGACGCGGGCAGGGCAGCCATCTGGACTTGAACAACCGCTGAGCTGGTGGAACGGCTTCGTAGCCAACGCGGCGCTGCCGGGCGTGATCATGAACGGGACGATCGCAGAGAGCGGGAAACGTCTGTTGATGAGGACGTCGAAGACGGCGAAGGATTGTGTGGCGGGGGTTGATGCGAGCGACTTGCATCACATCAACGAACACCAGTTCGATATTTCGGCGGTGACTGCGGCGCGATTGTCGGCGACGTTTCCGTATGTGACGCCGGTTTCGAGATCGAATGGTGACGGGCCGCAGCCGCATATTGGAGACGGCGGTTATTACGACAATTATGGGATGGCGAGTTTGGTCGAGTGGCTGGATGAGGCGCTGACGTCAACGACTTTCAATGTGGATAGCGTGCTGGTGTTGCAAATCCACGGATCGAAGGTGGACCTAACACGGAACCAAAGTGGCGGGAAGAATCGCGGATGGTTCTATCAGTTCTTTGCGCCACTCGCGACGTTGGAGGCCGTGCGGGGCGCCGGCCAACTCGCGCACAACGACAATGAATTGGATCTATTGATAGGGAAATGGAACAAATGCAATGCGAATCGCATGGTCGTTCACACGGTACCTTTCGAGTTTTCGAATGACAACGTGCCGCTGTCATGGCATCTGACAGCCGGTGATAAGAAAGCCATTCGGCAGGATTGGAATACCAAAATGGGCGATTGCCGGGATCAGGTGAAACGGTTCCTTTGCGGGCACAACGATTTGAAGGTTGGTTGCGTGAACTGCGTGCCGTAACCGGAGACACTGCTCCGATGATGTCGAGTTGCGATTAGGCTTTGAGCGTTAGACAAGCTGTCTAGTAAAACCAACTCCTGTAAATTCAATCATTCATGAGGATAAAGAGCGTGAGTGGGCGGACGTGCGTGGAGTGGTTCGCGCGGACGCGGTTGGGTATCGGCGGGTCGGCGTCAGAGGGTACGTTAGGTGAGCGCCGAGAAAGGCACACACCACTGAGAGCAGTGTGCAGACAGGCTGAGAGCCTGTCCCACAAGCTAGGTGCGCTTGATGATGAAGACGGTTTTGTCGTCGATGCGGTCGGCTTCGCCGGATTGGCGGTGGAGGTCGTCTTGTTTTAGAGCGAAGTCCATCAGGGCAGTACAGATGTCTTTGGCGGATTTTTGGTAGCAGCCGCGCATCACTTCTTCGAGCTTGGCGCGGTCGGCTTGATCGGTGCCGTCGTACACGCCGTCGGTGTAGAGGAAAAGGATGTCACCGGGGCTCATGAGAGTAATTTCGGAGACGTCACTGGGGGAGACGCGGTGCTGGCGCGTATCGAGCGAGAGGTAGCGATTGCGATCGGGATGATCTTCGGGAATCTGTACGCCGAGCGGAAGAAACTGGACCATGCGGTTGCGATCGATGTCCATGAATTTTCGGAATTCGGCGGAATAGACGAGCGGCGCGGGATGGCCGAAATTCACGAAGCGGAAAGTGCCGTAGGGTTGGACTTCGCCATAGAGCATGGTGGCGATTTCCTGCGCGGCTTCTTTTTCGATGCGGCCGAGGGCGTTGCGCGCCGTGACGGACTGGGCGAGGCGGAGATTGACGCGTTCGAAAAACTCGGGCGTGGTGCGGCCCCGCTGGTCGAGTTCGGCGAGCATGAGGGCGTGGAACGTGTCGTGAACAGTGGAGGCGATTTTTGCGGCGATGATGCCGTGACCCTGCGCGTCAACGAGAAGGACGCCGGCGGTGGTGTAGAGCGCCTTGAGAACTTCGGCGACGCGGATTTGTTCGGAGCTGCGCGACTCGCGGTAGGCGGATTCGAGGAGCGGATCGAAATTCGGGCGCGATTTCAACCAGAGGACGTGATCGTCCACCGAATTGCGAGGCGGCGCGCCGGCGGGGAGTGGCTCGAGATAGTCTTTTGAAAGTTTTAAGGCGCGCTGGATGCGGGCGTCAATGTCGTACCGCTGCTGAAAATTAATGTATTCGAAAAGATCGCCGCCGACGGTGCCTGCGGGAATCGAATTGCCGTACATTTCGATTCCCTGGACGTGCGGAATCGCGCCTTCGACGGGCATGAGTCGCTTGCGGAGATAATCGTCGATGCTGGGTGCGACGTAGTTGCTGGACACGCGTTAATCCTGAGGTGGATTGGCGGCGACCATTGTACTTTGTTGGGGCGCGGGGCGGATGTCAACGGGAACGAGAGGAGGATCGGAAGTTGCAGGATAGCGGCGCGATGGAAAGGTTGATGGCGGGCGAGCCGGCGATTCGTTGGCACACGATGCGCGATTTGGCGAACGCCGCGGCGGACGAGGTGGCGGCGGAGCGGAGTCGCGTGGCGCGTGAAGGGGTGGGCGCGGCGATTTTGGCGCGGCAGGACGCGGATGGCGCGTGGCGGAGCGAGGGAAATCCTGCGTGGCTGACGACGCTTTTTACTTTGCAACTGCTGCGGATGGCGGGTGTCGATCCCGCGGCGCCCGAGGTGAGGAACGCGTTGGCGCTTGCAGAGAAGAATTTGCGATGGAGCGACTTCAGTTGCGGTTGGGATTTGCGCGCGCCGGAGTTTGGCGGGAACGGATTTTTTGATGGAGAAGTGGAGCCGTGCATCAACGGAGGAGTGTTGGCGTTCGGCTCGTATTTCGGGCGTCCGTCGGCGCGATTGGCGGAGCGACTGATGAAGGAACAGTTGGCGGATGGCGGGTGGAATTGCGAGGCGCCGGAGAAGAGCAGCGTGTCGTCGTTTCATACGACGATTTGCGTGCTGGAAGGATTGGCGGAGTACGAGCGGGCGGCAGGCGGGTCGCGTGAAGTTGCGGAAGCGCGGAAGCGCGGCGGGGAATATTTGCTGGAGCGGTCGCTTTTCCGGCGGCGGTCAACGGGCGAGACGATCGATCCGAAATTTTTGGAGTTCGCGTTTCCGCCACGCTACCGGTACGACGTGCTGCGCGCGCTGGATTATTTTCGCGCGACGGCAGCGAATCGGGACGCGCGGATGGAGGAAGCGGTGCGGGTGATCGAGAGGAAGCGGACGGCGAATGGGTGGTGGCTGCTTGACGCGGGGTATGACGAAGCGCTGACCGTTTCGACGGGAGAGGCTGTGGGCGACGCGAGCCGGTGGAATACGCTGCGTGCGATGCGGGTGCTGCAGTGGTATCGGCGGTCGGTGTAGAGAGACGGCTGGCGGAGGAGAACGGAGCGTTGCGATTTATTGGGCGAGAGGAAGTGGCGCGGCGGTTGACGTACGACGTGGCGATCCCGATTGTGCGCGAGGCGATGATCGCGTTTTCGCGTGGCGAGACGAAGCAGATGCTGCGGTCGATATTGCCGCTGTCGGAGAGGAGACTTTTCGGCGTGATGCCGGGAGCGCTGGGAGAGCGTCGGGCGTTTGGCGCGAAGATCATCTCTGTGTTTGCGGAGAACGCGGCGCAGTCCCGGCAATCGCATCAGGGAGTGGTAGTGCTGTTTGAGGCGGAGTCGGGCGCGCCGGTGTGCGTGGTGGATGCGGGTGAGGTAACGGCGATACGGACGGCGGCGGCGAGCGCGGTGGCGACGGATGCGCTCGCGCGAGCGGATGCGCGGCGACTGACGCTGCTAGGTTGTGGGGAGCAGGCGGCTACGCATCTGCGGGCGATTGCGAAGGTGAGGCGCATTGAGCGAGTGACGGTGTGGGGAAGATCGCGCGAGAAGGCGGAGGCGTTTGCGGAGCGCAATCGCGGACCGATTGGTGCGCAGGTGAACGTGAGCGCGACTGTGGAGGAGGCGGCGGCTGACGCGGACATTATATGTACGCTGACGGCGGCGACGGAGCCGATATTGCGCGGCGCGTGGGTGAAGGCGGGTGCGCACGTGAATGTGATTGGGTCGAGTTATGCGGGGCCGGCGGAAATCGACAATGAGTTGGTGGCGCGGTCGAGATTCATCGTGGATAGCCGGGAGGGGATTTTGAGGCAGGGCGCGGAGTTTTTGTGCGCAAAGGAAGCGGGAGTGATTGGCGACGAGCACATCGCGGGAGAGATTGGTCAGGTGGTCGCGGGTACGGTGGAGGGGCGAAGGTCGGCGGAGGAAGTGACGGTGTATAAGTCGATCGGGCACATCGTGCAGGATTTGGCTACGGCGTGGTGGGTGTATTCGAACGAGGAGACGCGGAGTTGATTGTGGTGCGTGCGCTGGAGTTCGATATTTTGCGCGACGGAGGAAAGATGAACAGGTTCGTGACGCACGTGGCGGTGGCGTTGGTGGCGGTGGGTGCGACGGTGATGGTGACGCGGTCGCAGCAGGCGGCGACTACGCAGCGCTATCCGCAGTTTGATAATGAGGATGTGAAGGTTTGGAGGTCGGTGATTTATCCGAACCAGCCGCTGACGATGCACCGGCACGAGCACCCGCGCGTGATTGTGGCGTTGAAGGGCGGGACGATGAAGATCGCGGAGGACAGTGGGAAGTCCGAGGAGCATCCGTGGGAGACGGGGCACGCGTACTGGCTGCCAGCGAATCCGCCGGGCACGCAGCATGCGGATGTGAATGAGGGGACCGAGCCTATTGAGGTGATGGTGGTGGAGCTTGAGAAGGAGAAGTGAGCGATTGCTGCGTTTACTCACATCTCCAATCGTTCAGGCGCAAGAGAGACGTGAACGATATGCAGCGTTCAGCTACGATTTGCGACGTTCGGTGATGTGCCAGAGAACGCCTGTGGGATCGCTTATATAACGGACGCGGAGGCCCCAGGGCTGCAGGGCGGGTGGCTTGCACATGATGCCGGGGTATTTTTTCGCGATTTCCTGTTTGGTGATGTGAGCCCACCAGGCGTCTACGTCCTCGACGTTGAGGCTCATCATGAAGTTTCCGGCGTGCTGCTCGACGTAGAAGGTCTGGAGCAGGAAGCGGAACGAGCCGATTTGCAGCTCCGCGATGTCGTCATGGCTGAAATTGATGGTGAAGCCGAGATCGACGTAGAACTGGCGCGCTAGGGCGGAGTCTTTCGCGGGGACGAAGGCTTTGAGATCGGTGACGGCGCTGGGCAGCATGATCTTCTCCTGAAGCGCAGATCGAAATATCGCGGCGAAAATAATATGGGGACGTTGTATTCGGCGCAAGTGGGGCGACCGCGCGCTAACGGCGCAAGGTGACGCCGCGGCCGAGAACGAGTAGGTACGCGAGCGCAATGACAGCGGCGATCGCTATCCAAGAATACGATCTCAAGATGCGGTCGTCGGCGCGCGCCGGCTTTGCGTTTCTTGGGATGGCGTACTGCAACCACATGAGGGCCGAGTGGCCGCCGAGAGTGGCGGGAAGAGCGGATTGCCAGAGCAACTGAATTCCGAATGGATTGAGCAGCGCGCCGGCGCAGGCGAGGAGAGTCGACGTGACGTAGGCGATTAACGTGAGCCTTCGCAGTCTCGACTGGTCGTCTCGCCGGATGCCGACGTAGCGAACGAGACCGATTCCGACGACCAGGGAGGCTGCGTAGTAGGCCGCTGCTCCTCCGACGGCCAGGACGGTTCTCCACTTCCCACTTGGCGCTAACCCGGCGATAACGGTGGCCCAGTCGCCGAAGTTCGCGACGCCGGAAAATAGGAAGTATCCGGTTCCGTCGAGCACATTGAACGCGAAGCTCAGCAGCAGGAAAAAGCGGAGATGAATCTTTAGGCGCTTTAGACTGCGGAGCGCGATCCAAAACAAAATGGCGGCCGCGAGATTCGCGAGTGTTCCGGCTGCGGCGACGAGGCGGGAATCGAAATCGCTGGTCCACGCGACGCTAGTGAGGACGCCCGATTGTGCACCGGTGAGCAAGGCGGTTGCTGCGTGGCCCAAGCCTTCGTGGATCACATTTGCGCAGGTTGCGGCGAGTACGCTGATGGCGATGACGGTGAACGCGTCGTCGCTGATGCGGGCTGCGGACGAATTGGGTGGCGTTGGGGCCATGTCGCGCCGGGCCGAAACGAATGTGCGAAGTGCGTTGAGTGAATGCAGGTTCAGAGTATCCGACGCGGCTTCAGTACATGAGGAATTCTTTGAGCGGGGTATGGGCGCGAACGGAATATACTTCGGAGATGGAAGAGCACGACAGCAAAAATCCGTCTGGTGATTCGAAGCGGGGGCCGGAAGCGCCGTGGTACGTGAAGCGCGGGAGCCTTAGCGGCGATAAGCGGCTCGAGAGGCTGGGGTTTGACACCGAGAATCTTTCGGCGGTGGAAATTGCGTTCGAGCTTAGGCGGCGGCTGGCTGAGATCAAGGCGAACAAGAAGCGGCCGCAAGAGTGAGCGTTGCTCCTGCGGCGTATCAAGCGGCGACAATCCCGGATTAGGATTTCATGCCACGCGCATCCTCGCGAATCAGAAAACCTCGAGCCACGAGTGACTATGCGCAGAGAATCGATCGGGTGATCGATTTTCTGCGCGAGAATCTGGACCGGCCGGTGAAGCTGGCTGAGTTGGCGCGGGTGGCGTGCTTTTCGGAGTACCACTTTCACAGAATATTCACGGCGGTTTCGGGCGAGACGGTGAATCATTTTACGAACCGGCTGCGGCTGGAGAAAGCAGCACGGCTACTTCGCTATTCGGACTCAAGCGTGACCGGCGTGGCGCTGGAGTGCGGGTTTTCGTCGTCGGCTACATTCTCGCGAGCGTTCCGAGCTGAATACGGCACGCCGCCGAGCGAATTTCGCAGCAGCGGCGGCAAAATCAAAAACAGCAAGATTCGCAAAGCGCTGGCTCCAGAAGACGAATATGGTGTGGCGATGAGCGCGCCCGAGAAGAGGGCCGCGTTTCCGGTGAAGCTGGTGGATATTCCGGAGAGACACGTTGCGTACATCCGGGTCACGAACGCGTTCGACTTCGAAAAAGTGCTCGGGGCGATGAAAACCGTGATCGACTGGGCAAAGCGTCAGAATGTTTTTTCGGACGGGACGCTGTTTGGGATGACGGTGGACGATCCGCACGTGACGCCGAAGCATTTGTACCGTTACGAGATCTGTTTTGCGCCGACGTCGCGATTTGCGTGCGGGTCGGGGATGTCGAAAATGATTATGCCGGCTCGGCGCTATGCGGTGGTGACAGTCGCTGGAGATTTGGATCTGATAGCCACCGCATGGGACTACCTTTATCGAGACTGGCTGGTGCGGAGTGAGTACGAGCCCGAGCATGCGCCAGCGCTTGAAATTTTTTTGGACAAGGAAAACGCAATGGATTGGTCGCACTGCGAACTCGAGTTATGCCTGCCGGTGCGTAAGCCGGCAGAGATGAAAGCGGGAAGGGGCCTATGATCGACGGTATTGGCGGCGCGTTTTTATTTTCGAATGATGTGAAGAAATTGGCTGGGTGGTACCGCGACGTGCTCGGAATCGCGTTTCAGGAAGCGGACACACAGTGCAGCTCGGTGTACGCTGCGTTCGACTACAGGCAAATCGATGATCCGAAGATGAAGCGGACAATTGCGTGGTCGATCATGGCGACGAAGGACGACATTGCCGGGAAGCCGCGGACAGGGAAGATCAATTACACGGTGAAGAACATGGCGGAGTTCCTTGGCCAATTGAAGATCAAGGGCGCCGCGGTGGATAAGACCGAGGAATATGAGGGAATGGGGAAGTTTGCGTGGCTGAAGGATCCGGAGGGGAATTCGATCGAGCTGTGGGAGCCGGTGCCGGAAGAAGCTTAGAGCCGCTCGCAAAATTCGACGACGGAGTCTCCTGGTAACGCTACCGTTCCATCCGCGTCACCTCGTGCTTGTTGTCGCGGTGCATCTTCGTCGAAGAACAGCCTGCGCGGCAGGCTATTCCACGGCCTATTTGATGGCGGCGTAGCGGTCGTCGATGGCTTGGAGCTCCCTGTCGAGTTCGGGCTGATCGACGACCGGATCACAGCTGTGATCGACGACGTTCGGGTTGTCGTACCGCGAGGGGGTATGCGGTGGACACGGGACAGGTTTTGTCGGCGGATTACGGATCAATTCATCGCGCTCTTTCTGCCGCTGAACTTCGAGATCATCGGAATCGATCAGCGCGTACATTGTCTGGGCATCGTCGCTGAGCAAGGACGAGGTTTCGATTTGGCCGGCGAACTTTGTGCTAGTGGCCGTTCCGATTCCTTCCCGGTAGCACCGGTCGAGGAAATAAGCCGCCCACGGATTGCCACTTCGGTACGCACCATTGAAGAATTTGAATGCCGCTTTATCGTCTTTGGGCCTGCCCCATCCCATTAATTGAACGACGCCCAGAAGGACGATGCCATCCTGGCTGCCCAAGTAAGCGCTGTGATTCAGCCAACAGTGCCCGCGCGCAAACTCGCCTTTGCGTAGCGCGTATCTTCCGATTTCAACTGCGACGTTTGGATCCTTGATGTCGAGACCGTCGTCATCTTTCGTATCGTCACAGGGGAGTAGCGCGTCGTTGGCGGGCATGGGATGCGCCTGAATGAGGATCGCGCGAATGTCACTGGGAAATGATGCGTAAATCTCAGTAGCACCGCCGGGGACCAGGATATTCGGGTGAGTCTTGGAGCGATGCGGCCCTTCGATCGGGCCGACGTCGGCCATCGCTGCTTTGGCCGCGGCGGCAGTCCACGTCAAAGTGTAGTGGCCGGACCCTGAACCCGCCGTTGCAACGTGCCAATCGAAATTGCCGTCCGTAATACTAAGACTGTCTGGCGCGATCTGGCCGGTGTAGGTTGCTCGGGCGGGGAAGCCATTGGCGACGGCCGTGGCCGTTGTGCCGACGAACTCCACGTGATCGGTGTGCCATGTGGTGATCCAATAGCGCGTTGCCACTGCTGTCTGTCCGTCTTTGCGGCCCTCGTAGTGGTCTTCAACCCACGTTAAGTTGTTGCATTCCTTGTCGACGCAAAGACGCATCGTCTTGGGCGGAGCGACTGCGGTCTGGGTGAATTTAGTGGCGACGCCAACTGGAGCGGCTGATGAGTGCGGCTGAGCTGGCTTGGTGGAATCAGACGAACCGTTGCTGGGAGAAAGCGGCGCGTCCGAGGAGCGGACAGGAGGATGGAGCCGAGGTGGCGGGGCGTGCGTCTCGGCCGGAACAGGCTGGGCGACTGAGACTACGTTCGACGGGTCTTTGGACCAAGTGAGCGTGAAATCCAAATTACCGGAAAAGCCGGCTGCGGTTCGCCACTGATCGATTGCGTCGATGAGGCTGCCACCACTCGGCGAAATTTTGCCGTGAAATGTGCCATCGACTTCGCCGGAGGTGGTGTTTGCCTTGCCCGCTAACTCGACGCGGTCGGCTGACCACACTGTGACCGCGTAGGTCGATGATGGTTGCGCTTCGTTGTCGCGGCGGCCGTCGTAGTGGTCGTGGGCCCAGGTGAGATTCGCGCAGTCGGTGGCGTTTGGGCCGACGCAGAGGCGCATCGTTTTCGGCTGGGCAGTCGTGGCGTTAGATTGCGCCGGGGCGGCGACGGCGACGAGCGATAGCGGAACACACAGAAAAAGCAGACTGGTCAGGCGGATCAAAGGGCTAGCTCCAACGAAGAAATCGATTCGCGAGGGGAAGATAGGACGGCAGCCGAGACGTGTTCGCACAGTTGAATGCCGCCCGCAACGGCGTCCGTCCACCGTATCTCGCGTACCTCTTCTTCTAACCTCTCGATTGCAGAACGTACGAAACGAGCAAATTCCTCACGGAGGGCAAACTATTTTTGCCGCCTGGACGATTCTGACTGAGCTGAATTTGAGCCAAGTCGATTCGAAGATGAACTGGCAGGATTTGGGAACGCGCGCGAGCTAACGATTTTTGCGGCTGCTTTTCTGGACGGAGACTCTGGAGCGAAGAATCCGGCGCTGCGGAAGAAAATTGCTTGTAAGGTAATGGCGGGGACGACGGGACTCGAACCCGCGACCTCTGCCGTGACAGGGCAGCGTTCTAACCAACTGAACTACGTCCCCCCGCTTGGGGTGATTGCGGGGTAAGTATGGGCAGCGAGGAGCTGCGTACCTTCCCGAATCGTTGACAACCGTAAAAGTGTAACACACGCGAGGCGGAGCGCTAAGCGAAAGGCGTGACGTCGCGGAAATTTTTTTGTGTGCGGCATTTGCGTTGCTGCACAGACTGGCAGCCTGTGTTACACGCGCTGCGCGCGCTATTGTGTGGGGCGGCCTAGATGGCCGGTGAAGAATTTGGCCATGAGTTCGAGGCACTCGTGGGATTCGGGGAAGTCGAAGTGGTACCAAAAGGCGTGTGGCATGGCTTCGAAGACGACGAGCTGCGCGTCGACGCCAGCGTGGATGAGAGCGAGATCGTAGATGGCGGTGCTGCTGAGCAGCGCGTCCCGCGTTCCGGTGACGAGAAGAGTTGGCGGCATGCCGTGAAGGTCGGCGAACAGCGGCGAAAGAACGGGATCTTTGCGATCGGTTTTGGAGACGTAGCCGTCGTCGGTGCCGGTGGCGGGATAGGTGGGCTCGAGTGGGCCGGGAAAACCGTCGAGAGTGAAAAGTTGGCGCGAATCGCCGGGACGCGAATAATCGGCGAGGCCGGTGAAGAATCCGATGGCGGCGGGAAGCGGGAGCTTCAGTTGTTTGAGTTTCACGGAAACTTCGGCGCTTAGAGTCGCGCCGGCAGAGGTGCCGAAGATGCCGATGTTTTGCGACTTGTGAGTTTTGAGGAGTTCTTTGTAAACCGCGACGACGTCATCGACGGCGGCGGGAAACGGATTTTCGGGCGCGAGGCGGTAGTACACGCCGACGACTTCGATTTTAGCGAGGTTGGCGATGGGGGCGCCTTCGATCACCGAGCCGGAGTCGGAATTGAAGCCGCCCCCGTGGAGATTTATAAGGATGAGGTCTTTGTGCGCGGCGGGCGTTTCGAGTGGAGTGATGATGTCCACGGGGACGCCGGCGAGAGTTTGCTGCGCGATGTTGACGGGGAAGACGCGCCGAGCATCGGCTGAGCCTCGAGCGCGCCATGCGTCGGTGCCGGCGCGGCGTTCGGCGAGAGTTTGCGGCTTGCGGTCGATGTGATTCAGGGAGTCGAGCCACTTTTGCGCTTCGGGGCTGACGGTGGGCGGCGGCGGGATCGTGCGCGTGATGTGGACGGTGCCGTCGGGATCGGAGGCGAAGGTATCTTGCGGCGCGGCGGTGCTGCCGGGCGACGATGAAGCGGGAGATCCCTGCGCGTGGGTGGCCGATGCGGAAAGCGCGAGCGCAAGCAGCGATAGGGAAGCGGTGCGAGTGAGATTCACGGTGGACCTCTATCTATGGGTTGGCGACGTTGCTTGGCGTACTAAAACACAGTCGCGGCGGTTTCGGGCGGACGTTTACGAACTGAAATGTTGGAGGGGCGTGGTGGGAGAGCGGGCGGCGGACTTACTTCGTGAGGGTTTGTTTTGTGGAGAAGCGCGTGAACGAAATGGCGAACCACGCGATGCCGATGGCGACGAAGGCGTACGCAGCGTGCGGCTGGCCGGTGAAAAACAGGGCAACGCCGAGAGCGGCGTAACCGGCGGCGATGATGCGATGCATGAGGCGGGGATTTTTCACGTTGGCGAACCTTACTCCCTAGGCAATCAGGCTAGCAAATACTTGACGGAGTGTCTATCGCGCCGTAGCATCAGCGCATGAAACAAAAGCTCTTCACCACCACGCAAGCAGCGGCAAAAGTTCGAGTTACACGACAAACTCTCTACAACTGGGCGGAGATGGGGCTGATCGACGCGCCCGATGCCATTGCGCCGCATGTGAGGCTTTGGACGGCGGCACAGATCGACGAAGCCGCGAAGATGAAGGGCCGGCTGCCGCGAGGGCGCGCCGCAGAGGCGGCAATCAAGAAATTGAAGAAAGAGCGGAAGCGCAAGTAGGGTTGGTGGGCGGTCAGGGATTTGAACCCCGGACCTTCCCGGTGTAAGCGGGACGCTCTAACCGCTGAGCTAACCGCCCTCTACGATCCGACACCTACCTTAGCACAGTTCGCGAGTCCTCCGAGCCGTGTTACTCAGATGCAAATTCGTACCATTGACTACCTTGCTAGGGTCGCCGAATCTCTACGCATGGTGAAAGATACCTTGAAGTGGTGGCACTTGGCGCTGCTGTCCGGGGCGCTTAGCGTGTTTGGTCTGGAACTCGCCAGGTGTGAGGTTGGGTCGGCGGTTGCACATTCGAATGCGTACTTCGCCGCCTTGATCGGTGCCATGGTGTCCTGGACAATCGCAAGTGCCTGTCTGGCGATGACCGTCATGCGCGCTGCAAGGGCTCTGTGGCCGCACCGCACGAAAAAGGTGTCAACCTTGCTTTAGCGTCAGGCTTTGTCGCGCCAGCGCGCCCCCGAACCAAGAAAGACTCTGACAAAGCGCTTGCGCCGTGTGATCTTCTGCCTACTTTTGGGCTCGATTTTCTGCCGGTTTTTGAATCCAAATCCTACGCAAAATCGCGGGCGAATCAGCGCCGCAACTGTAGCGTAAACAGCGCCAAAAATTGGCCATTCGAGAGAATCGCCGGCGGGGCGTAAGTCGTTCAGAGTGAAACACCTGTACGCCAGTACAGGTTGTGCGAAAAGCCTGTTCGAGTGAGCAGGTTCCTATGCGGCCAATCGAGTGTTAGCAGATTCACCACGAGGGCTTGAGCCGGCAACGCGGCGCTACGAACCGACATGCTACGCTGCGACATCGGGCGGAAATCTAACCGCTCTCACGGATATCCATGTCTTCACGGCTCGGCGAAATTCTGGTCAAAGACAGTCTGATCTCAGCGGATCAGCTTAAGCAGGCGCTCGAGCACCAGAAAAAGACGGGCGGCCGGCTGGGCACGACGCTTGTGAAGCTGGGTCTCGTGAGTGACGACGACATTACGGCAGTGCTGTCGCGGCAGTACGGCGTTCCCTCCATCAATTTGAAATTCTACGAAGTGGATCCGGCGGTGATCAAGCTGGTGCCGCAGGAAACCGCGATCCGTTACCAGATCGTGCCGCTGTCGCGCGTCGGTTCCACTCTGACGATCGCGATGACCGATCCGACGAACGTGTTCGCGATGGACGACATCAAGTTCATGACCGGTTTCAACGTGGAGCCGGTGGTGGCGTCGGAGACAGCGATCGCGGAGGCGATCCACAAGTTCTACGGCGAAGTGGAAAGCGTGGAAGAACTCGACAAGGTGATGAAGGACCTTGCGGGGGAAGAGGCGCAGGTGGAGCTATCGGCGGAAGAAGCCGAGATGGACCTGGCGACTCTGGAAAAGGCGGCCGAAGAGGCGCCGATCATCAAGCTCGTTAACTTGATTTTGACCGACGCGGTGAAGCGCGGCGCGAGCGACATTCACGTGGAGCCTTACGAAAAGGAATTGCGCGTGCGGTTCCGCATCGACGGCATGTTACAGAACGTGATGGCGCCGCCGTTGAAGCTGAAGGATGCGATTACCAGCCGCGTGAAGATCATGTCGAAGCTGGACATCAGCGAAAAGCGGCTGCCGCAAGACGGCCGCATCATGATCAAGTACCTGAAAGACGGGAAGAAGAAGGAATTGGACTTCCGCGTCTCGACGGTGCCGACGCTGTTTGGCGAAAAGATCGTCATGCGGTTGCTGGATAAAGAAAACCTACGCCTGGACATGACGAAGTTGGGTTTCGAGCAGGAGTCGCTCACTAAGTTTGAGCGGCAGATTTTGCGGCCCTACGGCATGGTCCTCGTAACGGGGCCGACGGGATCCGGCAAAACGAACACACTGTATTCGTCGGTCGCGAAGCTGAACGTCGTCGATACGAACATCATGACGGCGGAAGACCCCGTCGAGTTCCAGCTGCCTGGAATCAACCAGGTGCAGATGAAAGAGCAGATTGGATTGAACTTCGCGTCCGCTCTGCGCGCCTTCCTGCGGCAAGACCCGAACATCATCCTGGTCGGAGAGATTCGAGACTTTGAAACGGCGGAAATCGCGGTGAAAGCGGCGCTGACGGGACACTTGGTGCTTTCAACGCTGCACACGAACGATGCGCCATCGACGATCAGCCGTTTGATGAACATGGGTATCGAGCCGTTCCTGGTGGCGACATCGGTGAACCTGATTTGCGCGCAGCGCCTGGTACGCCGCGTGTGCGTTGGCTGCAAAGAGCCGATGCCGATCCAGCCGCAAGCGCTGGTGGATGCGGGTTATACGGAAGCCGAGGCGCAGACGACGACGGTGTATCACGGGCGAGGCTGCGCGACGTGCAACAACTCGGGATACAAGGGCCGCGCGGGACTTTATGAAGTGATGGAAATTACGGACGAGCTTCGCGAACTGATTTTGGTGGGCGCTTCGGCGCTGGAATTGAAGAAGAAGGCGCTGGAAGGCGGAATGATCACGCTGCGCCGCAGCGGGTTGATTAAGGCGGCGGCGGGGATGACGACGCTGGAAGAAGTCGTGCGCGAAACGGTTCTCTAATTTTTAGCCGAGGGTTTTGGAGGAAGAGATGGCAGGCATCACGCTTAGCGAACTACTGAAGAAGATGATCGAAATGGGCGGCAGCGACTTGCACCTTTCGACCAACACGGCGCCGCGCATCCGCGTTCACGGCAAGCTGCGTCCGCTGGATATGCCTCCTTTGACGGCGGCGGACACCAAAGCTCTGGCCTACAGCGTGTTGACCGACGTGCAGAAGCACCGCCTGGAAGAGAGCCTCGAGCTGGACTTTTCGTTCGGCTTGAAGAGCCTGGCGCGTTTCCGCGGCAACATTTTCCATCAGCGCGGCGCGGTGGCGGCTGTATTCCGTACGATTCCGTGGGAAATCAAGAGCTTCGACCAGCTGGCGCTGCCGGCCGTGGTGAAGAGCCTGTGCGACAAGCCGCGCGGCCTTGTCCTGGTGACCGGTCCGACGGGTTCAGGCAAGTCCACGACGCTGGCTGCGATGCTCGACAAGATCAACAACGAGCACGAAGAGCACATGATCACGATCGAAGACCCGATCGAATTCCTGCACAACCACAAGAAGTGCCTGGTGAACCAGCGCGAAGTGCACTCGGACACGCACTCGTTTTCAAATTCGCTCCGCGCCGCGCTTCGTGAAGATCCAGACGTGGTGCTGATCGGTGAAATGCGCGACCTCGAGACGATCGAATCGGCGCTGCGCATCGCGGAAACCGGCCACTTGACGTTTGCCACGCTGCACACGAACTCGGCGGCTTCGACGATCAACCGTATCGTGGACGTTTTTCCGGCTCACCAACAGCCTCAGGTGCGCGCGCAGCTTTCGATGGTGCTGGAAGGAATTCTTTGCCAATCGCTGCTGCCGAGAATCGATGGACGCGGACGCTCGATGATCATGGAAATCCTGATTCCGACGGCCGCGATTCGCAACCTGATTCGCGAAGACAAGATTCACCAGGTGTATTCGGCGATGCAGACCGGTACGGGCACGACGGGTATGCAAACGTTCAACCAGGGCCTGGCGAATGCGTATTTCAAGAAAGAGATTTCGCTGGATGTGGCGCTCGCGCGTTCTTCCAATCAAGACGAGTTGCAGGATTTGATCAACCGCGGCGTTGCAACAACGGCGCAGGGCGGGGCGGGCAAGGCGCCGGTTCGGCGATAACGGATTAACGGGATAGAGGAGGCGAGCGATGCCGGTATTTACATATAAGGGCACCAACAAAGCGGGGACGAGCGTGACGGGCGAGCGCACCGCCACGAACAAGGCGGAGCTGCAGGCGTCGCTGAAGCGGGAAAACATCAGCGTCAGCAAAGTCTCCGAGAAGGGCAAGGAATTCAATATTCCGTCCTTCGGCGGCAATAAGGTGAAGGACAAGGAAATCGCGATCTTCACGCGCCAGTTCTCGGTGATGATCGACGCCGGCTTGCCGCTGGTGCAGTGCCTGGAGATTCTCGCGGGGCAGCAGGAGAACATCGCCTTCAAGAAGGTGCTGACCGGCGTGCGGAGCTCAGTGGAAGGCGGCGCGACGCTGTCTGCCTCGATGAAGCAATACGAGAAAGTGTTCGACGCGCTCTACTACAACATGGTGGAAGCGGGCGAGACGGGCGGTATTCTCGACACGATTCTGCAGCGCCTGTCGGCCTACATCGAAAAGAACGTAAAGTTGAAGCGCGCCGTGCAGTCCGCGTCGATCTATCCGATCGCGGTGTTGAGCATCGCGGCGGGCGTGATCATCCTGCTGCTGTGGAAAGTGGTTCCGATTTTCACCGAGTTGTTCGCGGGCCTCGGCGTCGATTTGCCGTTGCCAACGCGTATCGTGATCGGACTGAGCAGCTTCATCGGAAGCATTTACGGTTTCATGATTTTGGCGGTCTGCGTTGGCGGGTTTTTTGCAGCGCGAGCGTACTACGCGACTCCGCAAGGCCGCATGGTGGGCGACACGCTGGTGCTGAAGATTCCACTGGTCGGCTCACTGCTCCGCAAGATCGGCGTGGCACGGTTTACGCGCACGCTGGGCACGCTGATTTCTTCCGGTGTTCCCATTCTGGAAGGCTTGGACATCACGGCACGCACCTCGGGTAACGCGGTGATCGAAAAGGCCATCATTCAGACGCGTAAAGCTGTGGAAGCTGGCCGTTCGCTGGTAGATCCCTTGAAGGAAACCGATGTATTTCCGGGCATGGTGACGCAGATGATCGGCGTCGGCGAACAGACCGGCGCGATGGACGCGATGCTGCAGAAGATCGCGGACTTCTACGAAGACGAAGTGGACGCTGCGGTGAAGGACCTTTTGACGGCGATGGAACCGATCATGATCGTCGTTCTCGGTATCGTCGTCGGCGGCATCGTTATTTCGATGTATTTGCCGCTGTTCTCGCTGATCGGCAAGCTGGCCGGCGGCGGAAAGTAAACTGTCGTTCGCAGACCGGGCGGCGCGGCAACGCGTTCGCTCGGGCGCACTTCTGAAAATCTAATGCGCCTTTCGGCGCAACCGTCCGGAGAACAGATCCGCCGGGGCAGAGACACGCAATGATATTCACACCCGGTGCCGATGAGTGGTTGCCTTGGCTGGGACGAGTCCGGTTCCTGGCGATCACGTTTCTTGTGGCGGTGGTGGTTGCCGCGCGCCAGGTTGCGGCCACTCCCGCTCCGGTCCGCTCGTTCGTTTCGCTGATCGCGCTCTGGTACACCATCGCGGTTTTCTGCGTCATCCTGCAGAAATGGATTCCGAAAGCTCGCTGGCACGCGCCGCTGCAGATCGCATGCGATTTGCTGATGGTGACCGGCGTGGTTTATACGACCGGTTCGCAGGACAGCTATTTCATCTCGCTGTATCTGCTGACGATTTTGATGGCCAGCATCATGTTCACGCGCCGCGTGGTGTTTTTGGTGGCGGGCGTGAGTTTTGGCCTTCTGTGCGCGGTGCTGGGGCTGACGTTTTACGGATTCATTCCGCGGACCAGCGCTTCGGTGCCGATGCTTTCGACGCTGGATTCGTGGCTGGCCAGCAACTGCTTTGCGTTTTTGGCCGTGGCGTACTTGGGGAGCCTGCTTTCGCAGACGCTCAGCAGAAAGGGCGTGGAACTTCAGGCGAAGAACGAAGAGCTGCGCGACTTGCAGGCGTTCAACCAGGACATCATCGAATCGATGCGCGGCGGATTGCTGACGACGGACGCCGAGGGACGGATTTTGGTGCTGAATCGGGCGGGTGCGGAAATCGCGGGCTCGGGATTCGGACTTTTGCGCGGCGAGAAAGTTGAAACGGTGTTTCCGGGTTTTTGGCCGGTAGAAACGGATGAGCAGGGAACGCCGCTGGCTTCGCGTAAAGAAGTGGAATTCAAAACGGCGACGGGATCGACGCGATATCTGGGGCTTTCGATTTCGCCTTTGCGGTCGGTGGGGAATGTGAACAGCGGTTTTGTCTACAACTTCCAAGACCTGACGGAGCTGAAGCGCCTTGAGCGCGAAGTGGTGACGAAGGAGCGGATGGCGGCGCTGGGCCGGCTTTCGGCGGCGATCGCGCATGAGATTCGGCAGCCGTTAACGGCGATGACCGGCGCGCTGAAGGAGCTGGCGCGGTTTGCGCCGCTCGATGAAGACGACAAGAAACTGGTGCACATTGTGAGCCGGGAATCGCAGCGGCTGAACCAAATCATTTCGGATTTTCTGAATTATTCGCGGGAGAAGACCTACGCGTTTGGTGATTGCGATGTGGTGGCGCTGATCGAGGAAACGCTGCTTTTGATCGAGCGCGACGCGATCGCGCAGGGAAAATTCCGCGTTGAGCGGAATTTCGCGGTGCATCACGTGCGGGCGCGGGCCGATCGCGATGCGCTCAAGCAAGTGCTCTGGAATTTGTGCAACAACGCGCTGCGGGCGATGCCGAAGGGCGGAACGCTTTCGGTGGGCGTGAATGCGGATGAGACGTGGCTGCGTGTGACGATCGGCGATACGGGTATGGGAATCGATTCCCGCGAAGCGTCGAGGATTTTTGAGCCGTTCCAATCGGGTTTTACGGGTGGAACGGGATTGGGCCTGGCGATTGTGTATCAGATCTTGCAGGCCCATCGCGGCCGGGTGCGGCTGGCAACGGAAAAGAAGGAAGGGGCCGAATTCATCGTGGAACTACCGATTTCAAAGCAACGGGCGCATAACGCTACGGCAGCAGCGGCGCAGACGCGCGGAGAACTTCATCCTGCGGGGAAGGGCTAATCCGAAATGGCACACCTTCTCGTAGTCGATGACGAG
>JABDGF010000020.1 GCA_013286165.1 Acidobacteriota bacterium | reverse complement strand
TAGCTCCGAAAAATATTCCGATTGGGCGTGAACGCTGTCTGCAATCACCAGTGTGTTCGGGCATTTTTCCGCGAGAACTTTCGCGGCGTCGATGCCGTTCATCACGGGCATGCGAATGTCCATCACTACGACGTCGGGTTGAGATTCGATTGTTTTGGCGACGGCGTCGGCTCCGTCAACTGCCTCTGCGCAAACTACGAAACCCTCACGGGCTTCGACGACGCGGCGAATGGCGGCGCGGATCATTTTGGCGTCGTCGGCTACAAGGATTCGAGTTTCCATGGAACGAGTGTAGCGGTGCTGCAGAATGCAGCAATACACGCATGGCTGTAGCAATGCGGTCTCGCTTCGGTAGTCATCCCTACGGCATAAAGCGGCGAAAGTGTGCGACGCGTGGCTCGTGGCGCAAGTCGAAGAGAGATCCTTCGGCCCGTGAACTGACCGCGGCAGGCTATTCCACTTCTTTACTCGACCCAGTCGGCGATGAAGATATTTGTTTCGTGTGGGGCGCTGCCGTTGCGATTCGAGGCCCAGACGAGTTTTTTGCCGTCGGAGCTGAACATCGGAAACGCGTCGAAGCCGGGATAGAGCGTGATGCGCTCGGGGTGCGTGCCATCTTCGTTGATGACGTAGAGATCGAAGCCGGAAGGATCGCTCTGGCTATCGACGTTGGACGCGAAGACGATGCGCTTGCCGTCGGGCAGCCAGTACGGCGCGAAATTCGCGGCGCCATTGTGCGTCACTTGATGTTTATTTGAGCCGTCCGCATCCATCACCCAAATTTCCAGATTGCCGGGGCGGATCAGCCCGTGTGCGAGAAGGTCTTTGTAGTCGGCGATGTCGGCCGGCGTTTGCGGATGCTGTGCGCGATAGACGATTTTCTTTCCGTCGTAAGACCAGAACGGGCCGCCGTCGTAACCGAGTTCGTGCGTGAGTTGCTTCACGTTCGAGCCGTCGGCGTTCATGCTGTAAATGTCGATGTCGCCGTTGCGCGTGGAGGTGAAAACGATGTGCTTGCCGTCGCGCGAGATGGTGGATTCGGCGTTATAGCCTGGCGCTTGTGAGAGCGGCTCGATGGCTGAGCCATCGGAATTGGCGCGATAAATCGTGTACGTGTCATAGATCGGCCACACGTATCCGCGCGAATAATCGGGCTTGGGCGGGCACGCGGGATTCCCGGCGAACGTGGAGGAATAGAGAATGTGATTTCCGCCAGGGAAAAAGTAGCTGCACGTGGTGCGGCCTTGGCCGTTGCTCACGCGCTTGGCGGTTTGTGGCGTAGTGGAGCTTGGCGAATCGGGATCGGGCGCGGCGATTGTGTAGATCTGATCGCAGGGAACGGAGTCGGCTAGTGCGGGCGCGTAGAACTGGCCCTGATGCTGGAAGATGAGCTGCTTGTCATCGGCGGAAAAGTAGGCTCCGGCATTCTGGCCGCCGAAGGTGACTTGGCGGATATTGCGGAGATGAATTTCGCCGATCGTGCCGAGCGTGCTGTCCGTGGCGCTCTTGAGAGCGGCGGCGCGGGCGGCGGCGGGGTCTTGTGCGGCGGGTTGTTGAGGCTGCGGTTGCGCGTGGGTGACCTTGGTGTGCATAAGTGGCGCGGCGGCAAGTACTACGACGGAGAGCGCGGCGAGTGCTGTGAGCGTTGCGAGTTTGTGGTGCGTCATCGAGAGAGTCGTCCTCTCGGAATATGTTACGACAGGCGATGCGCGCTCGCGTTGATGATATATTTTGCGGAGAAGCATGAGCGAGAAGCCGCGCATTTTTCTGGGGACATCGTCGTTTACCGCACCGGGGTGGGAACGGGCCTTCTACCCGCCGGGAATGACGCCGCGTGAATACCTTTCTTTCTATGCGCGGCACTACCACACGCTTGAGATCGATTCGACGTTCTACAGCAAGCCGTCGTCCGCCACGGTGGCCAGCTGGAACGCAAAAACGCCTGACAATTTTATTTTCGCGGTGAAGGTGCCGCAGGCGATCACCCACGAGAAAGTGTTGTTGGCGTGCCAGCCGGAGATGGATGAGTTTATCGGCGTGATGTCGCTGCTGGGCGACAAACTGGGGCCGATGGTGCTGCAATTTCCGTATTTCAATCGCGGCGCGTTCAAGTCGGCGGACGAATTTGTGGCGAGGCTTGCGGCGTTTTTGAAATGTCTGCCGCGCGACAAAATGTTTGCGGTGGAGATTCGGAATAAGGCGTGGCTGACGCCCCAGTTCGCGGATCTGCTGCGCGAGCATAACGTCGCGCTGGTGCTGCAGGATCAATCGTGGATGCCGGGCTACGGCGAACTCGAGGCAAAATTCGATCCGATCACTGCGGATTGGACTTACATTCGGTGGCTCGGCGATCGAAAAGGCATCGAGCAACTCACCACCACGTGGGAAAAGACGGTGATTGATCGCAGCGACGCGTTGCGCAACTGGGTGGACGTTTGTTTCAAGGTGCAGAAGCGCGGTGTGACGATTTTTGCGTACGCGAACAATCACTACAGCGGATTTGCGCCTGCGACGCTGGAGATGTTTCTGAATTTCTGGAACGAGAAGCAGCTTCCGCCCATTGAGATGCCGGATCCGGGCGAGAATGTTGCGGCGCCCTCGAGTGTCGTTGCGTCAGTCGCGGTCGCAGCGCCAGAAACGGCGCGGAAGGTGGGAGTGCGGAAAACCGCGCGCGGCGAACGCGAACGCACCAAAACTTTGTTCGACTAGCCGACTACGCGAGGATACCCAGAATCCAATGGAAGACTGGCAGAGACGAGAAAAGCGGCCGCTACGAGGGCCGATTCGCGATGCGCCCGGGCCGCCGCTGAAAAACTACATCACGCCCGCAGGTCTACAGCGATTGAAAGACGAGCACACATTTTTGCTGACGCGCGAGCGGCCGGCGGTGGTGGACGTGGTGGCGTGGGCGGCCAGCAACGGCGACCGCAGCGAGAACGCCGACTACCAATACGGCAAGCGGCGTCTCGGGCAGATCGATTCGCGGATTCGATTTCTCACGAAACGAATTGACGCAGCGGTGGTCGTCGATCCCGCGGCCCGGCGACCGGCCACGGCGGCATCGCGCGTTTTCTTTGGTGCGACGGTGACTTACAGAGACGCCGCTGATAAGAAACACGTCGTCTCGATCGTGGGCCTCGATGAAGTGGACACCAATCGCGGCTACATCAGCTGGCGGTCGCCGCTCGCGAATGCGCTGATGAAGGCGAGCCCTGGCGACAGTGTGGAGTTGCGCGCGCCGTCAAAGACCGAGCAGCTCGAGATTATTGACGTGGAGTACGCGCCGATTCCGATCGATGCATTCCGCGAGCCGCCTGGGGCGCAGTCGGCGCCGAAGATTCGGAGTTCGTAGCGCTTATTATCTGCGTCCGCCGGAATCGTTCTTTGTACTGTTCGGCCCGCGCGGCGGCCGTTTCAGAACTCTCGCCGATCGCTTCGGCTCACCACGCGACCGCGTAGTCGTCAAACTCGCGTAGACGCAAGCGGGTACTACGACCTTCAAATCAAGCGCGGGAACCAATGCTCAAACACAAATGGATTAGCGCAATCGCGATTGTGATCGCGTGCAGCTGTTGTGCAGCCGTCGCCGGAACTGAGCCCGTCGCCACACTTTTCCCCGGCGAGCTGGATTGGGCCGCCTCGTCGCCGAGCTGGAGCGCGGGATCGGACATCGCGCCGGCTTTCACCGCCGACGGCAAGACGGTTTTCTTCGGTCGATGGCAGGACGGCACAGGCACGATCATGGTTTCGCATCTCGCGGGCGGGCACTGGTCGAAGCCCGAGCCGGCGCCGTTCTCCGGGCAGTGGCGCGACATTGAGCCGACCATGGCGCTTGACGGTTCGTACCTCGTCTTCAGCTCGAACCGTCCGGCGGTGGCAGGCGGACAGGCCATCGACGGATTTTTTCAGGGGAAGGAGCAGCCAGGAAAAGGCGGGAATTTGTGGCGCGTCGATCAGGCAAGCGGCTGGAGCAAGGCGGTGCGCTATCCCGACGAAGTGAACGACAACAACGCGATCTATTCGCCGTCCGTGGCGTCGAGCGGGAATCTTTATTTCAATCGATCGGATCCGGAGACGAAGCGCGAGCGGCTGTGCTGGTCGCAGTTCATCAACGGCCACTACACCAAGCCCGAGCCGGTTTCTTTCGACGACGAGACGACGCGAAATTTCACGGCCGCGGTTGCGCCGGACGAGTCGTTCATTATTTTTTCGGGCCATCGGCCGCCGAGCCCAGAGCACATGGCGGTGGTCTTCGTGTCGTTTGCGAAGGATCACAAGTGGCAGACGCCCGTCCCGTTCAAACCGTACTTGCTGGGCGAGCAGACGCGGTTCAGCCCCGACATGAAGACGCTGTACTGGACCACGGATCATCCTTATCAGCAGGCGCCCACGACCGACGGGAGTGCTGCTACAAAAGCGCCGTATCGAATCTGGCAGATTTCACTGGAAGGTTGGAAGGTCTTGGGTAAACAGGATTAAAAGGAAGGAATGGTGCCGAGGGCCAGAATCGAACTGGCTACGCCGGCCTTTTCAGGGCCGCGCTCTACCAATGAGCTACCTCGGCACAAACACAGCTCATAATTTTACGGAAAATCTCTCGCGCTGACAAACGAAAAGCGGCGTCAGGAAACACCGCGTTTTGGGTTCGGTTCGGTGAGCCAGTAGGCAGCGGCGGAGAGGGCTAGGGCTACGCCGATGATGATGACGGCGTTCCAGCCTACGCGGTCGTAGGCCCAGGAGGCGATGGCGGAGCCTGCTGCGCCGCCTACGAAAAAGGCGGCGATGAAAAGCGTATTAAGGCGGCTGCGTTGCTCGGGGTGGAGGTTGTAGATCAGTTGTTGGCCGCAGACTAGCGTGGTTTGTACGGCGGCGTCGATGACGATGGCAGCTACGACCAACACCCACCAGTGCGCGGCGTGAAACGTGATGAGGTAGCCCACGAGGGCGACTACGAACGCGACACCGGTAGCGGGGCGCTGGTAGCCGCGATCGCCAAGGCGGCCTGCCAGCGGCGCGACGATTGCGCCGGCGGCGCCTGCTAACGCGAAGAAACCGATTTGAGTTTGCGTGAAGTGGAACGTGGGGCCGGCGAGAAGGAACGTGATCGTGGTCCAGAACGAGCTGAAGCTCGCGAACATGGCCGTCTGGTACGCGGCGCGGCGACGCAGGACGGGCTCGTTGCGGAAGATGTGGTAGAGCGAGCGCAGCAACTCGCCGTACGTGCCTGCGAAAGACGGCTTGCGCGTTGGAAGGGTCTTGGCCAGCACGGCGATAAGCGCGAGCAGAAGCGCCGCTGAAGCGAAATAGACAGTCCGCCAACCAAAGGCGCCGGCTACGAATCCCGACAATGCGCGCGCGAACAAAATTCCAAGCAGCAGGCCGCTCATGATCTGGCCAACGACTTGTCCACGCCGCGCCGGTGGAGTGAGCGCTGCGGCGAGGGGAATCAGAACCTGCGCGACGACGGAAGTAATCCCAATCAGCAGCGACGCAACGAAGAAGAGTCGGATCCCGGGCGCGAAGCCGGCGAGTAGCAGAGACGCGATCGTGCCGCAGAAGACCAGCATCACGAGTTTTTTGTTTTCGATCAGGTCGCCGAGCGGGACGATCAGAAGTAGACCCGTCGCGTAGCCGATCTGCGTCATGGTGACGATCAGGCCGACGAGCGAGTGGCTGGCGTGGAAATCGCGGCCGAGAGTTTCGAGTAGCGGCTGGGCGTAGTAGATGTTGCCGACGGCGAGGCCGCAGGAAATTGCGAAGAGCAGGACGAGACCGGGACTGATGCCGCGTGGGGGAGTGGATGCGGCGATGGCGTCAGTCATGCGAACAGTCGAGGTGAATCATGAGCGCGAGTTGCAGCCGAGATTGCTCAACCCGCCCCCGTCAGAAACGACGGGGGCGCACAGGCAAGAATGCCTGTGCCACGATTACGAAGCGACACAGGCGACAACGCCTATGCTGCTCACTTCATCGAGTCGTCGTATTCCTTCATCCAGCCGCGGCTCTTGAGCACTTCGCGAGGCTTTGAGCCGTCAGGCGGGCCGACGATGCCGTCTTTCTCCATGAGATCGATGAGGCGTGCCGCGCGGCCGTAGCCGACCCGCAAACGCCGCTGCAAAGTGGAAGTGGATGCGCGGCCCATCTCGCAGACCACGCGCACAGCATCCTGATAGAGTTCGTCGTCAACTTCCTCGCCGCCCTCTCCATCGCCTTCGCCATCAGCGCCACCGCGACGCGTTCCGTCGCCCTTGGGCGGCTTCAGCAATTCTTCGTTGTAAACAGCCTTGGCCTGCTCGCGCCAGAAGTCGCACACGCCCTCGACTTCACGTTCGTTCACGTACGGGCCGTGCACGCGATGCAGACGCGACGAGCCGGCCGGCAAGTACAGCATGTCGCCCTTGCCGAGCAGCGATTCCGAACCGTTGGCGTCGAGAATGGTGCGCGAATCGACTTTGCTCGCGACGCGGAAAGAAATGCGCGCGGGGAAGTTGGCCTTGATGAGACCGGTGATCACGTCCACCGACGGGCGCTGCGTAGCAAGAATCAAGTGAATGCCCACGGCGCGTGCCATCTGCGCGAGACGCGTGATCGATTCTTCCACGCCGTTGGTATCGACCATCATCAGGTCGGCCAACTCGTCGATGACAATCACGAGGTAGGGAAGCGGCTTGTGTTCGTCAGCGCCATCGGCGCCATCGAAGAGCGAAAGCGACTGGCCCTTCTCGAAGGTGCGATTGTACTGGTCGATGTTGCGCACGCCGCGCGCTGCGAGCAGTTTCAAACGGCGTTCCATTTCGCGGACCGAGTTGCGCATCACGTTTGCGGCGACCTTCGCGTCAGTGACTACCGGCGTGAAAAGGTGCGGAATGTCGGCGTAGAGGCCGAGTTCGAGCTGCTTCGGGTCGATCAGCACCAGCTTCAATTCGTCCGGCGTGGCTTTGTAGAGCATGCTGAGCAGAAGCGAATTGACGAACACGCTCTTGCCAGTGCCGGTTGAACCGGCGATCAGCAAGTGCGGCATCTGCGTCAGATCGCCGGCGCGGATGCGTCCGATCAGGTCTTTTCCGAATGCCAGCGTGAGCTTCGAAGGCGAGTGGCTGAATTCCGGCGACTCGACGACGTCGCGCAGCGCAATCGTCTCGCGCTTCACGTTGGGCACTTCGATGCCCACGGTGGACTTGCCCGGGATGCGCTCGATCAGAATCGATTCGGCTTGCAGCGCGAGGCACAGGTCGTCCCCAAGGCCCTGAATGCGGCTGTATTTGATGCCGGCCTCGGGCTTGAATTCAAACGTGGTGACGACGGGGCCCGGGTTGATCTGCGTCACGTGGCCGCCGATGTCAAATTCCATGCACTTCTGCTCGATGGCGCGGGCACGCTCTTTCAGCTCGTCCTCGTCCATCTTTTCGCTGCGCTCGGCTACGGTCAGCAGGCTTGCAGGAGGCAGCTTGTAGTTTGTGCGTCCCACGGCAATCTTCGGAGGCTCGGGAGCTTTTTTCTTCGCCGTCGGAGCAGTTTCGTCGTCGCGGAACTTGATAATTGTGGGCATGCGCCGCGATTCTCTCGCGGGCGCTTCGCGTTCATCCTCTTCTTCGTCTTCCTCAGGCTCGGCTACGGCGACGGCGGATTTCGAGACGCGCTGCTCAGCCACAGGCGGACGGCCGGCAATCTTGATTTCTTCCACACGCTTTTTGAGCTGTTTGGATTCCTTTTCTTCGCGCCAGTCCTTCATGCGCGCCATCCACTGGCCTACAAAGCCTTCGGAAGCCATCGGCTTCTTCATCCATGTTGCGGCCTTGCTGATGGAGAAGCTGGTGGTGAGAAATAGAGCAGTGAGAAGCGTCGCGATGGAAATAATATTTGCGCCAAGCGGATTAAACGCCGCGCGCAGACCTTCCGCGAGCAGCGAGCCGAGCAGTCCGCCCGGAGGCAGCGCGCCGCGCACTTCCCAAACGTGCAGCAGCGAAAGCTCCGACGCGAACGACGCGATCAGCACCGTCCCGCCTACCACTTTCGTGATCGGTGCTTCGAGCGTCTGGCTGCGGAACCACCGCATCGCCACCACAAACATGCCAATGGGGAAGAGAAACGCCGCGTAGCCGAAGATCTGGAAAAACGCGTCGGCCATGTGCGCGCCGACTGGACCGATCCAGTTCCGCGCGGGCAACGAACCGGAGCCCGAGCCTGCCGATACGTTGAACGAAGCATCGTGCGGGGAATACGAAAGCAAACTGAGCGTGATCAGGACGGCCAAGCTGAGACCGACGAAGCCGATCATCTCGTTGAGCCGCTTATTTTCTGTGGGCGTGAGAATCCGCACGACGTTTCTTCTCCTTAGTCTGTGCGCACGATGGCCCGCCGTGAATGCCGGGCGAAAATGGCCACTGCGCGGCCCGAGACGAATTGCACCGCCGCCGAAAGACAGTTATACGCCTTTCGCGGATCGAATTTCACTTCGTTCGGACACAAATAGGGGAAGGCGATCGCGTAAAAAACCTCGGGGGCGCGGGCGCTATCGCGCGAAACCGAGTGGGAGGAACGCGAGCAATAGGATGACTATACCAAAGGCGATTCGGTAGTAAATGAAGATTTTGAGTGTGCGTGTTTGTAAATACTGCAACAAGAAGGCGATGACGGCGAAGCCGACGACGGCGGAAACGGCGACGCTGATGCCCAGCGTGGATAGCGGAATATCGATGGCGCCAGCCTGGTGGGCCTTGAGGAGTTTAGGCACTTCTTTCAACGCAGCACCGGCAATCAGGGGTGTGGAGAGCAGGAACGAAAAGCGAGCGGCGGCTTCTCGCGTCATGCCACGGAACAGGCCGGCGGAGATCGTCGCACCGGACCGCGAAACGCCCGGAAAAAGTGCGGCGGCTTGCGCCGTGCCAATGACGATCGCGTCGGGAAGCGTGGTTTGGTCCAGATGGCGGTCAAGCCGCGAGGAATACTCCGCGTACCACATGATCAGCGCGACCACGATCATCAGGCACGCGATGGGGACGGGGCTGCGCATGTGCTCGTCGATGTAATGCTCAAAAAGGAAGCCGACGATGCCGCCGGGGATTGTGGCGATCACGATGTACCAGAAGAGGCGCTTGTGCATCTGGATTTCATTTTCGCTGGCGCCCGACGGGAAACGGAAACCGAGGCCGCACAGAACCAGCTGTACCCAGTCGCGGATGAAATATAGGACAACGGCGATCAGCGTGCCGACGTGGAGCGCGACGTCAAAGGCCATGCCGGGGTCAGGAAACGGGTGGCCGAACTTTCCAGCCAGCCACGGAACCAATATGAGGTGCGCGGAGCTGCTGATGGGCAGGAATTCTGCGAGGCCTTGGATCACGGCCAGTACGATCGCTTGCCAGAGAAGCATGTGCGATGAGTTCTCCTGTGTGGTTTAAAAGTATAGCGGAAGATTTGCCCGTGCGCGCGCACGGAACCTACGGAGAAACCAAAGACAAAACATTTCACAGAGAAAACCGAGAAATGCTGGAGGACACAGAGAATTCTCCGTGTTCTCATGACGTTCTCGGTTTTCTCTGTGAAATGTTCTACGTCTTTGACTTTCGCTTCGCGGTGCGGAAATTAGGGTCGAGCGTTTTCGTCATCGCGTAGGCGTCGCGGTTCTTGGGGTAGTAGGCCTTCTTTACTCCGCGCTCCACATAGCCGTGTTTGCGCCAGAATCCGACGGCGGCGGGATCGTCCACCGCGGTTTCGAGTACGACGAGTTTTACGCCGAACGCGAGAAGCCGCTTTTCAATTTCGTTGATCAGCGCGGAGCCGATTTTCGCGCGGCGAAATTTTTCCAGCACATCGAGCGTGACGATGTAGCCCTGCTCGCCCTGGTGGCGGCTCACGCAGAAGCCTGCAATTTCAGGGGGCGGGCCGCTGCCGTCATCGAAAGTCGCGACGACGCAGTCGGAATCCTTGAGTCCGAGGTACGCGCGCATCTCGCCCTGCGAATACGCGATTTCTTCGTCGTAGCACACCTGGTCGATGGCCCAGAGGGTTTCGAAGTCCTCAGGCTTGTAGCTGCGAAGATGAACGCTCACGGCTTTCTAGACTTCCAAAATGACGGGCAGAATCAGCGGCCGCTTGGATGTTTGTTTGTTGAGGAAGCGTTTCAGGTCTTGCCGGATCTTTTCTTTGATCACGCCCCAATCGGTTTTTTCTTCGGGCGTGGCTTGCTCGATGGTGCGGATGGTGATTTGCCGCGCCTGCTCGATGATCTCGCCGTTGTTTTCTTCGGCGGGCAGGAAGCCGCGCGTCACGATTTCGGGCGCCGCTTCGATCAGGCCGGTGTGCTTGTTAATGGCCACGATGGGGACGAGCACGCCGTCTTCAGACAAGTGGCGGCGGTCGCGAATCACTACTTCTTCGATTTCTTCGAGTGAGCCGGAATCGACCAGCACGCGCCCGGCGGTGACCGGTTCGCGGCGATATGCGCGGCCATCGGCCGTGAATTCCACAGGCTGGCCGCTTTCGAGCAGGAAAATTTCGCTTCCCACCGCGCCGAGCTGTTCGGCGAGCGCGGCGTGCTGGAATAGCTGGCGGTATTCGCCGTGCATAGGCACGAAAAACTTCGGCTTCACCAGTTGCAGCAGGATTTTCATTTCTTCCTGGCTGGCGTGGCCGGAAACGTGAATCGGCGCAGAGCGACCGCTTTCGTAATAGACCAGCACGCGGCGGCGGAAGAAATGGTCGATCATCCGGAAAATTTGTTTTTCGTTTCCGGGGATAATGCGCGAAGAGAGAATCACCGTGTCGCTTTCAGCGATGCTCATCAGCCGGTGGTTGTCCACCGAGATGCGCGAAAGCGCGGACATTGGCTCGGCCTGCGTGCCGCTGGCGAGCACGACCAGCTTGCGCGGATCATAGCCGCGAATGTCCTGCGGGCGAACCATGCTGCCGTCTGGAATGCGAATTTTGCCGAGCGTGTGCGCGATTTCGAGGTTATCGACCATGCTGCGGCCGACGACGCCGACTTTGCGGCCCGTGGTGCGGGCGATGTCGATCACTTGCTGCACGCGATGCACCGAACTCGAGAAACACGAGACGACCACGCGAGCCGGCGCGGCGCGGAACAATTCCTCGAGACGCACGACCACGGCTTTTTCAGACGGCGTGAATCCGGGGCGCTCGACGTTGGTGCTGTCACTGAACAGCGCGAGCACGCCTTCCTGGCCGTACTTCGCGAAGGCGTGCAGGTCGAATGGCTTGCCGTCCACCGGTGTGGGATCGATTTTGAAGTCGCCCGTGTGAATGATTACGCCTACGGGCGTGCGAACGGCGAGGGCGACGCAATCGATGGTGCTGTGCGTCACGTGCAGATATTCAATCGAAAACGCGCCGAGCTGCGTTGTTTGCCCCGCGTGCACTTCGTTGAGCTTCGCGTTTTCCAGCTGGCCGTGTTCTTCGAGCTTCTTGCGGACCAGCGCAAGCGTGAATTCCGTGCCGTAAATCGGCACGTTCAATTCGGGGAGAATGTAGGGAATCGCGCCGATGTGATCTTCGTGCGCGTGGGTGAGAACGATTGCGCGAATTTTGCTGCGGTTCTGCTTCAGGTACGTAATGTCGGGGATGACGATGTCCACGCCGAGCAATTCCTGCTCGGGAAACATCAGGCCGGCGTCGATGACGATGATGTCGTCACCGGTGCGCAGGACCATCATATTCATTCCAAATTCGCCGAGGCCTCCCAGCGGTATCGCCCAAACTGATTGTTGGCTCAAGTGTTCCTTCCGATTCGGATGCCTGATGCGTTCGACAAGGTTCGCGATGGGGCTTGTAAACTGCGGCTCAAAACATTATCGCACATACGGAGCTGCGCGCCGTTGGACCGCCATCGTATCACAACGCGTGGCGACCGTTCGAAGCCGGACCCCAGCGATATGCGGCGCGTGGAATTTGAGGGAGACTCGCTGCGGTGATCCTTCACGTTATTCGAGAAAATTTACTCCGCCGGTCGGCGCGGTCTCTGGTCGCCGTGTTGGTGGTCGGCCTCCAGGTCTGTCTTCCGATTTGTCTCTCGGGCCTCGTTCGCGGATTCGGCCCGCTGACGTACGTAGCTACGGCAGCTTCTTTCTTGTTCAGCTTTCTGTGGATGTATAGGTTCGCCCACATCCGCGACGGTGAAGCAGCAATCCTGAAATCGCTCGGAGCTTCCCGATGGTACGTTGTCAGCATCTTTCTCGGAGAGGCGGCAGTTCTTTCCGGTGTTGGCGCTGCGGCGGGTACGGGATTGGCGTTCGCGTTGTTTTGTGTGATTCGTGCAGGAAACGGGGTAGCGCGCGTTGGGAGCTTTGAGATATCGGCGGTCGCGATCGTCGGCGGGTTGTTGGGAGCAGGGTTTGCAGCGTGGTCGGCAAGCTAGAGAGACCCTGTGGAGGTTCTGCCCTCCGATTAAACGACTTCAGCGGCTCGGTGCGAAATGAAACGAACGCGGCTGACGGCTCTGCGCCTCGAAATTTGCGTCGCGTGGTTCGCGCGTTAGTTCGAATCGCCGCCGGCGAAGAGCCGCGCAACGGCCACGAGCAAAATGGCGCCTACCGTCGCGGCGGCGAGGCTCCCGAGCGTGCCAAACGCGATGATGTTGAGCTGTTTGAAGATCCAACCGCCGATCACCGCGCCAATTAGGCCGAGCAGGACATTTGTAATGCAGCCAAACCCGCGGCCGCGGGAAACCTTGCCCGCAATCCAGCCGGCGATAAGCCCGATCACCATCCACCAGATGAATCCGTGCTCCTGCACGAAGACCACGACTTCGTTCCCGTTCTGCGCCAACAACGCCACGCTCGCCATCAAAAAATCCTCCCGGAATTTACGACTGGCAGAATACGAATCCCAGCGTTTTGTAGATCAGCTTCGCAACGAGAAAATCCGACGCGTGGTCGCGCGGGCGCGGCGAAAGCTCGGCCACATCCATCGCGACGATTTTCTTGTGATCGGCCACCGCGCGAATCAAAGATGTCACTTCGTACCAATCAAGGCCGCCCGGTTCCGGCGCACCCGTGGCCGAAATGATCGCCGAATCGAAGCCGTCCACGTTCACTGTGAGATAGACATGCGGCGAAAGGTCTTCGAGCACCTTTGCGATCCACGCCTTCACCGGGGCGCGCACGATGTCCTTCGCCCAATACACTTTCGTTTTGAGCTTCGGCAAAATTTTCGATTCTTCCTCAGAAAGTGACCGGACGCCGACCTGCACCGCCGGGCAAATCTCGGTGACGCGCCGCATCGTGCAGACGTGGCTGCCTGGATTGCCTTGATACTCGTTGCGCATCTCAGCGTGCGCTCCGATATGTAGTACGCACAGATCCTTATATTTTTTCGCGGTGGCGGAAACCAGTGGCGGAGTGAGCGAGTGCTCGCCGCCAAGCGCAACGGGGAATTTCTTGTCTTCCAGCAGTTGTAACTGTGCCGTAAAGAGTTCGTGCAACACTTCCTCGAACGTGCCGTCCATCGTATCGATCGCCGGCCACGTGTGGATTCCGATTTCGCGCGCGGGCTCGGTCTGCAGCTCTTCGTCGTAGAGTTCCATGTGCCGGCTGGCTTCCAGAATCGCGCCGGGGCCGTTGCGCGTGCCGCGTTCATAGGTCGCCGTGCGCTCGAGGGGCACCGGAAAAATCACGGCGCGCGCATTCTCGTACGATGAGAACTCTTCGGGCAATCCGCCGAAATTCTGGGGAGGCGTAGGCGTGTATCGGGACATGGGTTCGAGGCTCCTGAGCTTCGGTGGTGGATTTTTGTTTCGCGGGCGCCGCGTTCTGTACTACTAATAGTGCGCCGTCAAAACATTTTTTCGATTCCCGGGCCGTTTGGGAAATTACATTACCTGCGAGGCCGCTGAATGGCAAAGAAAAAGGGCGTCACTGGACGTGTCCTGCACGATCCGATCGAGGACCGTCTCACACCGATTTATCCGCTGGACCTTTCGCGCATCCGCACCATCGACGATCTGGTGCGCGCGATGGGGCAGACCGCGTACACCGCGCGGCAAATCGGCGACGCGGCCGACGTGCTGGAATCAATGGCGCGCGATAAAGATTGTTTCATCGTGATGACGCTGTCCGGCGCGCTTACTGTGGGCAAGATGGGCCTCGTTTTCTGCGACCTGGTTGACGCCGGCATCGTGAAGGCCATCGTTTCCACGGGCGCGTTGATGGCGCATGGCCTCGTAGAAGCGACCGGCCGCTCCCACTTCCGCTACGACCCGTCCGTGGGCGACGAAGAACTTTTTCTCAACGGCTACAACCGCGTGTACGACTCGCTCGAGCCGGAAGTGAACCTCGACGCGGTGGAAGAAGTGGTCGATCACGTCCTCGAGCAGTGGGACGAGAACGAAACGCTTTGCAGCTACAAGCTGAATGAAGCGATCGGGAAATATCTCGCGAAGAACGCGCCGGGGCGGGGAATTCTGAAATCGTGCGTCGAGAAGGGCGTGCCGGTGTTCGTGCCGGCGTTCACAGACTCTGAACTCGGCATCGACCTCGCGCTACACAATCGCGCGCGGAAAGTCGCAGGCAAGCCGCCGCTGCGTTTCGATCCCTACCTGGATTTTGAGCACTACGCGCGCACCATGCTGGCCACCAAGCGCATGGGCATCTTTACGATCGGCGGCGGCGTGCCGCGCAACTGGGCGCAGCAGTTTGGTGTTTACGCCGAGCTGCTCGCGCGTCGCGGCTACGAAAAAATTCCACTGAAGCGCTACAACTACGGATTGCGTATCTGCCCGGAGCCAGTGAACTGGGGCGGGCTCTCGGGCAGTACATACACCGAGGCTGTGTCGTGGGGGAAGTTCGTGCCGGAAGCGGAAGGCGGGAAGTTTGCGGAAGTGCTCGATGACGCGACTGTCGCGCTGCCGTTGATCGTTGGCGCGGTGCTGGAGCGAGTGGGCTACAAGGCGAGCGCGGGAAACGCGGGGCCGTCGCACTACGCACCGGCGAGCACCACACACGCGTCCGCGCATCACAAGCATGGCGGGCACGCGATGCACGGCAGTTCGCACAGGCCGGGTAAGGCGCCGAAGAAGAAAAAGTAACAGCGCGCGGTGCAGCCTAGGAACGCATGGCGAAGACGAAAAAAGGCGCGGAAGTCTCGAAGCGCATCGAGAGCGCGAGGAAGTGGCGCGACGAACTACGGGAGCTGCATGCGCTGCTCGTCGATGAAGGCCTCTCGGACGAGATGAAGTGGGGCAAGCCGGCGTTCACGCTCGATGGTGGGATCGTCGCCGTCATCATGGGCACGAAGGACAGTTGCCGGCTGATGTTCTTCAAAGGCGTGCTGATGAAGGATCCGGCACGCATTCTCTCTGCGCCGGGGCCGAACTCGCGATCAGGCCGCTGGGTGAAATTCAAAAGCGTCGATGAAATCGATGAACACGCGGAGACGTTGCGCGCCTACATCCGCGAGGCGATTGATCTCGAACGCTCCGGCGCTTTCGTGGATAAGCAAGCGTTTGACACGCTGAAGTCGCCGCCTGAACTGAAGAACAAATTGGCGACCGATCCGGACTTCAAGAAAGCGTTTCACGCGCTCACGCCCGGCAGGCAGCGCGCGTACACAATCCATTTTGCTGGCGCGAAGCAATCCGCCACGCGCGAATCACGCATAGCGAAGCATGAGAAACGGATTCTTGCCGGTAAGTGCATGCTCGATGAGTAGCAAACTCCGACGACAACTACCTGTAAGGGCGCGCTGCGCGACGTTTACGCAAGGCGGCCGCAATTGTATTTGCGCGACTTTCGGCAGAGCACGGGCGAAGGATGACGCGCGAGTTGGCGTCGGTGTCGGACGAATTGCAGCTGGTGGCCGGTCCAAAAGGAAAAGGGCACGAAACCGAGGCTCCGTGCCCTTAAATTCAGATCGCGAGTATCTGCTTAATCGTCTTCGCCGATCAGAATTGCCGCTGCAAGTACCGTGGTCCACAGGCCGCGCTTATCGCCGACAGCGGTCTGCGTGATGTTCATCGTGCGAACGATCTTGTTTGAAATTCGGTAAACTTCCTTCTTCTCGTCCCACGATAGATCCGGATCGAATTCCACATTCAGAGTCGTCGCCAGCATTTCAGCCGCGAGTTCTTCTGTGTATTCGCCGCAAATCTCTTCGCTCTCGCCGAAGGAGTGGTGTTCGGAAAGATATCCGTAGCTCGACTTGTCCGACGGCAGCGCGACGCCGACGCCCGCCGCGATCAGCCGGTGCGGTTCGCGCGTCTGGTTCTCTGAAATTACGGTGAATGCCACCTGGCCCGGCTTGATGTGCTTCAAACCTTCGCTGCGGGAAATCAGCTTGCAGTAGGGAGGGAAGATCGACGAGACGCGAACGATGTTGCACGCCGCGATTCCTGCGTTGCGCAGCGCCAATTCGAAACTCGAAAGCCGCTCGCGGTGCTTGCCAACTCCCTTGGTGAGGAAAATTTTCTTCGCGACGAACGCCATGTTGGGCCTGAGCCTCGTGCCTCCGGAAAAAATTTCGCGATTTTTTCGCGCCACGAAAAACTAACAAGCACCCCCTGCGATGTCAATGTATTTCAACGATGTAACCGTCTATTCGCATTTAACTTTTGAGTGGGACAGGCTCTCAGCCTGTCTGCACCGCGCTCTCATCGCGGTGTGATTTTTGATTTTTGAAGTTTGCGTAGCTCAGGTTGTCACGGCGCAGGAATTGAGTCGATGCAACTCTTCGATCATTGTGCCAGCGGCCAAAGGCAACTGCCGACAGAGGCACGCCCCGCTGAGAGCGGGGCGCAGACAGGCTGAGAGCCTGTCCCACTGAGGCTGGTCTAGGCAGGTTGAGAGGGTGTCACATCAAAAAAGGGAGCCGTTTTTGAAACCGGCTCCCTCGAATCCAACGTTTAGTTTTGGTTCAGGTGCTTACCAGCCCCAGCCCCAACCGTAACGGTAGTAGCCACCGTAGTAACCAATCGCGACGGGCGGCGGTGGCGCGTAGCCATAACCGTACGGGTAGTAGCCGTAAGGTCCCGGCGGCGGAGGATAGCCGTACGCATACGGGTAAGGCCGCGGACGCAGCTGCGGCGGGCGCACCGGTTGATAATCCTGCGGCGTGGCCGGCAAAAACGCGCGCGGTCCGTGCACCGTGGTGAAGTTAATCGCATTTTCGACTTTGAATGTCAGCACGTCTTCCGGCGGAATGATCGTCGGCTTGCCGCGCGTGAGCAGCACACCTGCGACGCTCGCGACCAGTCCGGCGCCGGCGCCGATGCCGGCGCCCACGCCGCCACCTGCCGCGGCGCCGATTGCTGCGCCGGTGCCGGTGGTTACAGCGATCGCCGAAGCGTCACGGCCTTTCGAAGTGCCCGCGCTCGCGTTGAGCAAAGTGGTCTGCACGGGAATCAGCTGACCATCAACGAGCGTGAGCTGGCCGAGGTCGAGCTGCAATTTCGAAACGCCTTTCACGCGTCCCGCGCGAACAGCGTCCGTCACTGTGCCGGTCACGGACTGGCCGCGACGCGCGACCACCCAACCGTTCACGATGATTGGCGCAGCGAGCGTGCCGATGAACTGGTCGCCCTTGTGATTCTTGTCACTCGAGAGCCAGTCAGTGGTGCGGATCTGAATCACCGTGCCCGCGGGAATCGTCAGCGGGTCGGGAAGAATCGTGTTCGGCGCCGCGTATGTGCGCGGCGCATAGTTCGGTTGCGGCGCGTTGTTTGGTTGACCGTTGTAATTCGGAGCGGAATTATTCACCGGACCATCCGACGGACCATTCGGTGCTCCGTTCATCGGACCGGGCGTCATCGAGTCATTCGACGGCGGTGGCGGAGCGGCATTGGGATCGTTGTCCGGCGCAGGCGGCACGGCATTCGGGTCCTGCTGCGGAACGGACTGCTGATCCGCCGGTGCCTGACCTTGCTGAGTATTTTGATCGGGCGCACTTTGCGGCGCAGCTTGAGACTGGTCGGGAGGCGGAGCTTGTTGATCCTGAGGAGTGGTCTGGGGTTGCTGCGCGAACGCAGCGCCCGTGCCGCACAAAAGCGCCAACGCGCAGGCCGCTGTAATCGCGCCGCGCTGAAAGCGTTGAGTGAAGTTTCTGGTTTCCTGCATTTCTGCTCCTTCATTGGATAGAACGCGCGTTCCACCCAAATTCCACATCGAAGTTGCCAGCCTACCCAGTTCGGCCGGCGCAAATCGGCTGAAACCCAGGGCAAATCGCCCTATTGTAAAGATGGCGCAGGGTTTCCGCCGGTTGCACTGATTTTAACACTCGCACACAACGAAAGTTGCGGCCGTAAGGCCTTGGGATTGAGGCAATTGGGATGAGATTCGGGAACTGCGGCTCGGTGCCGCTGGAATTACTTGGCTTCCACCGGCGTGGGGCTGAGCAGAGGCGAGAGGATGTCGCCGATCGCTTTTAGCTCACGCAGCTGCCCGTGCGTGAAATCCGGCCCAGCTTCGGCAGCGGAACGCCCTTTGCGCGATACCTGAATCACGCCCCAAACCTTGCGGTCGTGAACTACAGGCGCGCTCATGATCTTTTGAATGGCTTCGGAGCGCTGCTCTTCGGCAATGGGAACGGCTTCGAATACGGACGAGTGGGGAACCGACGCAAAATGGTTGATCACTTCCGGCCGGCGCTCGCGAACGGTGCGCGCAGCTAGCGCGTTGGTGGAGGTCAGCGGAATTTGGCCCACTTCCCGCAGCATGGGAGGCAGCACAAAGCGCAAAAAGCGGTCGTCCGGCGTAATCACCATCACGGCCACTTCGTGCGGCTGGACGTTGAAGTTCTTACTCACCAGGTCAGCCACGCGATTGAGCCGCACTGACTCCTCGCCGCCGCCCTGGCGAACCAGTTCAGCCACCCACTTTTTCAGCTCGGATACGTGTTCTGCGGACACGGAAAGGCACCTACCTTAAGAAAACCCTAACATGCCCCTTTTCGGGCCAAAACCCATGTTTCCTCCCGCTGTATCCAATCGGGAACTTGGCCTCCCCGACCTACTGAATCCGCCGTGAACTAGGTTGGAACATCCCGTTCAAATCTTTCAAACTTAAAAACATGCGGCCAAGTGGTTGCAATGCTGCGGGCGCGCCAATATACTGACTCACGGTCCGTACGCGTGAACCACCTTCGGAGCGTGCATGGCGGTCGCTGCTTCCAACTCTAGAACCAGCTATATCCTCGACAAGCTGCAGTCCCTCAGTGGAATCGTTCCAATCGGCGCATTTTTAGCGGAACACATCTGGTCGAATAGCTACGCGCTGGTCAGCCCGGCGAAGTACAACGATGTTTCGAGCGAGCTGCAGCAGGTGCCTTGGCGAATCTTTGTCGAAACCGCCGTGCTCTGGCTGCCGCTGCTGTTCCACAGCCTTTATGGCTTCTACATCTGGTGGAAAGGGAAGTCGAACATCACGGCGCACCCGTGGATGTCGAACTGGATGTACACGCTACAGCGCTGGACCGGCCTGATCGCGTTCGTCTTTATCGCGTGGCACCTTTACACGCAGCGGTACGAGGGACATGGCGTCACGAGTTACGCGGACGTGCAGCAGTTCCTCACCAATCCCTGGAATTTGACGTTCTACATAATCGGCCTGCTTGCCGCTTCCTTCCACCTGGGGAATGGCGTTTGGAATTTCGCCTGTAAGTGGGGCATCGCGGTGAGCGTGCGCTCGCAGCGCGCGTTCGGCCTGCTAGGTGCGGCGGTAGGAGTGAGCTTCGCTCTTGCGGGAATCGCCATCGTGATCGGGTTGCACTACGGCGCCTTTCCACTCGGCGGCTACGTGACGGGGGGCGGACAATGAGCGCTCCTAAAATCATCGTCGTCGGCGGTGGACTTGCCGGTCTGATGGCCACGATCCGCGTCGCTGAAGCTAATGTGCCGGTCGATCTTTTTTCTATCGTTCCCGTGAAACGTTCGCACTCCGTCTGTGCGCAGGGCGGTATCAACGCTGCGAAGAATCTGAAGGGCGAGGGCGACTCCACTTTCAAACATTTCGACGACACCATTTACGGCGGCGACTTCCTCGCGAACCAGCCGCTCGTGAAGTCGATGTGCGAAGCGGCGCCTTCCATCATCGACTTGCTCGATCGCATGGGCGTGATGTTCAACCGCACGCCGGAAGGCTTGCTGGATTTTCGCCGCTTCGGCGGAACGCTCTATCACCGCACTGCATTCGCAGGCGCAACCACCGGCCAGCAACTTTTGTACGCCTTGGATGAGCAGGTCCGCCGCCACGAATCCGAAGGCCGCGTGAAGAAATACGAAGGCTGGACGTTCCTTTCCGCCGTGCTCGATGACGGCGGCGTCTGCCGCGGCATTTGCGCGATGGATTTGAAGACCATGGAGATCAAGACGTTCCCGTGCGACGCTGCGATTTTCTGCACGGGCGGCATCGGCTCGATCTTTGGGCGTTCAACCAACTCGGTGGTCTGCACGGGCTCGGCGCAATCGGCGCTCTTTCAGCAGGGCGCGTACTACGCGAATGGCGAATTCATTCAGGTGCATCCGACGGCGATTCCCGGCGAAGACAAGAACCGCCTGATGAGCGAATCAGCGCGCGGTGAAGGTGGCCGAGTGTGGGTTCCGAAGACGCCGCAGGATCCGCGCCCGCCGCGCACGATCCCCGAAAACGAGCGTTTCTACTTCCTCGAAGAGTGGTATCCCAAGTACGGCAACCTTGTGCCGCGCGACGTGGCGACGCGTGCGATTCACAAAATCGTGTACGAAATGAAGATGGGATTGGCCGGCGATCCTGCCGTCTATCTCGACGTCACGCACATTCCGCGCGAAACGCTGGAGCGCAAGCTCGAAGGCATTCTCGAGATCTACCAAAAGTTCGTCGGCGTCGATCCGCACGTCGAACCCATGAAAGTTTTTCCCGCGATGCATTATACGATGGGCGGGCTCTGGGTCGATAACGAGAACCAGGCGACGAACCTGCCCGGCGTTTTCGCGGCGGGCGAGTGCGAATACCAGTATCACGGCGCGAATCGCCTTGGCGCAAACTCGCTCGTCTCCTGCATCTTCGGCGGCGGCATCGCGGGCCCGGCGGCGGTGCGCTATGCCAAAGGTCTCGAATCTCGCTACGAAAACACTTCCGCGGCAGTGTACGAACGCGAGCGTGTGCGCCAGCAAGACATTTCCGACACGCTGCTGAACGCGCACACCGGCACCGAAAATCCGATGACGATCTGGCGCGAGCTGGGCGACGTGATGACCGAGAACGTCACCGTAATCCGCTACAACGCCAACCTGCAGAAGACGCTGGTGAAGCTCGACGAACTGAGCGACCGCTTTACGCGCGTGAACGTGCAGGACCGTACACAGTGGTCGAATCAGTCGCTGAACTTTGTCCGTGAGCTCGGCAACATGCTCGTACTCGCGAAAGTGATCACGATGGGCGCTCTCGCACGCAACGAAACGCGCGGCGCTCACTACAAGCCGGAATTTCCGAATCGCGACGACGCCAACTGGTTGAAGACGACGATCGCGCGATACAACGGCGGCGATATTCAGCTGGCGTACGAGGCGGTTGATATCTCTCAGCTTCCGCTGCGCGAACGCAAATACACCGCAGCGAAGTAAAGCGTCGCGCCACGTTTCAGTAGTTGGGCTTACGAGGACCGAATGGCAGACAAAACATTCATCGTGAAGATCAAGCGGCAGCAGCGGCCGGACGAAGCTGTCCGCTGGGAAGAATTCGAGCTGCGCTGGCGCCCGCACATGAACGTGATCATCTGCCTGCGCGACATCGCCGAGCGCCCGTTCACGCGCGAAGGCAAGGAATCCTCGGCCGTCAGCTACGAAGCCAACTGTCTCGAGGAAGTTTGCGGCGCGTGCGCGATGGTGATCAACGGCAAGCCGCGCCAGGCGTGCACCGCGCTCGTCGATGATCTCGAAAAGCCGATTCGCCTCGAGCCGCTCACGAAGTTTCCGCTGATTCGCGACCTGCAGGTCGATCGCAGCAAAATGTTTGATGATTTGAAGCGCACCAAGTGCTGGATCCCGATCGACGGCACCTACGACATCGGCCCCGGCCCGCGCATGGCGCCCGAAAAGCAGGAAGAGGCTTATCCGCTTTCGCGCTGCATCACGTGCGGCAACTGCCTGGAAATTTGCCCAAAGGTCAACGCCGACGATCAGTTCGTCGGCGCCGCGATCGTCAGCCAGGTTCGCCTCTTCAACATGCATCCAACGGGCGCGATGCACTCCGCTGCTCGTCTCGACGCGCTGATGGGCCCCGGCGGCATCGAAGACTGCGACAACGCGCAGAACTGCGTGAAAATTTGCCCCAAGGGCATCCCGCTCACCGAATCGCTGGCCAGCGTGAACGGTCAAGTCCTCCGCCACGCCATCAAGAGTTTCTTCACCGCCCCTAAAACCATCGGCTCCGCCGCCCCCGAAGGATGAGCTGGGATAAGGCGTTGACGATCTCCTTAGGCCGCTGGGTTGTAAGTTTGACAGATTACGAGATCTAGCCTAGACTGAATTTCGACGACTCCCCGGCCGCAAGGCCGGTTTGGGCAATCTATATGATTGCCCTTTTTTTATGCACGAATCCGCAGTTCCGCACTCGCGACCTCGCACAATCGTTTACATCGACGGTTTCAATCTGTACTACGGACCCGTCCGCAGCACGCCTTCGCTAAAGTGGTTGAACATCGCCAGATTCTGTCAGCTGCTGAGGCCACACGACGACATTCGCTTAATTCGATATTTCACGGCCCTCTTCGAAGGGCCCACGAAGGTCAACCAAGAAACCTATCTCAAGGCGCTAGCCACGTCGCTAGTCGTCGATGTCGTGTTGGGTAAGTTCAAACGGAAGACGTTGCAATGCAGAGTTTCGACATGCGGGCACACCGGCGACCGTCACTACGACACACAAGAAGAGAAACGGACCGACGTGAACGTCGCGATTTTTATGCTCGATGACGCGTATCGAAACCAGTGCGACCAGCTTGTTCTGTTTAGCGGTGATTCCGATCTGGTGCCGGCTGTAAACATGGTCCGGCTTCGTTTTCCAGAGAAGCGAATATTCGTTTACGTCCCGACCCGCAATCCGACTCGCGGTGCGGCGGTCGAGCTCCGTACCTCGGCGGACGCTCACAGAAGTCTGCCGCTGCAGCTGTTGTCGAAAGCACAATTCGCAAATCAGATTCCAGACGGTTCGGGTGGCGTCTTGCGGCGGCCCGTCGATTGGGTCTAACCAGGAACTCGAATAAGTCTGGCTCCATTCAGTCTTGCCTGTCGTAGAATCCCAAAGGCATTTCACACGATCACATGCAACGTATCTCACTCGCAGCACTCGGCATCGTCGTAGGAGGGCTCGCTCTACCCTTGGCACTCGCGCAGCAATCCAGCACCACCATCACTCCGCAGGCGAAGGAGCTGCACGCGAAATCGATCGTCGTCGATACGCATGACGACACGACGCAGCGCCTGCTCGACCCGAAATTTGACCTGAGCGCGCGCCACTCCGACGGCAGCGTGGACATCCCGCGCATGCGCGAGGGCGGCCTCGACGCCATTTTTTTCTCCATCTGGATTCCTGGCACGGTCACAGGTCAGCCGGCCGTCGATCGCGCCATGGCGCAGATTGAAGCCGTGCGCCGCACCGTCGCCGCAAATCCGAAAGATCTCGTGCTGTGCACCACCGCCGACCAAATCCGCGCCGCCAAGGGTTCCGGCAAAATTTGCGCGCTGATGGGTGTCGAGGGCGGCCACATGATGAACAACTCCCTCGAGACGCTCGACAAGTTCTACTCGCTCGGCGTGCGTTACATGACGCTCACGCACACCGTGAATACCGACTGGGCCGATTCCGCCAACGACAAAGCCGCCCACGACGGCCTTACGCCGTTTGGCAAGCAAGTGATCGGCGAGATGAATAAGCTCGGCATGATGGTGGATATCTCGCACGTCGCGGACAAAACTTTTTACGACGTGCTCGCTACCAGCAAAGCGCCGGTGATCGCCTCGCACTCCAGCTGCCGCGCCATCTGCACCGCGGGCCGCAACATGACCGATCAGATGATCAAAGATCTCGCAGCGCATGGCGGCGTGATCCAGATCAACTATCACATCGGCTTTCTCAGTCAGGAATTTGCCGACGCGATGAAAGCGCATCCCGAATACGGCAAGGAAATCGAAGCGGAAGCGAAGAAACGCTGCGGAGCGAACGAAGCATGCGAGCTGATCGAAGCGGACAATGTGACGCGCGAATATGTCGCCGCCGAAAAATTGCCGCGCGTCGAGTGGACGAAGATCATCGAGCACATCGACCACGCTGTTAAACTGGTCGGAGCCGATCACGTCGGGCTCGGTTCCGATTTTGACGGCGCCGACATGCCCTACGGCATGGACGACGTATCGAAGCTGCCCGAAATCACGAACGTGCTGCTCGCGAAGGGCTACTCCCCGGCCGATGTGCAGAAAATCCTCGGCGGCAATACCCTGCGTCTGATGCAGGACGTCGAAAACACCGCAAAGAAACTAGGAGGGAAGTCGTGAAACGTTCTCTGATCCGTCTCGCTGTCTGTTCGTCGCTCGCATTTGTTGCCGGACTTGTTCCAGCTGTTGCGCAAGCGCAAGCAACCGGCTCGTCCGCGTCATCGTCGGCCGCCGCGCCGGCGCACAAGACCGCTACCGCTTCAACCGCGACCCACACCGATCCCGCGCTGCTCCATCCCGCGACGCTCAAGGCGCAGGCGCCCGCCGAATATGACGTGAAGTTTGTCACTACCGCCGGCGATTTTGTGGTGCACGTGAAGCGCGACTCCGCTCCCATCGGCGCCGACCGCTTCTGGAATCTCGTGAAGCACGGTTACTTCAATAACGCCGCGTTCTTCCGCGTCGTGCCCGGCTTCGTCGTCCAGTTCGGTTTGAGCGCGAACCCCGCGGTAAACAAAGCGTGGGAGAAGGCCAACCTGCAGGACGATCCCGTCAAGGAATCGAATCACATCGGCACGCTCACCTTCGCGACGGCGGGCGCCAACACGCGCACCACCCAGCTTTTCATCAACCTCGCCGAGAATCCGCGGCTCGATCAGATGGGCTTCGCGCCGTTCGGCACGATCACTTCGGGAATGGACGTGGTGCAGAAGATCTACGCGGCTTACGGCGAGACGCCGGATCAGAACGAAATTACCGAGAAGGGTAAGCCGTATCTCGACAAGAATTTTCCGAAGCTCGATGTGATCAAGGCCACCATCATCACTTCGCCCGTGCAGACGGCAGCGCCGGTGCACCACTCGACCACTGCGCCAGCGGCGAAGAAGCCCGCGGCTGCAGCAGCTCCATCGAACCAGTAACCCGTAGCGTAGACTTCAGTCTGCGCATCGTATGAAACAGACTGATCCTCTGAGGAGAGTAATTGAATGTCCGATTTGAAAAATCCGGGGTCGCTCACCGAGCAGGCTCCCGCAACGTTTGACGCCAAATTCAGCACCACGGCGGGCGATTTTGTGATCAAGGTCACGCGCGCGTGGGCTCCGCTCGGCGCCGACCGGTTCTACAATCTCGCGAAGCACGGCTATTTCAACGACGCGCATTTCTTCCGCGTCATCCCCGGCTTCGTCGTGCAGTTCGGTTTGCACGCCGATCCCGCCGTCACCGGCGCGTGGCGCAACCAGCGCCTCACCGACGATCCCGTCACGCAATCCAACAAGCCCGGCACGATTTCTTTCGCCACCGCCGGCCCTGGCACGCGCACCACACAGCTTTTCATCAATACGGGCAATAACGCGCAGCTCGATAAGATGGGCTTCTCGCCGTTCGGCGAAGTCACCAGCGGCCTCGACGTGGTGAAAAAGATTCACAGCGGCTACGGCGAGCAGCCCGATCAGGGCAGCATCACCGCGCTCGGCAAGCCGTACCTCGAGAAACATTTCCCTAAGCTCGACCGCATTACGTCCATCACCATCTCGTAGTGCTTTAGCATTTTGGGGTGCCGCACCCTTCGCGTTCAGAAGGGTGCGTGCCACCCAACTAAAACCCCAGCAAATGTCTCCCAGCCCCGCACCCATCTACAACGCTCCCACCGGCGTCCGCTCGGCCAATCTGCTTCTCGTCGCGCTCGCCGTCCTGAAAATCGTCATTCAGTTCTGCGGCATCAATCGCTACGGCTTCTTCCGCGACGAGTTTTATTACATGGCCTGCGGCGACCACCTTGCGTGGGGCTACGTCGATCAGCCGCCGTTCATCGCCTTCGTATCCTGGTGCGTGAAGCACACGCTGGGCGACTCGATGTTCGCGATGCGCCTGCTACCGGTGCTCGCCGGAGCCGCCGTCGTTTATCTCACGGGCCGCGTGGCGCGCGAACTCGGCGGCGGCATGTTCGCGCAAGCTCTCGCCGCGGTCGCAATTCTCTTCGCGCCAATTTATCTCGCCTTCGATAGCTTCTTCTCGATGAACGCGTTCGAGCCGCTCTTCTGGCTCCTCTGTGCGTGGATCGCGATTCGTATCGCGAACGGCGCATCTCCAAAATTCTGGATCGCGTTCGGCGTTGTCGCGGGCATCGGCCTCCAGAACAAACACACGATGCTCGCGTTCGGCGCAGCGCTCGTCGCTGGCCTGCTGCTTACGCCCCAGCGAAAACACCTCGCCAGCAAATGGATCTGGATCGGCGGCGGAATCGCTCTCGCGATTTTCTTGCCGAATCTGATCTGGGAAGCGACCCACGGCTGGCCGCAAGTGGAAGTTGTACGTAACGGACAGGCATTCAAAATCGTCCGCCTCACGCCGGGGCAATTTCTCTTTGAACAAATCTTGTTCATGAATCCGATTGCGCTGCCGCTCTGGCTCGCAGGTCTCGGTTGGTATTTTTTCGATCGAGAAGGGAAGCGCTACCGCTTTCTCGGCTGGACGTACATTTTCATTCTGCTGATCGTGATGCTGCTCGACGGCAAGACCTACTACGTCGTCCCAATTTACGCCGTGCTGATGGCCGCTGGCGGAGTCGCCGCGGAAAAATTCATCGCCGCGCCGAAATTTAATTGGGCGCGCGTGGCATACGCCGCGGTCCTGATCATCGCGGGGCTCGTCACGGTTCCATTCGGCGTGCCGGTCTTCAGCGTGAATAATTTCATCTGGTACTCGTCGAAGCTTCCGTACGCGCGCTCGGTAAAAACCGAAGTCGATACGCCCGTCGAGCTGCCGCAACTCTACGCGGATATGTTCGGCTGGCCCGAACTCGCGAAGACCATTTCGCATGTGTATTACTCGATTCCGGGTGACGAGCGTCCGAGCTGCGCGATCCTGGCGGGCAATTACGGCGAGGCGGGCGCGATCGATTACTACGGCAAGAAGTACGGCCTTCCCAAGGCCATCAGCGGCCACAACAGCCACTACTACTGGGGACCGGGCGACTACACCGGCTCGTGCATGATTATTTTCGGCGACAATTCGTCGGACTACATCAAGCTTTTCGGCGACGTCCGCGAGGCTGCCACAATCTACTCACCGCACGCCGCGCCGAGCGAACAAGGCGTCAAAGTGTATATTTGCCGCAAGCCCGTCGCGCCGTTGGGCGAGCTCTGGCCCCACTTCAAGATGATTATCTGAAGTTCTATCTCGGAGCGTGCCTCGGCCGCCGCGCTTCCTCTTCCAGCTCACCCAGCTTGAGCCCCGCCGCGACGAGCCGGTGACCAATCTCTGAATTCGTGCGGCTCGCGATCGCAAACAGCACGCACTCGAGTGTCAGCACGGGAATCACTCGGCCTTCCACCATGTCCGTCGTCGGCGCAGCCGCTTCCGCCGCAGCCCACACGGCTTGCAACTCCGCCGAATGCGCGAGCTTCGGCACCGCCACTTCGTCTTTCTTCGGGCCCACGGGCAACTTCCACTTCTTCGGTTCTGATTCCACAGTCAGCTGGCGATGGTGAAATTCGATCCAGTAGTGCCAACGCGGCGGACTGATCCGGCAAATTTGCTGCAGGTACGATTCGACTTTCTCTTCGTCGTCCCAATATTTCGCGAGACGATCCCACTCGTAGATGTACATTCCCGCGAGCAGATCGGCCACTTCCACCACGGTAGCCGCGCGGCTGTGCGCCATCATCGCCGCAAGCGACACCGCGCGCGCCATATCCATCGTCAGGCGGTGCGATGGGACCGCGCCTTCGCCATCCACCAGCGCCAAATCGCCCGCGCGGCGTTTTGGCGTCTTCTCTCCGTCTCCATCTTTGCGGTTGAATAGGTTCATGTCCGTGGCTGGGCCTCGCGCACCGTGTGAACACACATCGAGCGCACGAATCTCCACGTAATCCCAGCAGTTCGCATCGCGCGCGCAACTCGATTTTACCAAGAGCATACTCTCCGCCAACGCAACGCCGCGCCTCTATGTTTCGCCTTCGCTACTGTTCTGCGCCCGCCGAAAAACCTGTCCGGACGTACAGGCCGCCGTTTGTAAACTTCGCGCAAGGCGGCGTTCGCGCCGTTGACTCACCCCATTCGCAATGTCAAAATTTCGCCGCCCTAATTCGCGAGGTCGCCTGAATGTCCGCTCCTTCATCTAACGCACCGCAATCCAATCCCTTCGTCGGCACGTGGCGCCTGGTCTCGATTGATTCCGGTGAGGCGCGCATTTTTGGCGATAGTCCCGTCGGCATATTGATGTACGACGCAGCCGGTAACGTAGCCGTGCAAATCATGCGCAACCCGCGCCCCGAATTTGCGAATTACGTGACGAGCTTTCCGCTCCCGAAGGACGTCCAGCTCGCCTACCGCAGCTACTACGCGTATTACGGCAGGTACACGATCGACGCGGCGAAGGGAATCATCACGCACCACTTGCAGGGAAGTCTCCGCCCGGGAGACGTAGGGAAGGATTTCATTCGCGCCTACACGTTTGGCGAGAAGTCGCTCTCGCTCCGTCCCGTGGACGACGCGCAAGCCAAAGACGCGCAGCTGAATTGGGAGCGCGCCTAAAACAAGCGGCCCACGCAACGCGCGAGTCGCGCGTCACGTGAGCCATCCTGCTGAAACACATCTCAACTGTAAGTTCGCCTACCTGTAGAGGCCGGTTTCGTTCGCGCAGCGAACGGAAACGGGCGCCGTTGTGCGTTCCGCGACTCGTGCCGTTCTTAAATCCCGAGCACGTTCACCAATTCACGCACCGAAGCCGCGGACTTGTTCAACTCCGCCTGCTCCGCATCCGTAAGCTTCACCTGAACGATTTCTTCCGCGCCCTTCTCGCCCAGCTTCACCGGCACGCCGACGAACAGTCCCTTGATGCCGTACTCGCCCTCGAGGTACACCGCGCACGGCAGGATTTTCTTTTTGTCGTGCAGGATCGCTTCGACCATTTCCACGGTCGCAGCCGACGGTGCGTAATACGCCGAGCCGGTCTTCAGCAGGTTCACGATTTCTGCGCCGCCCTTGCGGGTGCGCGTCACGATCGCGTCCAGCTTTTCCTTCGAGATCAATTCCGGCAGGGGAATGCCCGCCACGGTCGAGTAGCGCGTCAGCGGCACCATGTCGTCACCGTGGCCGCCGAGCACGAAGCAGTTGATGTTCTCAACTGACACGTTCAGTTCCATCGCGACGAAGCGGCTCATTCGCGCAGAATCCAACACGCCCGCCATTCCGAGCACGCGGTTCTTCGGGAATTTGCTCACGTGTAGCGCCGCCTGCGCCATCGCGTCGAGAGGGTTGGTCACCATAATCAGGATCGCGTTCGGCGAGTGCTTAACGATCTGCTCGACCACGGTCTTCACCACGTCATAATTCAGCTTAAGAAGATCGTCGCGGCTCATGCCCGGCTTGCGCGGAAATCCCGCCGTGATCACCACGATGTCGCTGTTCGCCGTCGCGGAGTAGTCGCCCTTCGCGGTGGAGATGCCCATCACGCTCGAGTTTGATCCAAAAATCGTCGCCGACTGCGCCATGTCCAGCGCTTTTCCCGCCGGCACATCTTCCAAAATGTCCGTGAGCACCACATCGGCCAGCCCGTCGTCATGAATCCGCTGCGCCGTCGTCGATCCCACAAAACCGCCGCCAACCACCGTCACCTTCTTACGCATTCCTTCTCCTTGTCCCGCC
>JABDGF010000019.1 GCA_013286165.1 Acidobacteriota bacterium | reverse complement strand
GATTCAGCAGTGGCTCGTGCCGCACACAGCGCCAGCGGTGGCGGGGTTCGACATCGCGTTTGCAACGCGGCCCCAGAACACGGTGGCTGGCGACTACTACGACGCATTTTTGCGCGCGATGCCGGGCGTGCCGGCGGAGAAAGCTCCGCTGCTGGTTGCCGTGGCGGACGTGGCGGGGAAAAGCGTGCCGGCGGCGCTGCTGATGGCGACGTTTCAGTCGGGGTTGAAGGCGCTGGCATCGACCCCCGCGACGCTCGGCGAGGTGGTGACCGGGCTTGACCGTTACGCGCGGGCGCATAGCCTCGAGGGGCAACGATTCACGACGGCGTTTCTAGCCGAGATCGATCCGCGAACGCGCGCGATGCGTTACACGAATTGCGGGCACAACGATCCGATTCTGCGGCGCGCGTCCGGCGAGATCGTGAGGCTCGCTGTGGGAGGTCCGCCGCTTGGGCTGCCGCTTTTTTCGGACGACGAAATTGCGTACGGCGCGGAGACAGTGCAATTGATTCCGGGCGACCTGCTTTTCATTTTCACGGATGGGTTGGTGGAGGCCGTGAATGAAAAGGGCGACGAATTCAAAGAGAGCCGGCTGATCAGCTCGATTGCTGCGGCGGCGTCTGGCTCGGCCGCGCAAATTCTAGCGAGCACGATGAGCGACGTGAACGAGTTCGTCGGTTACGCGCGGCAGCACGACGACATCACGGCGCTGGTGCTTCGCGTTTCGTAGCGCCTTCGCGCACCACCTGACACCAGCTAGCGCGACGCCGAAGCGGCGAATCCTGCAATGCGGCTTGCGCGCCTCGCTTGGCTCCTTACCTTCCCCGCACGCATCGAATACAGCATAATCGGCCTATGAACGCGCGCGAATTCGCGGATCAGATCTGCTCGAAGCTGCGCGACGCCGGACATCTGGCGTATCTGGTGGGCGGGTGTGTGCGCGACATTCTGCTCGAGCGCGAGCCGGAAGACTACGACGTAACGACGGATGCGACGCCGGAGCAGGTCGAGGCGCTTTGTCCTCACACAAGCGACGTGGGTGCGAAATTCGGCGTGACGATCGTCATGGAAGATTCAAAAGATCCGGACGCGGCGCAAGTGGAGGTGGCGACGTTCCGCTCGGACACTTCGTACAGCGACGGCCGGCATCCCGACGCCGTCGTGTATTCGAAGACGCCGCAGGAGGATGTGGCGCGGCGAGATTTCACGATCAATGCCCTGCTGATCGATCCGCGAAACGACGAAGTTCTCGATTTCGTCGGCGGGCGCGACGATCTGAGCGCCGGCGTGATTCGCGCGATTGGCGAGCCGGAGCGGCGATTTGAAGAAGACAAGCTGCGGATGCTGCGCGCGGTGCGGTTTGCGGCGAGATTCGGATACACGATCGAGCCTCGCACGCTGGAGGCGATCAAGAAGCTCGCGCCGAAGATTCATCAGGTGTCTGCCGAGCGCGTCCGCGACGAGCTGACCAAGATTCTGACGGAAGGCGCCGCGCGACGCGGGTTTGAGCTGCTCGACGAAACGGGACTGCTGGAACAGGTATTGCCGGAAATTTCGCGCATGAAGGGTGTGCAGCAGCCGCCGCAATTTCATCCCGAAGGCGACGTATGGATTCACACGCTGCTGATGCTGGAAGGTCTTCCCGCCGGAACGCCAAGCACGCTCGGGTGGGGAGTGCTGCTGCATGACGTGGGCAAGCCGCCGACGTTTGCGCCGCCCACTGGGCCAAACGGGCGTATCCGATTTGACCGGCACGTGGAAGTCGGCGTGAAGATGGCGGAAGAGATCGAGCGGAGACTCAGGTTCTCGAACGAGGACGCCGATCAAATCAACGCCTTGGTGAACAACCATATGCGCTTCAAAGACGTACCTGTTATGAAGCCCGCGACGTTAAAGAGGTTCGCGCGCCTAGATCGCTTCGACGAGCATCTGGCATTACACAGGCTGGACTGCCTTTCAAGCCACCGGAACCTCGAGAACTACGACGCGATGAAGAAGTTCCTGGCCGAGACGCCGCCGGAACTTGTGGCGCCGCCGCGGTTTCTAACAGGTACGGACCTGATCGAGATGGGCTTCCGGCCGGGGCCTCGGTTCAAAGAGATCCTGAATGCCGTAGAGGATGCCCAGCTCAACGGGGCGGTAGAGGGCAGGGAAGCTGCGGAAAGGTTTGTCGTGGAACAGTATGGCCGGCCGACAGCCGAGGGACTACCGAGTAAGTAGTTTATTTAGCTGTAGATAGCCTCAAATCGGGCAGCTAAGCATCATGGAAACAGCTGAATCCAAGCGATTTGAGGTGCATCGAAAGACCTTAGTGTGATACTATCAACTTCCCTAACAGGAGCCTACGAAGACTTGAAGTCCTTTTCTTCTGTCGCGCATCTAAGTGGGAAGTCGGTCGATATCTCTTAATACCAACCGACCGGTTTTTGTATCGCAGTCCAAGGGGGACTACGGTGAGCAAAGTAACAAGAGTATTGCCGGATGAGCTTCCGATCCTTCCCGTTCGAGACACGGTCCTATTCCCGGGGGCAGTGATGCCTTTGCCGGTGGGGCGTGAAAGCTCGCTGGCGCTGCTGAACTCGCTGGAAGGAACGGAGAAAATTCTAGGTGTGGTAGCGCAGCTCGATCCTCGGATCGAATCGCCAACCGGCACCGATTTGCATGGCGTAGGCACGCTGGCAAAAGTCCACAAGATGGTCCGGATGCCCAACGGAAACGTTGTGGCGTTTTTGGAAGGTCTGGACCGGATTCGAGTGAAGGAAGTGCTCGGATTCAAACCCTTCCTGAAAGCGCATGCGGAGCTGCAGCCGGATCTGGAAGATCAGCGCGACTCCGAATTGACGGCGCTTCAGCGCAACGTGCAGGAACTGTTCCGTGAAGTGGTGGCGCGTTCGCCGCAGCTTTCGGACGACCTGCAGAGCGAAGTGATGAACATCGAATCGGCGGGCCGCATGGCGGACTTTGTTTCGTCCACGCTGCCTTCGCTGAACACGATGATCCGGCAGGAACTGCTGGAAACTTTCAGCGTTCGCAAGCGCATGGAAAGCCTGATCAACGAGCTGACGAAGGAACGGGAAGTTCTCGACCTGCGCAGCAAGATTCAGGACCAGGTGCAGGAACAAGTTAATCAAAGCCAGCGCGAATTCCTTCTGCGCGAGCAGATGAAAGCGATTCAGAAGGAACTCGGCGAGAGCGACGACGGCGCTGCCGAAATCGACGAACTTCGCAAGAAGGTCGAAGATGCCGGCATGTCCGCCGAGGCTAAGAAGGAGTGCGATCGCGAGCTAAAGCGTCTCGCGAAGATGACTCCTGCTTCGGCCGAATACATGGTGGCGCGTACGTACCTTGAATGGATGACCTCGCTGCCGTGGAACAAGACTTCAGGCACGGAAGATATCGACATCCCGAAGGCGCAGGAGATTCTGGATGAAGATCACTACGACCTGGTGAAGATCAAGCAGCGCATCCTGGATTACTTGGCTGTGAAGAAATTGCAGCCGGGCATGAAGGGGCCGATTCTGTGCTTCGTCGGGCCTCCGGGCGTGGGTAAGACTTCGCTCGGCAAGTCGATCGCTAGAGCGCTGGGACGCAAGTTCGTGCGCATTTCGCTGGGCGGCATGCACGATGAAGCGGAAATCCGCGGCCACCGCCGGACGTACATCGGCGCGTTGCCGGGACAGATCATCCAGGGAATTCGCAGGGCCGAGACGATGGACCCCGTCGTGATGTTGGACGAAGTGGATAAGCTCGGACGCGACTTCCGCGGCGATCCGTCAGCGGCGCTGATGGAAGTGCTCGATCCGGAACAGAATTCGACGTTCCGCGATCACTATCTGGACGTGCCGTTTGACCTGTCGAAGGTGCTTTTCATTGCGACGGCGAACTGGCTCGATCCCGTTCCGGAACCGCTGCGCGACCGTATGGAAATTCTCGAACTCTCCGGTTACACGGAAGAAGAGAAGGTTCACATCGCGAAGCGCTTCCTGGTGGCGCGCCAGACGAAAGAACACGGCGTCACCAACGAGCAGATCGAATTCACAGACGAGGCATTGCGCGACGTGATCCGCCATTACACGCGGGAAGCGGGCGTGCGAAACCTCGAACGTGAAATCGGAACGCTGGTTCGCAAACAGGCACGCCGTATGGCCGAAGGGCACACGGACAAGCTGGTGGTAACCAGCGACGTAGTCCGCGACGTACTCGGGCTTCAGAAGATGCGCCTCGAAAAAGAAGTGGAGGAGCGCGTTCAGAAGCCGGGCGTTTCGGTGGGCCTGGTGTGGACACCGGTGGGCGGCGACATCGTCTTCATCGAAGCGAGCAAGATGCGCGGCGGTAAGACGTTCACGATGACCGGGCATCTGGGCGACGTGATGCAGGAATCGATGCGCGCAGCGCTCACGTGGGTGAGAGCGAATTGCGAGCGGTACGGAATCGATCCCGATTTCTTCCGCAAGCAGGACGTGCACATTCACGTGCCGAGCGGCGCGGTACCGAAGGACGGTCCGTCGGCCGGCGTGGCGATGGTCACGGCGCTGGTGAGCTTGCTCACTGGCCGCGCGATCAAGCCGCGTGTGGCGATGACGGGCGAGATTTCACTCTCCGGCATTGTGTTGCCGGTGGGCGGAATCAAGGAAAAGGTCCTCGGGGCAAAGCGCGCGGGCATCAAGGAAGTCATTCTTCCGTCGGAGAACGAACCGAACGTGAAGGAAGACTTGCCCGAAGAGATGCTCGGCGACGTGAAGGTCCACTTCGTTCGCACGGCGGAAGAGGCGCTCGAAATTGCGTTGGGCAAATTCGAGAAGCCGGTTCGCTCGTCGGCGAAGACGGACGACGATCGTCCGCTCGCGGGTCCAGTCCACTAAACAACCTTGAATAAACAACCCCGACCAGCCGCCGGGATGTGAGACAGCCAAGCCCGGGGAGAAATCCCCGGGCTTTTTTCGTGCGCGCACGTTTCCAGTTGCGGCGCGGCGGGGAATCGCGTACAGGTAAACTTCCCCAATGCCATACCGTCCCAGAGAACTGGTGATTCGTGCGCGAGAGGCGGCTACGCTGCTGCTCGCAACGCTCGATCGCGACGAGATGGTGCCGCGTTTTCTGGACATGTACGCAGCGGAGAACCGCCGGCCCGGCCGCGCGGACCAGCCGGCGCATTACCGCGAGCAGCTGATCACGATCCGGCGCGAGGCAATTTTGGCCATGGCGCTCCGCGCCGAGGCGCTGTTTCCCGCGCGGCTGAAGGTGCACGTGGCATCTCGCGGGCCGAAACCGCGAGCGTCGAAGAAAACGAAAGGCAAGAAGGGTAAGAAGAAGCCGTCGCCGAAGAAGAAAGCTCGGAAACAGGGGTGGGAAATTGCAATTCCGCTGCTCGATCTTTTTCGCGAGGAGTTTTTCGTCGCGCTAGGGCAGGCGTTGCGCTGGTCAGAGGACGAGGCGCAAGCTTTCTGGCGCGACCTCGATTTCTACGAGTCGCTCACCGCGGCTGAACCGAAACGCAAGCCTTCGCGAACGATCAAACCGGCGCCGTCTGGCCCGTTTGTGGATCGCACAGCGATTCTGCTCGATCCGTCGCTCATGGACCAGGCGCGCCGAGCCTCGGCAAAATTCCAGATCGAGCTGGATGCCGCCGCCGACAAAGTCTTGCGCCGAGTATTTGCCCGCCACCGCGTAAACTGACCGCCTCGAAAGCTCCTGTAGCGCACAGATCCCGCCCGAATGTCCAGAACGACATTGCAGATACCGCACATGTCGCGATGTTGTAGCGATGTGAAACAGCCCGGCCCTGCTATTCTCGCGGGAAAGCCAATGATTTATTACCTTTTCTATCTGCTGGTCCTGGCGCAGATCGCTCTCGGGGTCTATTCCCTGTACGAGGGATTTTTGTGGTTCAGGATGGTGCGCCAGCGGCTTTCTTCGCACGCCGGTTTTTACACGCCCGCGGCCGCGCTGATCGTTCCGTGCAAAGGCGCGGAGCGTGGCCTGGAAGAAAACTTGATGGCGATGACCAGGTTCGACTATCCGAACTACGAAATCTACTTCGTGCTCGCGACGAGTCTGGATCCTGCGCTGAAAGTGATCGAGCGCGTGAAGACGGCCAGTTCGAAGCCGGTGCATATCGTGATCGCGGGGCCGCCGGAAGACAGCAGCGAAAAAGTTTACAACCTCACAAAAGCCGTGGCATCGCTGCCGGAAAGCGTGGAAGTTTACGCGTTCACGGATTCGGATGTGCGCGCGCCGCGGACGTGGCTGACGAAATTGATTGCGCCGCTGCAGGATTCGAAGATCGGCGCGACCACGGCGTATCGCTGGATTATTCCCAACGGCGCGGGCGGCGACGGATTCGCGAGCGCGCTGGCGTCTGTGTGGAATGCGTCGGTGGCGACGGTGCTCGGCAAGCCCGAGAACAATTTCTGCTGGGGCGGCGGCACGGCGATCCGCAAAACCACGTTCAATGACGCGAAGGTGCTGGAAGCTTGGAAAGGTGCGGTGAGCGACGACTTCGCAATGACGTACGCGTTGGAGGTCGTGGGAAGAGAAATCGTGTTCTGCCCCGAGTGCTTCGCGCCGACGATGCATCCGTGGACGTTCGCGAGCCTGCTTGAATTCACGGACCGGCAAATCCTGATCACGAAAGTGAATTCACCGCGGCGCTGGAAAATGGGAGCGCTGGCGCACGCCAGCTACGTGGTGACGCTGTTGTTTGGCCTTTATGTGGTGCTCTACAGCACGATTGACGTGCATCCGTGGGGCAACCTGCTGCTTTTGACGCTTGCCATTCCAGTGCTCGCAGCGATGAAGGGCGCACTCCGCACGATTGCAATCACGGAAGCTCTTCCGGAGTGGCGCTCGGCGCAGGCAAGCTGGAGCTGGATCTGGACCGTGCTCGCGGCAATCATCCCTTTCTTATTCACATATAATTTCCTCATGTCCCTCATCAATAAGCGCATCGTATGGCGTGGCATCCGGTACGAATTGCTCGGACCGAATACCACCAGAATCATTCGGCGATAAGACGGTTTTTTCTCCGCGCCAGCGCATCATTCGGAAGCGTCCGGAGGCGAGGCACCGTTGAGTCCGCAGCGGCGGGAAATTCGTTCGGCGTACATCGAGTGGGCGAAGCTCCGCTCAAGCGCGCGATTCAACCTTGCGGGGAGCGCTGTCGCTCCGCTGCCTTTCGAAGAACTTCACGCACGCATCGAAGATATCCAATTGAACGGTCCGTCGGGCTACGGCTATGCGCCACTGATCGACGAGCTGGCTAAGAAAGCCGGCGTGCCATCGGATTGCGTGGTGCACGCGCAGGGAACTTCGATGGCGAACCATCTGGCGATGGCGGCGCTGCTCGAGCCCGGCGACGAAATCCTGGTGGAAGAGCCGACGTATGAAGCGCTGCTCGCGACGGCGGAGTATCTCGGCGCAAAAGTGCGGCGTTTCCCGCGCAACTTCGAGATGGGATTCCAGCTCGACCCGCGCGAAGTGGAACGGCGTATCTCGCCGCGCACGCGGATGATCGTGCTGACGAACCTTCACAATCCCAGTGGCGTGCGCACGGCGGACGCGAAGTTGAAAATTGTCGGCGAAATTGCGCGGAGCCTTGGCGCGCACGTGTTAGTCGATGAGGTCTACCTTGAAGCGAGCTTCGATGCGCCTTGGCAGACTTCGTTTAAGCTCGGGCCGAATTTCATCGCGACGAGCAGCCTTACCAAGGCTTACGGACTCGGCGGATTGCGCTGCGGATGGATTTTCGCGGCGAAGCAGCTCGCCGAGCGTATGTGGCGGGTGAACGATTTGTTCGGATCGATGGACGCGCATCCCGCTGAGAGGCTCAGCGTGCTGGCGCTAAAGCGCTTGCCAGAGATTTGCGTGCGGTCGAAACGGCTGCTCGAAGCGAATCGCGCGTTGCTAAAGAAATTTCTGGAATCGCGAACGGATATTCTGGCGATCAAGCCGGAGTCAGGCACGATCGCGTTCCCGTTTCTGGCGAGTGGGCATGTGGATGCGTTCTGCCAGCTGCTGCGCGACAAATATGAAACGAGCGTGGTGCCGGGGAGGTTCTTCGAGTCGCCGGAACATTTCCGGATCGGCTTCGGCGTGGAAACGGAAACACTGACGCAGGGACTTTCGCGAATATCGGACTGCCTGGATCACCTGAAGAAGTGAACGCGCGCGGCGCCTTATCGCGCTACGCCGTGCGCGCTTTTTTCTTCGGCAAGATCACATCGACGAGAGCCTGCGCCGCGGCGGGAAGCGGTCGGTCCTGCCTGTACACGAGATACAAGCGGCGCTCCATTTTCATCTGGCGTATTCCGAGTTCGCGCAGCTCGCCACGCTCGACCTCTTCCTGCACGCACATGCGGGGCACGATCGCGACGCCCTTTTTCAGCGCCACGAAGCGCTTGATGCTTTCGATGGTCGGCAGCTCGACGTCCATACGTAGCGGCACGCGGTGTTTGGCGAAAAGTTGCACCACCCGCTGGCGGTACGGCGATTCGACGATGTGCGCGACGAAGGTTTCCTCACCGAGGGTTTCGATTTCTACGTCGCGTTTTTTCGCGAGGCGATGGCCGGGCCAGACGATCAGCACGAGCGAGTCGCGGTAGAATTCGACGGCGGTCAGCTCGCGCTCCTCGGGCAGATAAGTGATCACGCCGATGTCGAGCTGATGATTGAGCAGCTCGCGCGGCACGTCGCGAGAAAACACGCGGTGAACCCGAATGTGAATGCCAGGGTACGCCGTGCGGTATTTGTCTAGCGCCGGAAGCAGCGCGTGGATGGAGCTTTCGTTCACACCTACAGAAACCTGGCCGCGCTCGAGGCCGCGCAACTCGTGCAGACCTTTTCGAATCTCTTCGCGCAGGTTGAGCATGCGGTTTGAGTATTCAAGGAGCAGCACGCCGGCGTCGGTGAGCGTCTTGGCGCCGGAACCGGGCACAAACAGCGGCTGGCCGACCCATTCCTCCAGCTTGCGCATGGCGATGCTGATGGCGGGCTGCGTGCGGAAGAGTTTCTCGGCGGCGCGCGAGTAGCTGCGCTCGTTGGCCACCATTTGGAATACCTGCAACGACGCTAGATCCACAAAGCCTCCCAGCCCCAACTTTCTGTATAAAAGAGATTTATCGGGTATGCAAGGATTATAAATTGGACGGCTTGCTCGCGGGAAGACGATACTGGGATGGTCGGAAGAATCCTCAATGGAACGCGTACACATCTTCGACACCACGCTTCGTGACGGCGAGCAATCGCCGGGCTTTTCGATGCACCGCGACGAAAAGCTGCAGCTGGCGCACCAGTTGGAGCGCCTCGGCGTCGATATCATCGAAGCGGGATTTCCGATCGCCTCGCCGGGGGACCTCGAGTCCGTTCGGGCGGTAGCGGGGGAAATCAAGGTAAGCCGCGTAGCTGCGCTGGCCCGTGCCAAGCGCGAAGACGTTGACGCCGCGCTCCGAGCCCTCGAACCTGCCGCAAAGCCCCGCCTGCACATCTTTCTCGCTACGAGTGACCTGCACCTGAAGCACAAGCTGCGCATCGTGCGCGCCGAAGCGCTCGACCAGATCACCTCGATGATCGAGCACGGCAAAAAGCATTGCGAAGAGGTGGAATTCTCCGCGGAAGACGCGAGCCGCAGCGACCTGGGATTCCTGCTCGATGTAGTGGAAGCCGCCGCGCAATCCGGCGCGACGATCATCAACCTGCCGGACACGGTGGGCTACGCGATGCCGCAGGAATACCACTACATGTTCCGCGCGGCGCGCAATCACATCGCGCAAAATTATCCGAACGTGATTTTCAGCGCGCACTGCCACAACGATCTGGGCATGGCCGTGGCGAATTCTCTGGCGGCGATCTCGGCTGGCGCACGACAGGTCGAGTGCACGGTCAACGGAATTGGCGAACGCGCAGGCAATGCGTCGCTCGAAGAAATCGCGGTAGCGCTGCACGTGCGGCAAGGACTTTTCGAAGCATCGCACAACATCACGCTGGAACAGATTTACGCGACGAGCCGCCTGCTTTCACAGATCACCGGCGTAACGGTATCGCCGAATAAAGCGGTAGTCGGCGCAAACGCTTTCGCGCACGAAGCCGGCATCCACCAGGACGGCATCCTCAAGAACCCGCTCACCTACGAGATTATCGTTCCCGAAAAAGTTGGCGTTTCGTCGCGCCGCATGGTGCTGGGCAAGCATTCGGGCCGCAACGCGCTCCGTGCACGATTGGACGAACTCGGCTACACAATCACCGACGCCGAACTTGCCGAATGCTACGCTATGGCCACCGAGCAGGCCGACGCGTCGAAGGAAGTTACGGATCGCGATGTGATTTCGATTATTCACATCGTCCGCCGCAACAAATCCTCCGTGCTCGCGGGTGATGCCGCAGCGTCTGCCGCCGATTAAAAATTCGTTTTATCCCGGAAGGTTGCGTACATGAGTGGAGTTCGCAAGACGATTGCAGTCCTGCACGGCGATGGCATCGGCCCGGAAGTCACACGCGCCGCGGTGCAGATCCTCAGCGATTGCGCGAAAGCGTTTCATCACGAATTTATTTTTAAGGAATTCGCGTTTGGCGGCGATGCGATCGATCGTTTCGGCACGCCGCTGCCGGCGGAGACGCTCGCGGGATGCAAAGCTGCGGACGCCGTGCTGCTCGGCGCGATCGGCGGACCGAAGTGGGATTCCGTTGCGCTCGATAAGCGCCCTGAAGCCGGCCTGCTGAAGATTCGCAAAGAACTCGGCCTCTATATCAATTTGCGCCCGATCAAGCTGCGCCCATCGCTACGTGGCATTTCGCCGCTGAAGCGCGACCGCATCGACGATTGCGACATGGAGATCGTCCGCGAGCTGGCGGGCGACATTTATTTCGGCGCGCACGAGATCAAGGGCGAGGGTAAACACGCGAAGGCACACGACGTGGCTGAATACTCAGCGGCGGAGGTCGAGCGCGTTGCGCGGTATGCGTTCGATCGCGCCGCGGCGCGCAATCGCCACGTGACCAGCGTCGATAAGGCCAACGTGCTCGCCACCTCAACGCTGTGGCGGCAGACGGTGAATCGCGTTGCGAAGGATTATCCGGATATCACGCTCGATCACATGTACGTCGATAACGCCGCGATGCAGCTGCTGCTGAAGCCCGCGCAGTTCGACGTGATTTTGTGCGGCAACATGTTTGGCGACATTCTGAGCGACGAAGCCGCGGCGATCGCCGGATCGATCGGCCTGATTCCTTCCTTCAGCCGCGGAGAAGAGGGGAAGCCCGCGCTGTACGAACCAATTCACGGCTCGGCGCCGACACTTGCGGGAAAGGATGTGGCGTGTCCACTGGGCGCGATCTATTCCGCCAGCCTGATGCTCCACAATTCGTTTGGCCTCGAAATTGAAGCGCAGTGGATCGAATCGGCGGTGGATCGCGTCCTCGACCATGGATACCGCACGATTGACATTATGGAGAACGGCGGAAAGCTGCTGCGAAGCTCGGAATTCACCGACCACATTCGCGCGGAGCTGAGCGACGCGCTGGTACACTCCGAACGCTACGGCTGGGGCGTCTAACGGCCGCTCGGCTGCGCTCTACAAATTTCCCACGGAACTATATTTTGCGGAGAACCAGCGTGCTCGCGATCATGTCGTGCAGCGCCTGCTTCTTTTCCGTGAAGCCCGCCATGATGTAGCCAATGAAGAACGTGTAGCTGGTGATGATTTTCGCGAAAAAGCGACCCGTCGCGCGCCCGAACGAGACGCGTTGATCGTTGAGGTCGGTGACGATCAAACCCAGCGCCATTTTTCCAAGCGTCGCCTGATGCTCGGAGCTTTCCATCCACGCGAAGTACAGCCACTGCAGTACCAGCATCACGAACCCGCCAAAAATAAACCAGCCCATAATCGCGAAAGGTAATGCAGGATCTTGCGGATTCGCTTCGGAAAACGCCGCTTTCAGCGTGCCCACTCCTACACCGAGCACGCAGACGCCGAGCACGACGCCCGTTACGATCAGCGCGACCACGCTGTCGATTAGATATGCGACAAGGCGCAGCCAGAATCCCGCATACGGGCGCGGCGCGATGATCAATCCCGCATCCATCGGCGGCGGATAAACTCCCGGCGGCACAGGCGTGCTGCGAATCACCGCGCCTGCAGGCGGAACCTGCATACTCGGCGCAATCGGGGGAATCGCCGCCGGAAGCGGGACGTTGGCTGCCGCCGGTACGGGCTGGCCGCAGCTATTGCAAAAAACTGCGCCCTCGCCCAACTTCGCACCACATTTTGAACAGAACATTTTTCTCCGATGGACCGGCTTGTCGAATTAGAGCCGGCGCAAAACTAAAGTGCCGGCGATCATGTCGTGCAGTGCTTGCTTTTTCTCGGTGAAGGCAACCATCAGGTAACCGATTCCGAGAGTGAGACCCGAGATAATTCGTGCGAAAAAACGACCCGTTGCGCGCCCAAAACTGATGCGCACTCCGGACAGGTCCGTGACGTAAAGCCCGAGGGCTTTTTTGCCAAGGGTTCCTTGCCACGTGGAACTTTCCAGGAACGCGTAATAGAGCCAATGCAGAACCGTGCTGATGAACATGATGCGGAACATCATTCCCATCAGCATCGCAATATCTTCGGGACGAGGCTGGCCTCCCGACATCGTGAGGTGGCGCCAGTCTCCCATGCCGAGGCCGAAGATCAGCATCAGAATATTGCTGACGACGCCAAGCAGAATTGCGTCAATGAACCACGCAACCAAACGCAGCCAAAATCCCGCGTAGCCGACGCTCGACGCTGCGACTGGTGCTTGCGCGCCTACATAGGCGGAAACCGCGCCCACAGGGGCCGCGCCAATTGGAGTGGCGGCAACGGCCGGGTTCGCTTGCCCCACGGAAAATCCTACGATCGGTTGTCCGCACTTCGGGCAAAAGCCGGAAGTGTTCGTCAATGCCGCCCCACATTTTGAACAGGTCATGGCGCTCCCTCGGACGTAGCGTCCTGCAACATGAAGTTAGATTTTTCGAATCACCAGGGTGCCTGCGATCAAATCGTGTAACGCCTGCTTTCGTGCCGTGAATCCCGCCATGATGTAGCCGATGCCAAACGTCATCACGGAAATGTAGCGCGCCGCCCATCGGCCCGTAGCGCGGCCAAAGCTGATGCGCGTTCCCTGCATGTCGGTGACTTCCAGGCCCAACGCTTTTTTGCCCAGCGTCGCTTGCCAGGTGGAGCTTTCGAGCAACGCGTAATACACCCAGTGCAGCAGCTGTTTCACAAAGAAAGCCCGGAAAATAAATCCGTGGCCGAAGAATTCATCCGGTGATGGCGGACGTCCGTGCATCATCGAATGCAGATTGAAGAGGCTCACGCCGGTGATCGGCGCCGTCAGAATGCCACCGCCGATGCCGAGCACGATCGCGTCAATGAACCAAGCAACGAAGCGCAGCCAGAAGCCTGCGTAAGCGGTCACAAAAGGTTGGCGAGGTTCGAGCACGGCGCAGCCGACAATGTCTCGAGGCGCGGCGGGCATAGCCGAAGCATTGCCGATGGTGGGAATCGGACCGCCCGAAGGCTGAGGCGCGACGCGCGGCGGCCCGCCTGGCTGCGCTTGGCCGCAGACGCTGCAGAATGGGGATCCTTCTCCAACGTTTGCGCCGCATTTTGAGCAGAACGCCACTGGTCCTCCGGCGCGTTTGGAATGGAAAAGCGCGCACGAGCGGGAAGGAATCCGCGAATCGTAACGAAGGCGAAACAGCAACGCAATCGCAAAACGTCAAGCGAGTTCCGAAATGAAACCGACGAATGGAGAGAGCGGACGCGAGCTCCGAAATGGGAAAAACGCAGAGAAAGGCCGTTTTTAAAGGGTTTCTGCGATATTCACAGGTACAGGATTTTCCACAGATGAATGCCAAAAAAATTTTAGAAATATGCTTGACGAACTCCGGGTTTCTGATATTATCGATGAATGTCGGCACGCGCTTGTGAAAGCGGTGTGCGCACTGACAGACCGGGTTTGCCGCTCATCCAGAGGTGAGATTGGTAGAGTTGACCGGGTAGTCTCAAATCGAGCTTCGAGCACTTCCGTCCTAGGGCCACGGTGATACATGGCCCGCAGTAAAGACGGATACGCCCGGCGCTCGACGCCGGGTTTTTTTATTGCTCGCAACGTGGCTCCAAATCATCGTTGCGCTTCTCTTGACGAGAAGACATTTCAGCCGGTACCTGTTGGCGGGAATGGGCGCTCTTTGACAACTGATGGAAGCTGGCATATACGCCCGCGAGTGTGTTTCCTCGCTGGTGTAATAAACCGCAAATTTTTTGCTCGAGTGTAGCGCAATGTGGAAAGGCGAACTTGCCCCACGCGCGGTGCTGGAGTTCTGCATGAGTGATCATCCAGAGCCCGGCGATGGCGATGTGTTGGGTAAGTTTTATGGTTAAGCTACTAAGGGCGTACGGTGGATGCCTTGGCGCCAACAGACGAAGAAGGACGTGGCAAGCTGCGATAAGCCTCGGGGAGCCGCAAGCAGGCTTTGATCCGGGGATTTCCGAATCGGGAAACCGAATCTGGTAAAACCAGGTTACGGCCGACTGAATACATAGGTCGGTACGAGTCAACCCAGGGAAGTGAACCATCTCAGTACCTGGAGGAAGAGAAATCAATTGAGATTCCGAAAGTAGCGGCGAGCGAAATCGGAAGAGCCCAAACCTCGGTATTTATATCGGGGGGTTGTAGGATCCCATAAGTAGAGTTACCAATCCGGAGGCTAGGTGAACCCGCAGGAAAACGGGGCCACAGAATGTTATAGCCATGTAACCGAAAGCTTACCGGACTCGAAGGGATATCCTGAGTACCACGGGGCACGAGAAACCCCGTGGGAATCTGGGGAGACCACTCTCCAAGGCTAAATACTCGTTGGCGACCGATAGTGAACAAGTACCGTGAGGGAAAGGCGAAAAGAACCCCTGCTAGGGGAGTGAAATAGAACCTGAAACCGTATGCTTACAAGCAGTCAGAGGGCTATGCCGGGTCTTCGGATCCGGAAATGCCTGATGGCGTGCCTCTTGCTTAATGAGCCGGCTAGTTATTGTCACACGCAAGGTTAAGCGAAAGCGAGCCGTAGCGAAAGCGAGTCCGAATAGGGCGCATAGTGTGTGGTAATAGACGCGAAGCGGGATGATCTACCCTTGGCCAGGTTGAAGGTCGCTTAACCGCGACTGGAGGACCGAACCGGTGTGAGTTGAAAATCGCTCGGATGAGCTGAGGGTAGGGGTGAAAGGCTAATCAAATTCCGTGATAGCTCGTTCTCCCCGAAATGCCTTTAGGGGCAGCCTCGTATGATTTGCCACGGTGGTAGAGCACTGAATGGACTAGGGTCCCATCCAGGATACCGAATCCAATCAAACTCCGAATGCCGTGTACAACAGTACGGGAGTGAGACTACGGGGGATAAGCTCCGTGGTCGAGAGGGAAAGAACCCAGAACGCCAGCTAAGGTCCCTAACTGTAAGCTAAGTGGGAAAGGACGTGTGAGCGCACAGACAGCCAGGAGGTTGGCTTAGAAGCAGCCATCCTTTAAAGAAAGCGTAACAGCTCACTGGTCAAGTGTTCACGCACCGACAATCCAACGGGGCTAAGCTTACGACCGAAGCTGCGTAATTAGCACCACCTCCGGGTGGTGGTATTTGGTAGGGGAGCATTCTGTCGAGTTCGACGGTAGATCGAGAGAACTACTTGACGCGACGGAAGAGACTCTGCCGGCATAAGTAGCGATAAACACGATGAGAACTCGTGTCGCCGAAAGTCTAAGGTTTCCTGAGGAAGGTTAATCCGCTCAGGGTTAGGCGGGTCCTAAGGTGAGGCCGAGAGGCGTAACTGATGGACAACCGGTTAATATTCCGGTCCCGCCATAAGCACGTTATACGATGGGGTGACGCAGAAGGATATGGGAGTCGGGTGATGGATGTCCCGATGGACCAGTGCAAGCCGGATCCCGCAGGAAAATCCACGGGGTCATTCAACGGTCAGACTGGGCCCGAGACCACACGGTCGCAAAGTCTCTGATTTCACGCTGCCGGGAAAAACCTCTAAGGAGTGCGTATGGTGCCCGTACCTCAAACCGACACAGGTAGACAAGGTGAATATCCACAGGCGCTCGAGAGAACGCTGGCTCAGGAACTAGGCACATTAGCCCCGTAACTTCGGGAGAAGGGGTGCCCCGGTAGGGTTTATAGCCCGAGGGGGCCGCAGTGAAATGCGTTCGGCGACTGTTTAACAAAAACACAGCTCTCTGCTAAGTCGAATACGACGTATAGGGGGTGACGCCTGCCCGGTGCCGGAAGGTTAAAGGGAGGGCTTAGCTGCCGCAAGGTAGCGAAGGCCTGATCTGAAGCCCCGGTGAACGGCGGCCGTAACTATAACGGTCCTAAGGTAGCGAAATTCCTTGTCGGGTAAGTTCCGACCTGCACGAATGGCGTACCGATCGAACGACTGTCTTGGCCAACGGCTCGGCGAATTTGTGGTTCCGGTGAAGACGCCGGATGCCCGCATCTAGACGGAAAGACCCCGTGCACCTTAACTGCACTCTGGTCATGATTAACGGTACTGCCTGCGTAGGATAGGTGGGAGCCTGGGATCCCTCGGTTTCGGCTGAGGGGGAGGCAACGGTGAAATACCACCCTGATAGTTCTGTCGCTCTAACTTGCACCCCTAGACGGGGTGGAGGACACGGCCAGACGGGTAGTTTGACTGGGGCGGTCGCCTCCTAAATGGTAACGGAGGCGCTCAAAGCTCGGCTCAGGCGGATTGGAAACCCGCCGTGGAGTGCAAGAGCATAAGCCGGGTTGACTGCGAGACACACAGGTCGAGCAGGCACGAAAGTGGGATCTAGTGATCCGGTGGTTCTGCGTGGAAGGGCCATCGCTCAACGGATAAAAGGTACGCCGGGGATAACAGGCTGATCTAAGCCAAGAGTTCACATCGACGCTTAGGTTTGGCACCTCGATGTCGGCTCATCGCATCCTGGGGCTGTAGAAGGTCCCAAGGGTTAGGCTGTTCGCCTATTAAAGCGGTACGTGAGCTGGGTTCAGAACGTCGCGAGACAGTTCGGTCCCTATCTGGTGTGGGCGCAGGAAACTTGAGAGGAGTTGTCCCTAGTACGAGAGGACCGGGATGAACAGACCTCTTGTGATCGAGTTGTCACGCCCGTGGCATAGCTCGGTAGCGAAGTCTGGAAGAGATAATCGCTGAAAGCATCTAAGCGAGAAGCTCGCCTCAAGATAAGGTTTCCCAACCCTCCTGCGGGGGGGTAAGAAGGCCAGTCGAAGACTACGACTTTGATAGGCGGGAGGTGGAAGCGCAGTAATGCGTGTAGCTAACCCGTACTAATCGGCCGTTCGGCTTAACCATAAACTTTACCCAACGCTTCTCTGCCCTTCGGGGCCGGTCGCGTGGGAAATGGTAAGCACGCTTTTTTACATAGCAGCTATAGTCAGGTAAAAAATTGCGGTTTGCATTCATGTCTAGCTTCCATCAGTGTCAAAGGAAAATTTTCTGATTCTCCAACGAGATTTTTTACGCTCGGCAGCTTGATAGCCGGCGTTTCAAGTTTCCTGGTGGTCTTACCGCAAGGGTCACACCCGTTCCCATCCCGAACACGGAAGTTAAGCCTTGCCGGGCCGATGATACTGCGCTGGAAACGACGCGGGAACGTAGGTCACCGCCAGGGATTAAAATTACAAAAGGCCGCAACGCTCACAGCGTTCGCGGCCTTTTTTATTGGTGCGTGATAATCTGCAAATATCGTGAGCGATGCTCCAATTGACATCGGCATCTGCGAGGCTTGCCGGCGCGAATTTCACTATCGACTCATTCACAACGGCTTTAACGACAGCGCGTACATCTACTGTGACCAATGCGGGCGTTGTGCACTCTTCGATGGGGGGAAGCGTTCCTCGGCGCCCTTCTCGCCCTACCTCCATTCACACATCGCCGATCCAAGCCTAGAAGCTCTTTTGAAGCGCTGCCCATGCGGCGGCCGTTTAGCTGTCGCGGCGGTTCCGCGCTGTCCGCACTGTCGGGCTGAAATTGACGCGGTGTTCGCGACGGGCTACCTGGAGCGAAATGCGCCAGGCACCAAAAAAGGTTGGCGTTGGCAAAGGAGCTGGAGGGGATTGTATTCAGTCATTATCGAGGGTCAGGTCCTGAACGACTGGCTACGCGATACCCAAGAGGCTGATGGCGATCTCTAGGAATTCCGATTCGTTTCTCGCGACGATCTACAAAATCTGGATCATGCGCCACGTTGATGTGCCCGACGAGATCGCGATCGTGCTGATCGCCGAGATGCGGCGCGGGAACTCCACTGGCGCCAAAGCTCGCGCTGCTTCCGACAAGCCGCCGAAACATCCCCGTCATCGCCACCGTGAATCACAAATCCGTCAAAACCACGCTCGTGCCCGCCGGCGCCGGTTGCTATCGCCTCACGCTCAACACGGCGCTGCGCAAAGCCGGCCGTGCGGACGCCGGCGAAGTCATCGGCGTCACCCTCGCCTATGATCCCAACTCGCGCGAAATCGACGCGCCTCCTGAGTATCTCGCCGCTCTCACACGCAACGCCCTCGCCAAGAAGGAATTTGACCGCCTGCCGCCCGGCCACAAGCGCCAGTTGGTCGCCTACTACATGAAGGCCAAGTCCGAAAAAGCCCGCTCCCACGCGATCGAAAAATCTATCGAGCATCTTCGCGAGCGCGCCCTGCTTCGTTCCCCCGAACCAAAGCCCGCAACAACCAAAGCCACAACGAAAAGCAAAAGCAAAGCGGCAACCAGCAAGCGAAGCTAATCGCACCCTTTCCGCCTCCGCTTCATCCCCGCGAACATCCGGATGCTGCGTCTAAATTTATGCGCTATCGTATCGGGCCAAGCGATGCTCGGAAAAAACATCCACCACACGGAGCCGATCCTTCTACTACTGCTGGTGTGCGTGGTCATCCTTGCCGCGTTTGCGAAGCGCTACAAGACGCCGTATCCGATCGTCCTGGTCGTCGCCGGCTCGCTGCTCGGCTTTCTGCCGCGCATGCCGCACGTGCAGCTGAATCCTAACCTTGTCTTCCTGCTGTTTCTCCCGCCGCTCTTGTTCGCCGCCGCGTTTCAGACGTCGTGGCGCGACTTTCGCTTCAACCTGGTCAGCATCGCGATGCTCGCGATTGGTCTGGTCACGTTCACCGTTTTCGGCGTGGCGCTTTCCACGCACTGGCTGATCCCCAGTTTTGATTGGCATACCGGCCTCGTCCTCGGCGCCGTTGTCTGCACCACGGACGCCATCGCCGCCACAGCCATCGCCGATCGCGTCGGCCTGCCGCGCCGCACGCGCGACGTGATCGAAGGCGAAAGCCTCGTCAACGACGCCAGCGGCCTGCTCGCGCTGCAAATCGCCATCTCCGTGCTTCTCACCAATCAACCCACGCCCTTCATCGTGAGCCTCGGCAAGCTCGCGTATCTGCTCGCCAGCAGCACGGCAATCGGGCTGGCGCTCGGCAAGCTGGTTGCATGGGCCGAGGGCAAAGTGGACGACGCGCCGATCGAAGTCACGATCAGCCTGATGACGCCCTACTTCGCATATCTCGCCGGCGAAAGCGCGCACTCGTCCGGCGTGCTCACCACCGTCGTCGCCGGCCTCTACCTCGGCCATCACAGCTCGATGTACTTCTCCACAAAAGCGCGCCTGGAATCCGGCGCCGTGTGGGAAACACTGAGCTTCGTTTTTAACGGAATCGTTTTCATTTTGCTCGGCCTTCAGCTGCCGCACATCATGACGGACATTCGCGCGCTCGGCCTGCGCGCGTGGTTTCGCACCGGCATCGAGTTCAGCCTGATCGTGATTGCGCTTCGCCTCATCTGGGTCTATCCCGGCGGCTGGGCCGCAAATTGGATTCGCCGCCGCGTCTTGAAGCAGCCTATTCCGTTTCCCGATCCGCGCCTGCTCTTCGTGATCGGCTGGTCCGGCATGCGCGGAGTGGTCGCGCTGGCTGCCGCCGTGTCTTTGCCGATCAGCCTCAGCGACGGCTCTCCGTTTCCCGAGCGCTCCATCATTATCTTCCTCACCTTCTGTTTGATTTTTGCGACGCTCGTCGGTCAGGGCCTCACGCTTCCGTTCATCATTCGAAAACTCGGACTTGCGAATCAAGTGAAGGCGGATCCGGAGGAACAGCGCGCTCGCTACGAGATGATCGAAGCTGCGCTTGCCTACCTCGAACACGCCAAGGAATCTGACGATCCGAAGTTCGCTTCCGTTTACGACGACCTGATTCGCGTGCAGCAGCACCGCATCAACCTGCTTCCCGGCAAGCAATCCGCGGAAACGGGCTACACCATGGACCATTACAAACGCTTCGTGGACGCTTCGCGCAATGTCCGCAATCTGCAGCGCGCTGCTTTGCTGAATCTTCGCAATCTAAACGAAATTAACGACGAAGTTCTGCGGCGCCTCGAGCAGGAACTCGACATCGCCGAGATTCGTTACGCCACTGTGGGAACGTGAGGGAATAAATGAATTCACATCGACGTACTGGAATCTCCGCCGTCGCGATTGCATTCGCGATGCTGTGCGCCACCGCGAGCGCACAACAGACTCCGCCGCCCGCCGCGAATCCGCCGGCGACCGCGACAGCTCAAGCGCACAAACCGCATCCCGCGGACGCGCCGTTCTGCGCGGGCGTGCTGCAAAGATCGTCCAGCGATTGGATTGCGCAGTACACCGCGGAACACAGCACCAGCCCGGACGACACCGTCGCCGCCATCAACACCTACGCGAAATGTTACGACGCGCGCACCAGCCGCCTCGCCGCCTCGCTCGGCAAATCCGGTAAAGGGCCGCTCATGGGCGCAAACGGCAACTTCCGCGACTTTCAGGCCGCGCTCAAAGATTTTTCCACCAAGGCTCTCGCGGATACGATTCCGCCCGCCGATCCCGTGCGGACCGCTTATGCGTCGCTCTACGCGCTGCAGTTTCGCTACGAATTTCTTCAGAGCTACACCGCGAAGAAAGATGCGGCAGCCGGCACGCTCACCGACGATCAGCAAACGGAAATGGCAAAAGCAAAGAACCGCTTCGGCGAGTTGCTCGGCCTCTTGAAGATGGACCAGTTCCACGAAGTCCATTCGGCCTTCAGCAAAGTTCTCGAGTCACAGATCAACGACGTTACGAAGCTGGAAGTCTATCGTTACGCGATTTTCATTCTCGCGCGTCCCGGCGAAAAGCCGTTCGCGCCGCCGCCGTTTTAGTCACCGCTCGCCGGCGTCTGCGCTTGCACGTTGCGGCGCAGGTAAGCCAGTCGCGCGATTCCGCCGCAAATCAGCACCGGCGGGATCGCGAGGATTAGAATTCCGTGGCGCAACGCCGCGATCGCTCGCGCGCCAGACGCTGCCGCGCTCTGGTAACACATCGCGCATCCTTGCGCTGCCACTTCGCGCGGAGCAATCGCGCACACGGCTCCTGCCGCCACAATCGCGATCGCTGTGAGCGTGATGCAAGTAGTGCGATTCATTCGAGAGCCTTCAAATACGCCACTCTAGTAACAAGAAAATAAAAATCCAAAGCGCCACTACAAAGTGCCAGTAGATCGCGAGCCCTCCAAGCCGCGCAGCCTTCATACTCGCCGAGAGCACCGCCAGCAGGCCGCCCGCGATGCACACGCAGCATCCCGCCGTGAAAACGTAGAAGAAAGATGCGCTTCCGCTCGTCGCCAGCAACAAGCCTTGCGCGCTCAGTTCGCGCCACGCGATATAGATGCAACACAAGCTCGCCACACCAAGCGCGGCGGTCGCCAGCAGCCAAACTTTCGCAACGCGCCGGTGTGCGATCTCCATCGTCGCCGCGCTCACCAGCATCAGCGCGGTCGCACCGTAGAGCACCCGTGGCAATTCAAAATGTAGCCACTCCGCGCTCGCTCCCTGCCGCACCGCCATTGCACTCGCGAGCGCCGCAAAGCACATCGCCAGCGCGGAGACTGCAATCCACGCCCCGGTCTCCGATCGTTCCGGCCGCCCCGCGCCACTCGTAGCGATCTGCCTGCTACTCATCGCTCGCTCCTGCGCGCGCCACTTCGTCATTCTGCATCACGAAATCCACGCCGCCGTCGCCGTCCACTCCGTAGGCGTCAGGCCCGCGATAAACGGCCACTGCTCCGCCATCGTGGCGAACGGACCATTCGAGCGTCGTCGCGCCCCAGGGATTTTCTGGCGCCACTCGTCCCCACATGCGGCTCGCAAATAAATTCCACAGAAAAATAAATTGCGCCGCGCCCGTCAGCAGCGCCGCAATCGTAATAAAGCGGTGGACCGGCATCAGCGGCGCCATGTATTCGTCCACAAACGCTGAGTAGCGACGCACATTGCCCACCAGCCCCAGGTAGTGCATCGGCATGAAAATGCAGTACACGCCGAGAAATGTCAGCCAGAAATGCAGCTTCCCGAGCGTCTCGTTCATCATCCGGCCAACCATTTTCGGAAACCAGAAATACGTCCCCGCGAAAATCCCAAACAGCGACGCGGCGGCCATCACCAGGTGAAAATGCGCCACCACGAAATACGTCGCGTGCAGGTAGCTATCGAGCGACGGCTGCGCCAGAAAAAATCCGCTGATCCCGCCGCTGATGAAGAGCGAAATGAAGCCGAGGCAAAAAAGCGCTGCCGTATCGAAACGCATCTTCGATCCGTAAACGGTACCGAGCAGCAGCAAGGTCATCACCGTCGCGGGAATGGTGATGATCATCGTAGGCACCGAAAAGAAATTCACAGAGAAGGGATTCATCCCGCTCACGAACATGTGATGGCCCCACACCACGAAGCTCAGAAAGCCCGTCGCCACCAGGCTCGCCACCAGAAATTTCGGCCCGAGTAGCGGCTTTCGCGCGTAAGCCGGCAGCACATGCGCCACGATCCCGATCGACGGCAGAATCGCGATGTAAACCTCCGGGTGCCCGAAAAACCAGAATAGGTGCTGCCACAGCAACGGCGAGCCGCCCGCATGCGGCTGCAATCGATCCGCAACAAATAATCCCGCCGGCACAAAAAAACTCGTATGCGCCACGCGATCAAGCAGCAGCAACACGCACGCCGGAAACAGCACCGCGAACGCCAGCAGCACGATCACCGCCGTCACCAGCCACGCCCACGCGCTGTACGGCATCCGCGCGAACGACATTCCCCTCGTTCGCAGGTCCAGCGCCGTCACGATGAAATTCAGCGCACCCAGCACCGATGCCACGCAAAAAATCGCAATCGACACGAGCCACAAGTTTTGCCCCATCGCAAGGCCCTGTCCCGCCGCGGCGCCCAGCGCGCTGAGCGGCGGATACGCGGTCCATCCGGACGTCGAAGGCCCATCCGGTACGAAAAATTGCGCGAGTATCACTACAAAAGAAGTGAGCGACAGCCAGAACGCCAGCGCGCTCAGGCGCGGAAACGCCATTTCCTTCGCGCCGATCTGCGTCGGCAGAAAATAATTTCCAAACGCTGCGAACGGCGCGTTCGTCAGAACGAAGAAAACCATCAGCGTGCCGTGCATCGTCAGCAGCGATAAATACATCTCCGGCGAAATCACGCCGCCCGGAGCACCCACCGGCGCCAGCCTCCCAAGCAACGGAATCGCGCGATCCGGATACGCCACGTGAATTCGCATCAGCCACGAAAGCACCATGCCGGTGCACACCGCCGCGAGCGCCAGCGCGTAATACTGCTTGCCGATGGTTTTGTGGTCAGTGCTGAAGATGTAGCGGCGGACGAAGCTCATCGAACGGCCGCCACGCGCCGCAAATGAGATTCGAGCCATGCGTCGTACTCGGCAGGTTCCACTACACGCACGTAAGCCTTCATGCGGTAGTGGCCCCATCCGCACAGCTGCGTGCACACAATTTCAAATTGTCCCGTCTGCGTCGCCGTGAATTGCAGCCGCACATCGAGGCCCGGCACAAAATCCTGCTGCACGCGCAGTTCGCGCACAAAAAACGAATGTCCCACGTCGCGCGAATGCAGCGTAAGCGCGATCGGCCGGTTCACCGGCACTACGAGCATGCTCGATACAATGTCGTCCCGCGCCGCCGCGTCGTGAACGGGGTCGAGGCCCACGTAATTCCCATTTCCGTCGTCAATTTTATCGGGGCGAACTGCGCCGAATCGCCCATCCGGCCCGGGGTAGTGAAAGTAGAACGCGAACTGCTGCGCCTGCACGTCGATGTGAATCGCATCCGCGTCGGCCGGCGCCAGATAAATCGCCGCCCACGCTTTCGATCCCACGAAAGTCAGCGCAAAAATCTCGACGCCCACCACAACCATAGCCGCAATCACCAGAGGCACGGCCCCGCCGGGAAACGTGCGCGTTTTTTCTTTGCTGTCGCGATTGCGCGAGGAAAATGCGAAGAGAGCCAGCACCACTTGCCCGGCGATAAAGAGCGCGCCGGTCCAGATCATCGTATGTTCCATCTGCCGGTCGATCGCCGCGCCCGCAGCCGACGCATTCGCGGGAAGCCACCACGTGTGCATCGCGAAAAATGCCGCGGAGACCAGCGTGATCAGAACGACGGCAGCGCCGAACAGTTTGCCCATCTTATCTAGAGGATCCGCCCGACTGTGATGTTCTCACAAACGACGCGACGCCGGTTGTCGTTGCAAAGGGTGGAGATCGCGCAATTCGCGGCGAATGTAACCACAAACGCGAATCAGGCCGCGCCGCGCTTGAGGAGTTCACGCGTGTGCCGCGCAATCTGCCGGTCTTCTTCGGTGGGAATCACGCGCACGCGAACCACAGACTGCGCCGCGGAAATCGTCTCCGCGTTCTTCTCGTTCGCGGGTCCTTCGATCAGCACACCCAGAATGTGCAGCGCGTTGCAGACCATCGCGCGCACCATCGCGCTTTTCTCGCCGATGCCGCCAGTAAAGACCAGCATGTCGAGCCCCTCGAGCGCCGCCGCGTACGACGCGATGGTCTTCCGTATCGCGTAACAAAAGATCTCGATCGCCTGCCGCGCGTTCGCATCGCCGTTCTCAGCAGCAGCCTGCAGGTCGCGCATGTCCGAACTCGTCCCTGAAAGCGCCTTCAATCCCGCGTCGTGATTCAGCAGAGCCTCGAGCGAATCCACGCTCAACTTCTTCTGCCGCTGCAAATACAGCCCAACGCCGGGATCCATGTCGCCGCTGCGCGTTCCCATCGGAATCCCGCCGGTCGGCGTCAGCCCCATCGACGTATCCACAGAACTCCCATCCTGCACGGCGGCGAGGCTCGCGCCGTTCCCGAGATGCGCGATCACCACGTGTCGCGGCCGCTCCGTTCCCAGCTTCCGCAAAATCGATTCGTACGAAAGTCCATGAAAGCCGTAGCGCTTCAGGCCTTCGTCGTACAAAGACCTCGGCAGCGCGTACCGCGACGCCACCTCCGGCATCTGCGCATGAAACGCCGTATCGAAGCACGCGAACTGCGGCACGCCGGGGTAGATTTTCTGCGCCGATTCGATTAGCGCGAGCGCCGGTGGAATGTGTAGCGGCGCAAAATGAACACACTCGCGCAGTTGATCAAGCACCCCCGGCGTAATCAGCTGATGCGCGGTGAGCTTCGGCCCGCCGTGCACCACGCGATGCCCCACGCCCACGGGCGGCGCAGGCGAAAGCTCCGCGAGCCACTCTTTCGCGCGCGCCAGCGCTTCATCCGCGCTTGCGAATCGCACGGACTCCGATCGCACCACCTTTCCCTTGCCGTCTTTGATTTGAATTTTGCTGGAGTCGCGCCCAATCCCGTCGGCCAGCCCGTCCAGCTGAATTTCTTCGTCGTCGCCGCGCGCCACGTACACGCCGAATTTCAGCGACGAAGACCCGGTATTGATCGCAAGAATAGGCGAGTCGGCCATAGATAAACATTTACTCCGCACAGCGCAACGTGACGAACGTCACGCCGCGTAAACTCACTTCAGCGCGAACCTTCCGTCCGCCCCACGCGTCCAACTCTAAGTCACCAATACGCAGCGCATTGTGAACGCCAGATGACACCAAATCTTCACACAATTGTCCGGCCCCGACTATCGATGTTGTGCGAAGCTTATCTCCGCCGCACCTGGCCCGGCGGCATTCCACCCCTGGAGTGAACCATGTCTCCCACCGCCAAAGTTCGCGAAAAAAATTCCGCCGCCAAAGCATCCGCAGCGAAATCGCCCGCACCCAAAACGTCTGTCGCGAATTATCTGCCGAAGGCCGCCACCGCGCCAGAAATCAAAAAGCCGTCCAAGTCCACCAGCAACGGCGCGCAAACGCAAATCCTCTCCGCCGACGAACTCCGCAAAATGGACGCCTACTGGCGAGCCTGCAACTACATGTGCGGCAGCATGATTTATCTCCGCGACAATCCGCTGCTCCGCAAGCCGCTCAAGCCCGAGCATTTCAAAAATCGCCTGCTCGGCCACTGGGGTTCCGATCCCGGCCAGACGTTCACGTGGGTGCACCTCAATCGCGCCATCAAAAAATACGACCTCAACATGATTTACATCGCCGGCCCCGGCCACGGCGCACCCGCCGTGTTGTCGAACTGCTACCTCGAGGGCACCTACTCCGAAATTTATCCGGAAAAAAGTCAGGACGAAGCCGGCATGCTCCGCCTCTTTCAGGCGTTTTCGTTTCCCGGCCAGCTCGGCAGCCATTGCACGCCCGAAGTTCCCGGCTCGATTCACGAAGGCGGCGAACTCGGCTACAGCATCTCGCACGCGTTCGGCGCTGCGTTCGATAACCCCGACCTGATCGTCACCGTCGTCATCGGCGACGGAGAATCCGAAACCGGCCCACTCGCCACATCCTGGCACTCGAATAAATTTCTGAATCCGATTCGCGACGGCGCCGTACTGCCCGTCCTCCATCTCAACGGCTACAAAATCGCGAACCCCACGATTCTTTCGCGCATCGATCCCGAAGAACTCGATCACCTGCTTCACGGTTACGGTTGGACGCCGCATTACGTCGAGGGCGACGATCCCGCCACGATGCACCAGAAAATGGCAGCTGCCGTGGACACCTGCGTCGAATCCATCCGCGCCATCCAGCAGCAAGCGCGTTCGAGCAAGACGCCCGACCGCCCGCGCTGGCCGATGATCGTCCTCCGTTCACCGAAAGGTTGGACCGGCCCGAAAAAAGTGGACGGCCATCGCGTGGAAGACTTCTGGCGCGCGCATCAAGTGCCCGTCACCGACGTGCAAACCAATCCCGAGCACTTGAAAATCGTCGAGACCTGGCTCAAAAGCTACAAGCCCGACGAACTGTTCGACGAAAACGGCACGCTGATCCCCGAACTCCGCGAGCTGCCGCCCACCGGCGCTCGCCGCATGAGCGCCAATCCGCACGCCAACGGCGGCACGCTTCGCAAACCACTCCTTTGTCCGGACTTCCGCACCTTCGGCATAGACATCAAGACTCCCGGCGCCGTGGAAGTTTCACCGACGGAGAATCTCGGCAAGTTCCTCGCCGAAGTGATGCGCCGCAACATGACCAGCTTCCGCGTTTTCAGCCCCGACGAAAACGCATCGAACCGCCTGCAGGATCTCTACACCGCCACGCTGAAAACCTGGCTCGCAAAAATTAAGCCAGAAGATGCCGACGGCACAGACATCGCTCCCGACGGCCGCGTGATGGAAATGCTCAGCGAGCACACGCTCGAGGGCTGGATGGAAGGCTACGTCCTCACCGGCCGTCACGGTCTCTTCAATACCTACGAAGCCTTCGTCCACATCATCGATTCGATGTACAACCAGCACGCCAAATGGCTCGAGAAAGCCAAACTCGAAATCTCGTGGCGCGCCCCGATTTCCTCGATCAACATCCTGATCACCTCGCTCGTCTGGCGCCAGGATCACAACGGCTTCACGCACGAAGATCCGGGCTTTTTAGACGTCGTATCCAATAAAAGCGCCACCGTCACGCGCATCTACCTGCCGCCCGATGCGAATTGTCTGCTCAGCGTCGCCGACCACTGCCTCCGCAGCCAGGACTACGTGAACGTCATCGTCTCCGACAAACAAAATCATCTCGTCTATCTCACGATGGATGAAGCCGTGATCCATTGCACCAAAGGCATCGGCATCTGGGATTGGGCCAGCACGGACAATGGCGAAGAGCCTGACGTGGTGATGGCCAGCGCGGGCGACATCCTCACGCAGGAAGCTCTCGCCGCGATCGTGATTCTCCGCGAACACTTTCCGAATCTGAAGATTCGCTACGTCAACGTCGTCGATCTCTACCGCCTCCAGCCGGACTCCGAACACCCGCACGGCCTCAGCGATCGCGATTTCGATTCGCTCTTCACCAAAGACAAGCCCGTCATCTTCAATTTCCACGGCTACCCGTGGCTCATTCACAAATTCACTTACCGGCGCACGAACCACCAGAACATTCACGTTCGCGGCTACAAAGAAAAAGGCAACATCAATACGCCGCTCGAGCTTCTCATCCGCAACCAAGTGGACCGTTTCACTTTGGCCATCGACGTCATCGATCGCGTCCCCAGCCTCCAAGGCCCCGGCGCACACTTGAAGGAATGGCTCAAAGGCCAGATCATCGAAAGTATTAATTACGCGTACACCGAAGGCATCGACAAACCGGAGATTCGCAACTGGAAATGGCCGGCAACGAAAGAGAAGAGCGCAACCGCAAGCTGACGCACCGGCGATCAGCCGCGCTTTTTCTTTTTCGCAGACTCACGCGCGTCGCAGCGTTTGCCGTCGCGCTCGTCACCGCGTTCTTCGTGCTGGCATTCGCAGCCGCGCCCGCGCGCGCCCAAGGCGGCCCGCCCTACTACACCAACGATCCCGGCACGCCCGGCAACAAACAGTGGGAAATCAATCTCGGCTACATGCCGTTTCTCTACGACGATCACTCCGTCTCGCACGTCCCAGACGTTGACATCAATTTCGGCCTCGGCGATCGCATCCAGCTCACATTCGAAAACGCCTACCTCCGTGACTTCACGAATCCCGGCCCATCGAAATTCGGCCTCGGCCAAGATCAGCTCGGCGTGAAATGGCGCTTCTACGACAACAAAAAAAACGGCTGGGCCATCTCCGTTTTCCCTCAGGTCTCGCTCAATAATCCCAACAACTCCGTGAAGAACGGCATCACTCCGCGCGGCGCGAGCCTCATCCTGCCCGTGGAATTTTCAAAGAAGCTTGGCCCAATCGATCTCAATTGGGAGGTCGGCTACAACCTCGTCCATCTCGGCTCCGATGGTTGGATCGCTGGAGTCGTCGCGGGCCACGACTTCACGAAGAAGCTCGAAATGGACGCGGAGTTTTACAGCGTCGGAGCCTACAATCCGCTCATCAGCCAGGAAACTCTCGGTGTCGGCGCGCGCTACAAAATCCATCCGCCTTTTATTTTGCTGCTGATGGCCGGCCGCAGCGTCGCTCCCGCGCGCGCAGGGAATAGCCAGGCGAATTTCGTCGGCTACTTCGGCATGCAATTTCTGCTGCCCCCGCATCCCTTCGAATCCGATTAGGCGCGCCGCGCATTCCGCGCAGAAAGCCACGCTGCAAACGCGATCGAGCTTCCAATGAAGATCGTGTGCGCAAGCAGCTGGAACACAAGCTCAATGAACGGCATCGATGCGTTTCTCGATTGCACTCGCGACAGCGGCACCACCACGAAATGCATCACGCAAAACACAACGAGCCCGTACAGCGGCCCGAAAATCCACGGCTTCTCATACAGCGCCTTCACGCGCAGGCACGCTGCATAAAACAGCGCTGCCGCACCGAGCGCGATCGTGTAGTGCAGCACGAGCCCCAGTAGCGCCGTCTGCCGTCCACCGCTGAACGCGCTTGGTCCCAGTAGTCCAGACGCGATGTAACGAAAAATCGACCCCGAAGAAACGCTGCTGAAGATGTGGTAGAAAACGCACGCCGAAAGCCCGTCCAACGTCCCCGCAATACCGCCGCCGATTAGAACCGTCGCCAATGCGCTCGGGCGTCCCTCAATCGAACTCGAACCTGAACCAATTCTCGCCTCGCTCACTTTTTCTCCTACCCGATCGTCACCGGTCGCGCGCCGTCCGCCCCAACTCGAACCTACCGCATTTCGTCCCACCGAGCCGCGCTTTGTGACGTTGCGTCGCGATTCCACTCGGAACTAGCACAATCTCACCGCGAAAAAATACGCTCTAAACCGCAGCATTCCAGCGGTTTCCGGATCGGCTCGCTCCCTCTCGTCCCCGCCAGAAAGCGCTTCGTCACTCATCACCGTAATGTCGTCCCACCGTACGCCGCCGTACGCCCTTTCGTTCTACTATCGACCCGTGAAAATCGCCTGGCCTTCGGCGCGCTCCATCGCGATCGCATATCTATGGTCGATTTGCGTCTGGGGCATCGTCGCCGCGCTGGTCGGC
>JABDGF010000018.1 GCA_013286165.1 Acidobacteriota bacterium | reverse complement strand
GTTGGCCCCGTTCAGACTCGAGAGTCTAAGCTACATCGCGCTGCGCGCGACTGAACCGGGCACAGACTGACAGTCTATGTTGTAGCTCGCTTCGCGCGACTAAGGCACACCCCGCTGAGAGCGGGGTGCAGACAGGCTGAGAGCCAGTCCCACTACTGTCATGCGTGCTTTTCAGGTGCGGGCTTGGCAGGGTATATTGGCGCCACTGGGCCCCGAAGTGACGATTTTGTGGAGTCCGCTATGCACGCGCGCAGCACACACTACGTTGTGAAGCCTGAAAAATTTGATGAGTTCGTGAACGCGATGTCGGATTCTGTGCCGCTGATGCGCCAGCAGAAGGGATTTCATTCGCTGCTGGTGATGAAGGTGGTGGGCGCGAATCCGCCGGAGCTGCGGGTGATGACGGTGTGGGAGTCGCAAGAGGCGCTACAGGATAGCGAGCGGAACGTTTATTTTTATCAGGCAGTGTCGCGCGCGCTGGCGTTTTCCAGTGGTTTTCCGCGCATCATTGAGGAAGAAATTGTCTTGAGCGACTTCCCCGACTGAGAACCCACGAGTAATTCCCCAGCCAGCGCCGCTTGACCCGCCTTGACCGCCCCTCTGCCCGCCAGTAATCTAATTTATTCCAAATCCTTCGAAGGACTCGTATGACCACCGAGACCATTCAAATCACTCTGCCCGACGGCGCCACTCGCGAAGTGCCCAAAGGCACTACGCCTGCGCAGATCGCGGAACAGATTTCTCCGCGCCTGGCCAGAGTCGCGCTGGTCGCCCGCGCCGACGATGAATTGGTGGATCTATCGAAGCCGCTCGAGAAGAACGCGAAGATCGCGATCCTAACTCCGAAAGACGCGGATGCGCTGCAGGTGCTACGCCACTCCGCCGCGCACCTGCTTGCCGCCGCGGTGATGGAGCTTTACCCGAATGTGAAGCTCGGCATCGGTCCGCCGATCGAGACCGGATTTTTCTACGAATTTTTGCGCGCTGAGCCGTTCACACAGGAAGAACTGGAAAAAATCGAAGCGAAGATGCGCGAACTCGCGGCGAAAGACATTCCGAATGAGCGGAAGTGGCTGCCGAAGCCGGAAGCGCTGCAGCTTTACCGCTCGACCAATCAGGAATTCAAGTGCGAGCTGGTTGATGAGAAGGCGGATGAGCCGATGGTTTCGTTTTACACCACCGGAAAATTCATCGACTTCTGCCGCGGGCCGCACATTCCGTCCACCGGGAGGATCAAAGCGTTCAAGCTGATGAACGTTTCCGGCGCGTACTGGAAGGGCAAAGAAGGAAACCCGCAGCTGCAGCGCATTTACGGCGCGTGCTTCATGGAGCAGAAGGACCTCGACGATTATCTCCATCGCCTGGAAGAAGCAAAGAAGCGCGATCACCGCAAGCTCGGCAAGGAACTCGAGCTTTTCACGGTGAGCGACCTCGTAGGTTCCGGTCTTCCGCTGTGGCTGCCGAAGGGCGCGACGGTGCGGCGCTTGCTTGAGGAATACATTCTTCAGAAGGAACGCGAAGCCGGCTACCAGCACGTGTACACGCCGGACCTCGCGAAAGTGGATCTCTACATTCGCTCGGGCCACTGGGAGCACTATCACGAGGACATGTTCCCGCCGATCGACCTGAAGACCGAGGAACTGGTGCTGCGGCCGATGAATTGCCCGCACCACATCCTGATTTACGAATCGGGGAAGCGGAGCTATCGCGATTTGCCGGTGCGCATCGCGGAACTCGGCACGATGTATCGCTACGAGCGGTCCGGCGTGCTAAGCGGATTGAGCCGCGTGCGCTGCATGACTTTGAATGATGCGCACATTTTCTGCACGCCCGAGCAGATCAAAGAAGAATTTGCGGGCGTGATGAAGCTCGTCGAACAGGCTTACAAAGATCTCGGCATCAAGGAGTACACGTACCGATTGTCGCTACGGTCGAAGGGGCCGTCTGACAAGTACGTGGCGAACGACGAAATGTGGGACATGGCCGAGCAGATGTTGCGCGAGGCGATGGATTCGCTCGGACTTCCTTATACAGAAGCGCCAGGCGAGGCTGCTTTTTATGGGCCGAAGCTCGACATTCAACTTGCGGACGTGATGGGGCACCAGGAGACCTATTCGACGATTCAGATCGATTTCCACCTGCCGCATCAGTTTGATCTGAGCTACATCGGCGCGGATGGGCAGAAGCACCGGCCCGTGATGATTCATCGCGGCGTGATCAGCACGATGGAACGGATGACTTCGTATTTGATCGAGCTGTACGCGGGCGCGTTCCCCACGTGGCTCGCGCCGGTGCAGGCCGCGGTGCTGCCGCTGAGCGACAAGACGATCGATTACGCGAAGAAAGTGGCGCAGGATCTGAGCAAAGCGGGTGTGCGAGTGCACCTGGACGATCGCAACGAAAAGCTGCAGGCGAAAATTCGCGACGCACAACTGCAGAAGATTCCGTACATGCTGGTGATTGGCGGCAAGGAGGCGGAGGCGGGCACGGTTTCGGTGCGGCATCGATCGAAGGGCGATCTGGGGCCGCGGCCTGTGGATCAGTTTGTTGCCGATCTGAAAGCGGAAGTCGAGTCGCACATCATCGCCTAGCCCGTCTCGAGTTTTCGCCCGCGAAAGACTTTCACGGGCGAGCCTTCCGCGACGAACGTGGAGCGCGCCTTCGCGCTGAGCACGCTGCTAAATTCCTGACCGTAGAGCGGGCCGAATACGCCCGAAAATCTCGCAGTCGCTGCCCTCCACACGCGCCACGGTGCGTGCTCCACGCGGTATTCAACCGTGCTTCCGTCGCGCTGCCGGGCGTAGCCCCAGTAATGCTCGGTGATGAACTGCTCGGCGCTGCCCTCTTTCGGAAGGCCGGGTTCGTCTTTCGTGCCCGCCTCCACCACGTATGAGTCCTGCCTGACGCGCCACGCGTATCGAAGATCGGCATCGTCTGCGGTACGCGAGATGCGATGAGTCATAGGATATGAAAAGTAGTTCTCGTTGTAAGCAAGCCGGGCCACGAACGCGATGGCGCGCCGCGGCACGATTTCGGAGATGAATACGACGCCGCGGCGCAGCTCGCCGCGTTCCTCGCGCCGAACGTAGAAACGCAGGTTCACTTCATCGAAGTTCGAGTGAAACGGAATCGCGAGGCGCCCGTAAATTCGCGTCTTCAGGAAACGAAACGCAACAATGCTCACGTAGGTGCGGCCTTCGAAGTGGTCCAACTCCGTGCCAGCTGGCATGTGCTTGCGCAAGATGGCGGGATCCACTTCGAAATTCATCATGATCAGGTCGCGCCATTCGGCGGTAAGGAAAGGGCGGTCGGATTTTGTTGCGCTGGGCATGGTTCAAGCTTCATCGTAGAACGGAAGCCGGGTTCCGCGGCGCAACCAATCGCTGCGGCTAACGCGGGCGCCAATGCGTGGAAGGCTTACGATTCGGCCTTGCGGCGAGCGGCTAGTACCGTGCTATAATTTTTGACCCGTCCCTTCCCCGGTTGGTTTCAGTCGGAAATGGGCTGGATTTGCGGGCCACGAACAGCATTTTCGTGAGTCCGGGAGGTGTAGTTATCGCTGAACGTGGTGGAACTCCAGGACTTCGGGTAAACGAACGGATTCGTGCCCGTGAAGTCCGCGTGGTGGACGAAGTGGGCAACCAGCTGGGCGTGATGACGTATTTCGACGCCATGAAAGCTGCGCGCGACGCCGGTATCGACCTAGTGGAAATTTCGCCGAACGCGGTTCCACCGGTTTGCAAGCTGGTCGATTACGGAAAATTTTTGTACGAGCAGAATAAGAAGGCCCACGAGGCCAAGAAGCATCAGAAGAGTTCGCACATCAAGGAAGTGAAGTTCCGGCCTTCGACCGCGGAGCACGATTATCAGGTTCGCAAGAACCAGATCATCCGGTTCCTCGGCGACGGATACAAAGTGAAGGCCATGATCTTCCACCGCGGGCGCGAAATGGCGCACCAGGATGTGGGCCGCAAGAAGATGGATCGGTTGCTGAAAGAAATTATGGAGCACGCGCAGGTGGAATTCGGGCCGCGCATGGAAGCGAACATCCTTCTCGCGTTGCTCGCGCCGAAGAAGGGCGCGGGTGCAAGCCCAGCGGCGACGGCAACAAAGCCGGCAGCGGCGGGCGAACAGGTTTAACGGATTTTTTCGGTCTTTCGGATTTCGTCAGCAGACAATCGCTGAAATCGAGCCGGGGAAAAAGAAGCGGCCGCGAACGGCTGCGCCATTGAGGAAACGTCAGTGAAAAAGAACAAGAAGATGAAGTTGAAGACGCACCGTGGAGCGGCCAAGCGCTTCAAGATTACGTCCACGGGCAAAGTGCTGCGTTGGCATTCGGGCAAGCGCCACCTGCTCGGCACCAAGAAGCCGCGCCGCATGCGCAAGCTTTTGAACAAAGTGGCAGTGAATCAGGCAGACGTGAAGAACGTGCGTCTCGCGCTGCCGTACGGAATTAAGTAGTTCAGCTGTCGTAAAGTTTCATTCGGCTCGCTACCATGAGCCGCGATGTTAACCGTGCCAAACAGAGCGTAACGGGTGCCTGCAGGCCGGTTGTTTCGCGAGTGGGATTTCGATCCTGCCGATGCGGAGCGTAAACCGAAGTTCAATGAGACAAACCCGTCAGGCAGCAGCGCCCCGCGCTGTGTGCCCGACCGTGTTTGTCTCCTGATACAAATCGAATTCGATTTAGATCGATAGGAGATGAACGATGCCTCGAGTTAAACGCGGAACCAAACGCCGCGCACGCCGCAAGAAGCTACTCAAACACGCCAAGGGATTTTTCCTAACAAAGGGCAAGCTGTACCGCTCCGCAAAGGAAGCGGTAAACCGCTCGCTGCGCTACACGTACCGCGACCGCCGCGTGCGCAAGCGCGATTACCGCGCGCTGTGGATTCAGCGCATCGGCGCGGCCGCGCGCAATAACGGCCTCACCTACAGCCAGTTGATTCACGGGCTGAAGGCCAGCGGCATCGAGCTGGACCGCAAGGTGCTCGCGGAACTCGCGGTGAAGGACGCCGAGGGATTCGCGACGTTGGTTGCGTCCGCGAAGGTGCACGTGCCGAAGCCCGCAGCGCATGCAGCGAAGCCGGCGCCGGTTCGCCACCACGAAGAAGGCTAGTCGCTTCTTTTGATTTGTAGGGCTTTTGAGCGGCTGGCGTGATTGTGCGATGCGCCGGCCGCTTCGTATTTCGGGCGTGGAATTTTTGTGCGTCGCGCCGCGGTTTTCGTGCGGTTCGCGGTGCGAGATGATTTATTCTGCCGTCTCTGAAAATGACTGATAACCACAACGTCGATCAGACTCTCGCCGCGCTCGGCGCCACCACGGCCGAGCAGGTCGTGTCGAATTTTGCGCAAGTGCGCGCGCGATTTGATGCTGAAGCCGGTGCGAATTCGAGCGATGTGGCGCAGTGGAATGCGTTTCTCGTTGCGTGGACAGGGCGCAAGTCCGGTGTGCTGACGAAGATCACGGACAACTGGCTGAAACCTGCCACGCCGGAGCTGAAGCGCGCTGTGGGCCAGGAACTGAACCAGCTCAAAGCGCATATCGACGGCGTGGTGAAAGAAAAGCAGGCTGCGATTGAAGCGGCGGCGGAACAAGCGGCGGCGGCGCGCGACCAGATCGATCTATCGTTGCCGGGCATCGAGCACACGATTGGTTCGCGGCACCTGATTCGCCAGACGTACGACGAACTGCTGCGGATTTTCGGCGCGATTGGTTTCAGTGTGGTGGAAGGGCCGGAAATCGAAACGCCTTACTACAATTTTGAGGCGCTCAATATTCCCGAGCACCATCCCGCGCGCGACAACATGGACACCTTCTACATCGAAGGCGCTCGCAACGGCGATTTGCTACGCACGCACACTTCGCCGATGCAAATTCGCACGATGGAAAAGGAAAAGCCGCCGGTGCGGATTGTGGTGCCCGGCAAGGTGTATCGCCGCGACAATCCGGACGCGACGCACGGCTACATGTTCCACCAGATTGAAGGGCTCGCCGTCGATACGGATATCACCTTTTGCGATTTCAAAGGCACCGTGGATTATTTCGCGCGCGCGTTTCTGGGGCCGAAGACGAAGACGCGGCTGCGGCCGAGCTACTTTCCGTTTACCGAGCCGTCGGCGGAAGTGGATGCGACGTGCCACGTGTGCGGCGGCAGCGGATGCCGCGTGTGCAAGCAGACCGGATGGATCGAGCTTTTCGGCGCGGGCATGGTGAATCCGGCGGTGTACGGATTTGTGAATTACGATCCGGAGCGGCTCAGCGGATTTGCGTTTGGTATGGGCGTCGATCGATTGGCGATGATGAAGTATGGCGTGACGGAAGTGCCGCTGTTGTTTCAGAACGACGTGCGATTCCTGCGGCAGTTTTAACAACGGGACGGTATGGCTAAACCACGTTCAATCCGGTCCAATCGCGCTACTGAGTTCTCGAATGATCTTCTGCGGATGCTTCAGGGTAGGAAACTTAAGCCGAGCAAGACATTTGGCGATCTCGCATGGTGCAAGAACCATCCACTCACAAACGGTCAGACCATCGACGTCGCCGCGATCGACATGCGTGATAGCCAGCCGGTCCTTTTCATTGAAGCTGAACTGCTTCGTGAGGATCCATCGTCAAACGTCATCAAAATTTGGAAATGGGCGAACGCCCGCGGCGGAAAAAAACCGCTGCTATTTATTCAATCTTTCACGAAACCATATCGAACTAAGCAAAAGCGTGAACGATACGAGCGGGCGATATTCGTTGCCAAACAAATGTCTGCAGTGATGAGCAATGTTGAATACCGATCCGTACGCCTCAACTACAACCCACGTCATGGCGGGAAGGTCGGTGCTGGCAGAAGACGTCATCACGCCCAGAACTTAGGTCACAACGTCATTCGTTACTGGAATGCTTTCCAAAAGAAGCATTCGAAGATGGGAACCAGCTCTAAATGAAGATCGTTTACAACGAGCTGAGGGAATTTGTGGACATCGCGGCGCCCGCCGCCGAAGTTGCGTCGAAGCTTTCGCTCGCGGGCGTGGCGATCGAGGGTGTGGAAGAAACTGCTGCCGGGCCGGTGCTCGACGCGGAAGTGACCGCGAATCGGCCGGACTGCCTGGGGCACCTTGGCATCGCGCGCGAAGTGGCAGCGATCTATAAGAAGTCGCTCAAGCCGCTGCATCCGAAACTGAAAGAATCGGCAGAGACTGCGGTTTCGGCGACGCGCGTCGATATCGAAGCGAACGATTTGTGCGGCCGGTTCACGGCGCGCGTGATCAAGGGTGTGAAGGTGCAGCCGTCGCCGGACTGGCTGCGGCAGCGCCTGGAAGCGATTGGCGAAAAATCGATCAACAACGTGGTGGACGTAACGAACTACGTGATGTTCGAGCTGGGCCACGCGCTGCACGCGTTTGATTTCGACAAAATTGCTGAGAAGCGGCTGGTGGTGAGGCGCGCGAAGCAGGGCGAGAAAATCAAAACGCTCGATGGCGCGGAGCGCACGCTCACGAAGGACATGTGCGTCGTGGCGGATGGTGCGCGCGCGGTGGGAATCGGCGGAATTATGGGCGGCGCGGAATCCGAAATCGGATTCGGCACGAAGAACGTGCTGCTGGAATGCGCGTGGTTCGATCCGATCTCGGTGCGGCGCACGTCGAAGGCACTGGGTCTGCGCACCGAAGCTTCGTACCGGTTTGAGCGCGGCGCCGACCCGGAGATGGCGGAGTTCGCTTCACGGCGCGCGGCGGAACTGATTCAGCAGGTTGCGGGCGGAGAGGTTCTCGCGGGCGTCGTAGATGTGTATCCCGCGCGGCACGCGGAAAAGTCGATCGAGCTATCGCGCCAGGAGCTGCTGCGCGTGATGGGCGCGGACGTGCCCGATCGCGACATTGAAGACATTCTGAGCGCGCTGGGCTTTCATCCGGTTCGCATCGACGATCTGCGCGGATCGAACGGCTCGATCACGGCCGTGTGGCAGTGCAAGCAGGTCTCGTGGCGCAGCGATGTGACCCGCGGGATCGATCTGATCGAAGAAGTGGCGCGGCACTACGGCTACGACAAATTCCCGCTGCGGTTGCCGGCTGCGAAAGTTCCAGCGCGGCGATTGCCGCACGCTGTGGCGCTCGATCGCGTGATCGAACGCGTGATCGCGCTTGGCTACCGCGAGATCGTGGAGATTCCGATTGTTGATACCGAGCGCGACGCAATTTTCCGCGCCGAGGGCGTGACGCCGGCGGTGATTGGAAATCCGCTGGCGGAAGATGCGTCGGTGATGCGGTCGAGCGGGACAGTCAGCATGATTCGCGCGCTGGAATGGAATTTGAATCACGGGCAGCGCGATGTGCGCCTGTTTGAAGTGGGCAAGCGGTACGAACTGCGCGATGGCGAGCCTGTGGAGACGCGCGTCCTTACGCTCGGCGCGACGGGACTTGCGCAAGAGAAGACGATTCACGAAGCGGCGAGCGAATATGCGTTTGCGAATTTGAAGGGCGACCTGGACCGCATCGGTGAAATCGCGGGCGGATTTGAGTGGATGGGCGGCGGGCCTTCGTGGCTTGCGCCGTCGCGGGCTGCGCGGGTTTCGATCGAGCGCGGCACGGACGGTCCTGAACTGCAGCATGCGCACCACGTTGGCGTCGCTGGGCAGCTCGCGCGGAAAATTGCGGAGCAGCTGAAGCTGCGGCAAAACGTTTTCGTTGCGGAGCTGGCGCTGGAACCGTTGCTAAAGGGCGTGGAAGATGCGAGCGCTGCGAAGCGTTTCGCGCCGTTGCCGCGTTACCCTGCCGTGGAACGCGACTTCTCGCTCGTCCTCGACGACGGCACGTCGTTCGACGATGTGAGCGAGACGATCGAACAGCTCGGGATTCTCGAGCTGCACAGCATCGAAGCGGCGGACCTATTTCGTGGCGGCCAGGTACCGCAGGGCAAATTTTCGTTGATGATCCGGGTGACGTTTCAGAGTTCGCAGGCGACGTTTACGGATGCGCAGTTGAATGGGTTCTCGGCGCGGATTGTTGCGGCGCTTGAGAAAAATCTTGGGGCGACGTTGAGGGCTTCATAACTCTCCAGGTGCTGTGCTCCCCAAAAACCGAAGAGGGGTCCTTCGCTGCGCTCAGGATGACGCGGCTTAAAGACGGGCCGCGCTGAAAAACAGAAACAACGGCAGAGGCGAAGGCACACAGGCCAACTCCAGCCTGTGCCACTCAAGTCTCTCCACAAAATTGTTGGGTGCAACGGAGCAAGTGTTGCCAGGATTTTGGTGCGAGGTTGTAGGACGACCGCCTGGGAGGCTGTCGGACCGCGGCGGTTTTCAACAGGGCGTTGCGCGAGGGGCGTTGATGGCTGACAATGAGCGTCACCCGGCACCATAGGGCCCACAGGGAGCGCGCGCATGAAAATCGAAATCTTCGACCAGGCTTACAACGTAAATGCGGACGGCAATGAGGAGTACCTCACCGAGCTGGCTGCGTACGTGGACAAAAAGATGCGCGCGATCTCCGAGTCCACGCAGATCGTGGATTCCGTGAAAGTGGCCGTGCTCGCGGCGCTCAATATCGCCGACGAAAATTTCGCGCTCCGCCAGCGCACCCAGAAGCTCGAAGGCCCGATTCGCCAGCGCATGGAAAAGTGCGTTTCGATGGTCGAAAAAGCGCTCGAACAGGCCAACTGACGACCTGCCACCGATTCGCCCGACGTCACCCGAAGTTACACCCACGAGACACAACAAATTGCCTAGCTTTGCCTAACCTCTTATATGATGGGTAGGTTGGGGTGCGCCGCGCCCGGAAGCAGTCCTGACACGGCCGGCAGCTCCGACGGGCTGAACCGTTACACCGGATGAGCAACCGCAAGACATTTCGATCCATTGCAATACCCGCGCTGCTTTTGGCGCTGCTGGTGTTTGCCATGACGCTCGGCACCGTGGCGCACAGCCACGCCGGCGCGACGGAATCGAATTGCTCGATCTGCCACCTGAATCATCAACCCTTCGATCAACCGCTGGTCGCCGATAACGAGCCATCGCTTTCTCAAACCGGCGTTCAAACAGACGTAGCTGAACCGACCGACCCTCCGTTCCGGCCTGCACCCCGGTTACCCGCTCGCGCACCACCTGCCATCTAGCGATCCGCTAAAGGTGTGCCTTCGCGCACGCCAGCATATTTCCATTTTTGCTACTGAGAAGGTTGAAGCCCATGCGTTCACGAATTCTCCAATGCGCGTTCGTTGCCGCTCTGGTGTCGTACCCTGCGCTGCTGTGGGCGCAAGCGCCACCGCCGCAGCAACCGACGCCGCCTGCCTCCACTCCGGCGGCCACGCAGACCGCGCAGTCTCACGGCGCCGTGCGAATCACGCTGGATGAAGCGATTCAGCTGGCCCAGCAGCACAATCACAATCTCGCCGCCGCGCGCACCACGATCTTGCAGAACGAAGCGCAGGAGACGACGGCCAACCTGCGGCCGAATCCCGTGCTCACACTCGGCGAGCAATACTTTCCATTTTTCCAGCCAAACGCTTTCAGCGGCGACTACATCGACAACAACGCGGAATTCGACGTTGGCCTGAGCTATTTGTTTGAGCGCGGGAAGAAGCGGCAGCACCGTTTGCAGGCCGCGCAGGATGCCACGGCTGTGACGCGATCGACCGTGGCGGACAACGAGCGCACGCTGATGTTCAACGTGGCCTCGCAATTTTTCGCGGTGCAGCTGGCGGAATCGACGCTGGACCTCGCGCTGCAGGACCAAAACAGCTTTCAGAAGACCGTGGATATCAGCGACGCGCGCTACAAGGCGGGCGATATCAGCGAAGCGGACTTTTTGAAAATTCAGCTGCAGCTGCTGCAATTTCAAACGGACGTGTCGCAGGCGGAGTTGCAGAAAGTGCAGGCGCTCGTTGGATTGCGGCAGTACCTCGGCTATCAATCCGTGCCGGAAGATTACGACGTGAGCGGCGATTTCGATTACAAGCCGGTGACGATGAAGCTGGAGGATTTGCAATCCAAAGCGCTGCAGAACCGGCCGGATTTCCGCGCGGCTGTGCAGGGCGTGGCGGCGGCGAAGAGCCAGTACGAATTGGCGCGAGCGAACGGTAAGCGCGACGTGACTGGCTCCGCGACGTACGCGCACACCGGCGGAGTGAGCACGCTGGACTTGAGCGCGAGCTGGGAACTTCCATTTTTCGATCGCAATCAAGGCGAGATCGCGCGGACGAACTATGTGATCAATCAGGCGCAGGAGCTGGAGTTGGCCGCGAGCGATCAAGTGATGACCGACGTGCTGGACGCGTATGAGACCGTGAGCCAGAACGACAAAGTGATCACGCTTTATCGCGGCGGCTATCTGGACGCGGCGCAAAAGTCGCTGGACATCACGCAGTACTCGTACAAGCGCGGCGCGGCCAGCCTGCTGGACTTTCTCGACGCGGAGCGGAGCTATCGCGCGGCGCAGCTGGGCTACCGGCAGACGCTCGCAGCGTACCTGACGGCGGTGGAGCAACTGCGAGAGGCAGTTGGAGTGAGGACACTGCCATGAGCGCACCGTTGCGTATGCGTGGCGTTGTGCGAGTGGGATGCGCGTTGCTGGCGGCGGGCGTGATTGCAGGCTGCAGTTCGGAGCAGCGCGCGAGCCAGATGACTTCGTTCAGCGGGAAGGAATCGAAGAGCGAGCAGGCGTCGCTGTTTACGATTCCGCAGGATCAGATGTCGCACGTGCAGGTGGTGACTGTGGCGCCGACGACGCTGACGCGCACGCTGCGGCTGACGGGCGCCGTGGCGTACAACGCGTTCAATACGACGCCGGTGATCACGCAGGTGGGCGGCCCTGTGACGCGAATTCTGGTGGTGCCGGGTGAGCGCGTGAAGAAGGACCAGCCGCTGCTCACTGTGACGAGTCCGGATTACTCGCTGCTCTTTGCGAGCTATTTGAAGGCGAAGGACACGTTTCGCGTGGCGGACAAGAATTACGACCGCGCGAAAGATCTTTACGAGCACAGCGCGATCGCGGAGCGCGATTTGCTGCAGGCGGAGAGCGATCGGAATCAGGCCCAGGCGGATTTGAACGCGGCGTTGCTGGGACTGAAGATTCTCGGCATCCCCGATCCGGAAAAGCTGGTGAACGCGCCGTCGTCGTCTGAAATTCCGCTGCTCTCGCCGATTGGCGGAGAAATTGTGGAGCGCGACGTTTCGCCGGGGCAGTTGCTGACGGCGGGCACGACGCAGGCGTTTGTGATTTCAGATATGCGCAACGTGTGGGTGCTTGCGAACGTGTATCAGGGCGATCTGGCGTATGTGAAGGTTGGCGACGAAGTGGTGATTCAGACTGATTCGTACGCCGGCACGAGCTTCCACGGAAAGATTTCGTTCGTCTCGCCGGCGGTGGATCCCACCACGCGCACGTTGCAGGCGCGCATCGAAGTGGATAATCCCGGCGAAAAATTGAAGAACAACATGTACGTGACGGCTGTGGTTACGGCTGGCACGGTGCAGAACGCGATTGCGGTGCCGGACGCGTCGATTCTGCGAGACGACGAGAACCAGCCGTTCGTTTACGTGGCGAATGGATCGAACAGCTTCGGGCGGCGGTCGGTGGATATCGGGCAGAGTGAAAACGGCACGACGCAGGTGCTGAGCGGGCTCGCGCCGGGCGACAAGATCGCGGGTAACGGAAGTTTATTTCTGCAGTTTGCCAATTCGTTCCAGCACTAATTTTTGATGATCCACGGAATCGTACAATTCGCGTTGAGGCAGCGCTTTCTGGTGCTGATGCTGGCTGTCTTCATCATCATTGGCGGCGCGGTTTCGTTTCAGCGCATGCCGGTGGACGCGTATCCGGACCTCGCGCCGCCGATGGTGGAGATCATCACGCAGTGGCCGGGGCACGCCGCGGAGGAAGTGGAACGGCTGATCACGCTGCCGATTGAAGTGGAAATGAACGGCGTGCCGAAGATGGAGATTCAGCGGTCCATCTCGCTGTACGAACTTTCGGACGTGATCCTCACTTTCGGCGATAAGACGGACGATTATTTTGCGCGGCAGATTGTGTTTCAGCGGCTGAGCGAAGTGACGCTTCCGACGGGCGTGCAGCCGACGCTCGCGCCTTTGTCGAGCCCGTCGGGACTTGTGTATCGCTACGTGATTGTGAGTCCGGACCGCACGCCGCAAGAGTTGAAGACGATCGAGGATTGGGTTCTCGAGCGCGAGTACAAGCAAGTGCACGGCGTGGCGGATGATTCCGGTTTTGGCGGCACGGTGATGCAGTATCAGGTGCTGCTCGATCCGGCTCGGCTCTACGGCTATCACATCGCGGTGCCGCAAATTCTGCAGCAGCTTTCCATCAACAACGCGAACACGGGCGGCGGATTTTATTCGCAGGGCGGGCAGTTCTACTACGTGCGCGGGCTCGGCCTGATTCGCGACGAAAACGATATTCGCAACGTGATCATCGGCTCGCAGAACGGCGTACCGGTGCGCGTTCGCGATGTGGGCGATGTGGCGATTGGACACGCGCCGCGGCTTGGGCAATTTGGATTTAACAAGAATGATGACGCCGTGGAAGGCGTGATCATGATGCTGCGCGGCGAGCAGACGCAGAACGTCTTGAAGGGTGTGGAAGAAAAAACCGCCGAGCTGAACGCGCACATTTTGCCGCCGGACGTGAAAGTGGTTCCGTACTACGACCGCAGCGATCTGGTGCGTCTGACGATCGACACGGTGGAAGAAAACATGATGCTGGGCATGACGCTTGTGCTCATCGTGCTGGTTTTCTTCCTGGTGAGCGTGCGCGCGGCGGTGATTGTGGCGCTGACGATTCCGCTGGCGCTGCTCTTTTCGTTCATTTTTCTCAACGCGCACGGCGTCGCGGCGAACCTGCTTTCGATCGGCGCGATCGACTTCGGCATCATCATCGACGGCACGCTGGTGATGGTGGAGAACATTTACCGCGAGCTGGGGCTGCGCGAAGGCACGTCTTACGATTTGCACGAAGTGATCCTCGCCGCGGCGCGCGACGTAGACCGGCCGATTTTCTATTCGGTGGCGATCATCATCGCCGGCTACATTCCGATCTATGCGCTGAGCGGGCCGTCTGGGCTGCTGTTCCATCCGATGGCGGACACGATGGGTGTGGCGCTGATCGGCTCGCTGATCCTCACGCTGACGCTGGTGCCGGTGCTGTGCAGCTACTGGTTCAAGAGCGGCGTGCGCGAAAAGAGAAATCGCGCGTTTGAATGGATCAAGAACGAGTACGCAACGGAGCTGAGGTGGTGCGTCAAGCGGCCGGTGCTGACTGTGATCGTCTGCGTGCTGATTCTTTGCGCGACGCTGCTACTGGTTCCATTTATCGGGGGCGAGTTCATGCCCCACCTCGATGAGGGCGCGCTATGGGTGCGCGCGACGATGCCGTACACGATTTCGTATGAAGAGGCCGCGAAGGTCGCGCCGCAGATTCGGACGATTCTGGCGAAGTATCCAATGGTTACGGATGTTGGCTCCGAGCTTGGCCGGCCTGACGACGGCACGGATCCAACGGGGTTTTTCAACTGCGAGTTCTACGTCGGCTTGAAGCCTTACAAGGATGCGACGTGGAGTAGCTCGAGCGTCCACAACAAGGCTGAGTTGATCGAGGAGCTGCAGAAGCAGCTGGGCGCGTTCCCTGGAATTATTTTTAATTACACGCAGCCTGCGGAAGACGCGGTGGACGAAGCGCTGACGGGATTGAAGAGCGCGCTGGCGGTGAAAATTTACGGCAGCGATTTGAATGTGCTGCAAGACAAGGCGCTGGAGATCAAGCTGAGGCTCGAACAGGTTCCGGGCTTCACGGAACTGACTGTGGTGCGCGAACTGGGCCAGCCCACGCTGATCGTGCAGGTGGATCGCGACAAGATCGCGCGGTACGGCGTGAACGTGGCGGACGTGGAAGGCATCGTACAGGCGGCGGTGGGCGGACAGGCTGCGACGCAGGTGATCCAGGGCGAGAAGCTCTTTGACCTTGTGGTGCGCATGCAGCCGCAGTTCCGCGAGAACGCGCAGCAGATCGCGAACCTGCTGGTCGGCACACCAACGGGACAACAAATTCCTTTGAGTGAAGTGGCCGACATTCACGAGGGCAATGGCGCCTCTTTCATCTACCGCGAAAACAATTCGCGCTACATCGGCGTGCAATACAGCATCGAGGGAAGAGACCTGGCGAGCGCTGTGCGCGACGGACAGAAGGCGATAGCGGATGTGTCGAAGTCGCTGCCGATCGGCTATCGGCTGGCGTGGGGCGGAGAATACAGCGAGTTTCTGACAGCCATGAGCCAGGTGTACCTCGTCGCGCCGCTCACGGTGATTCTGATCTTCATGATCCTTTTCGCGTTGTACGGCAACGCAAAGTTTCCTCTGGTGGTGGTGTGCAGCGTGATCGTCACCGAGCCGGTTGGCGCGTTGCTGGCGTTGAAATTGACGCACACACCGTTCAGCGTGTCGTCGCTGCTCGGGATGCTGGTGCTGCTCGGCGTGGGCGTGGAAACGGCAGTGATCGATGTTTCGTACATCAATAAGCTGCGCTTGGAAGGGATGGGCATCGAGCAGGCCACGGTGGACGGTTCGCTGGTTCGCTTCCGCCCGATCACGATGACGGCTCTAGTCGCATGCCTGGGCCTGCTGCCTGCGGCGTTATCAACGGGTATCGGATCAGACTCGCAAAAGCCATTCGCGATCGTGATCGTTGCGGGGCTGATCTCGCGGTTGTTCCTGGGCCGCATCGTGAGCCCTGTGATGTACATGCTGTTTGCAAAAGAAGGAGACGTGCTGCAGGTCTGAGGCCGCAGCTGAATTTTAGAAATGCGTAGCGTCGCCACAAAACGTGCACTAGCCATTCTGCTGATGCTGTGCGTGTGCGTATTTGTGGCGCAGGGCGTGAACCACTCGCACGCCGATGGCTCAGACGAGCGCCATTGCCAGGTTTGCCACATCGGCCACGCGGCGATTCCCAAGCCAACCGCGCAGCCCCTTTCCGGCGTCGTTTTCCCGATCGCGCGATTCGCATTTGTGCGCGAATTGCCGCCGTCGATCGAAACTGTCTTCACGCAAAGAATTCCCCGCGCACCCCCGGTCTAACTCTCTCAACTCATCCCGAAAATTGAATCCTCAGCGCAACTGCGCGCGAAGCTCACGCGCATTGCGCCGAATTCCACCTTCATTCGGCGTCTAGCCGCATTTATTGCGGCGGAGCCCTATTTCATTCAAAGGGGAATTATTGATGAGAGTCAGGCGTGTATTTCGATTTCCAGCAGCCGTCTTAGTCTTTGTACTGGCGTTCGTGGCGCAGATCGCCGGCGCGCAGAACGTGAACTCGGCGAACGTGACCGGTATTGTCACCGATCCTTCCGGCGCGGTGGTTGCGGGTGCCGCTGTGACGCTGCACAACCCTGTGAGCGGACTCGAACGCACGGCCACGACCGACGCGGCAGGCAGCTTCACGATTCCGAACGTGCCGTTCAACCCGTACCACCTGAGCGTCGCGGCGGCGGGTTTTGCGGGTTACGCGCAGGATGTGGACGTTCGCTCGTCGGTCCCCGTTGAGCTGAAAATTGCGCTCAAGGTCCAGGGCAGCTCTTCGAGCGTGACGGTCGAGGGCGGCGAAGACCTTACTGAGAACGACCCTACGTTTCACACGGACGTGGATCGCAAACTGTTTGACCGCATGCCGCTCGAAAGCGCGTCGTCGTCGGTCAGTTCACTCGTCACGCTATCCACGCCCGGCGTGGCGGCCGATTCCAACGGTTTGTTCCACGGGCTCGGTGACCACGCGGAAAATTCTTTTTCCGTGGACGGCCAGCCGATCACAGACCAACAGAGCAAAGTGTTCTCGAACCAGATTCCCGCGGACTCGATCGAATCGATCGAAGTGATCTCCGGCGCGCCGCCGGCGGAATACGGCGATAAGACCAGCCTGGTGATCAATGTGACGACGCGTTCCGGCCAGGGAGTGACGACCCCGCACGGCAGCATAACGGCATCGTACGGCTCGTTTGGCAGCTCAGACGCGGGGTTCGATCTCGCTTACGGCGGCCAGAGCTGGGGCAACTTCATCGCCGTCAGCGGCCTCGACAGCGGGCGTTTTCTGGATCCGCCGGAATTCAGCGTGATGCATGACAAAGGCAACCAGGAAAACATATTCGACCGCGTGGACTACACGCTCAACGCGGCGAACTCGATTCACCTGAATGGCGGCTACACGCGATCTTGGTTTCAGACGCCGAACTCCTTCGACGCGCAGAACGCAACGGCGTGGAACGGCGTGGTAGTGGACAACGGCGGGCTCGATCCGAACGGCAATGTGGTGGGCGCGACGGATCAACGCTCGAAGATCGAAACGTACAACATCGCTCCGTCGTGGACGCACATCATCAACTCAAACGCGGTGCTGACCAGCGGCATCTTCGTCCGCCACGACAATTACAACTACTATCCCAGCGACAATCCGTTTGCCGATCTCGGGGCGCCGAGCTTGCAGCGGGAAAGCGTGGGACAGAATCGCACGCTCACCAACGCCGGCGCGCGCTCCAGCATTTCCTGGGTACACGGCATCAACAACGTGAAAGCCGGAGTGGTGTACGAGCAGACGTTTCTCGACGAGCACGATCATCTCGGCATCGTCGATCCCACGTTCAACGCGCCGTGCTTGACGTCCGCTCTTTCGGCCGACCCGAACGTTCCTGTGGAAGGGTTCACCGATCCTACGCAGTGCGGCGCCTCAGGCTTCCAGCAGAACGTCGCCACGAACCCGAACGCGCCTGGCTCGACGCTGTATCCGCTCTTCAACCCAGTCCTGCTTCCGTTCGACCTTTCGCGCGGCGGCGGCCTCTTCACTTTCAACGGCCACACGGACGTGAAAGAGTTCGCGATGTATGTGGAGGATTCGATCACCTGGAGGAACTGGTCGTTCAACCTCGGCATCCGCGGCGACCTCTACAACGGACTGACGAAAGCGAACCAGGCGGAACCGCGCCTCGGCGTCGCCTACAACATCAAGAAGACCAACACGGTGCTTCGCGCCTCGTACGCTCGCACGCTCGAAACGCCGTTCAACGAAAACCTGATCCTTTCGAGCATCGGTTGCGAGTCGCCAGTTTTGAATCCGCTGCTCGCTTGCGGTGCGCTTTCACCCGAACCGCTGAGTCCGGGATTCCGCAACGAATTCCACGCAGGATTCCAGCAGGCATTCGGGAAATTCCTCGTTGTCGATGGCGAGTACATCTGGAAGTACACTCACAACGGTTACGACTTCAGCGTGCTGGGCAACACGCCGATCACGTTTCCGATCGAGTGGCACAATTCGAAAATCCCGGGCTACATGCTGCGCGCCACGGTGCCGAATTATCACGGCTTCACGGCGTTTGTGGTGATGTCGAGCGTGGCCGCGCGGTTCTTCACGCCACAAATCGGCGGAGCCGGTGTGACGCCGCAGCCTCCCGGCTCCGGCTCGCAGCCGTTCCGTATCGACCACGACGAGCACTTCAACGAAACCACGCACCTGCAATATCAACCGTGGAAGAAACTCCCGTGGGTGGGCTTCAACTGGCGGTACGACTCCGGCCTCGTTGCCGGCGCCGCGCCGTGCTACGGCATCAACGCAAACAACGACTGCCCGCAGAGCACCACGCTCGGCGGACAGCCGGCGATCCTGATGGAGGATCCCTTCGGCAATCCGCTCACTGCCGATCAGGAGTTCGAGGCGGGATTCTTCTGCGGTTCGCAGAAGGCGACTCCGACGACGCCGTTGCCCAATCCGTGCCTCGCGTCGCAGTTCGGATCGACGTTGATCAACGTTCCGAAACCCGGCACCGAAGATGACGACCATCACCCGCCGCGAATCGCTTCGCGCAATTTGTTTGATATCGCGGTGGGCGACGACAACATCTTCAACGGCGATCGCCACAAATGGAGCGCGCGCTTGACGGTGATCAACCTCACCAACACCGCGGCGCTCTACAATTTCCTCTCGACGTTCAGCGGCACGCACTACGTGACGCCGAGAGCCATCACCGGCGAGATCGGCTTCCACTTCTAACGGGAGCCACTCGCTTAGAGCAGGTCAATCACGCGTAGAAAAACGCCGCGGGTTCGGAGCACAACTGTTCCGGGCTCGCGGCGCTTTTATTTGTTCACGAGTCGACGTTCGCGCGTCCGCCAGACGCCGTAGAAATTCCTGCTACAATGGGTTGCGGAACGCGCCTGCGACGCAGGTGGTCGTTGCGATGGTCTTTTGAACCAACACTGGATCCCAGGGAGTCCGCGTCGACCTGCCCTTGTGCTGTCTGACGGCTTGCCGGCTGGATGGCCTTAAAGCAGGCGCAGGGCACCCACTTGTTCGTGGGGTTCAGAGGCCTAGCAACGCACGGCGAAGTGGACCGTTCTGCAAACTTCGCGCGCTCACGGCGCGCAATACCTTTTCCACTTAGATCGGACCCTTCGAGTGAAGATTCTTTTTATCGGTGACATCATTGGCTCTCCCGGAAGAAAAATCGTGCACGACCGCCTGGCGGACATTCTCGTCCAGCGCAAGGTCGACCTTTGTATCGCAAACGGGGAGAACGCCGCGTCTGGATTCGGAATCACGCCGCGCCTCGCGGAAGAAATTTTCGCGGCGGGCGTGGAGGTGATCACTGGCGGCAATCACATCTGGGATCGCAAAGAGATCATCGATTTCCTGCCGCACGAGCCGCGGCTGATTCGTCCTGCCAATTTTCCACAAGGCTCGGCGGGCAAAGGAACGTACGTCGGCTTTGCGAAGAACGGCATCGAGTACGCGGTGTTGAATCTTCAGGGGCGCACGTTTATGGCGCCGCTCGAGGATCCGTTTCGTACGGCGAACCGCGAGCTTGAGTCGCTGCCTCCGAATGCGAAAGTGATCATCGTGGATATGCACGCCGAGGCGACTTCGGAAAAAATAGCGATGGGCTGGCATCTCGATGGGCGCGTGTCCGCGGTGCTGGGGACGCATACGCACGTAACCACGGCCGATAATCGCGTGCTGCCCGGAGGAACGGCTTACATCACAGATGTGGGCATGACCGGACCACACGATGGCGTAATCGGCATGGAGAAAAAGCCGATCGTGCAGAAGTTTCTCGATGCGATGCCGACGAAGTTCGTGGTGGCTGAGAACGACGTGCAGATGAACACTGTGGAAATCATTGTGGATGAAATTACGGGGCGCGCCAGCTCGATCGAGCGCGTGAATTTCAAGCTCGATTGACGCTCGACTGCCGGCGGAAAAAACTTTTCATCAGAGGGCGCGAGAGTTTTTCCGGGAATCAAGCGAATTCGCGCACGATAATCAAAATTTTGTTCTGTGGAAATCCTGTGAATTATATGTGGAGAGTGGCGGGAGGATTCACGCAGTTTTCTCTTGCTACCAACGTCGCGTTTAGGCAGAATCCCGCCTCACGTGTCGAGCGACTTTCAAACCGTGTTGATTTCTCGGGCGATGCAACCAGGGGCGCAGCGCATTGCATCACCGAACCTGAGCGACAAGTCTAAAAATTGTTCCGCCTGAAGGGGCGGGTTTTTCCACAGCGTTTCCACACATCTGGAAATCGCGGCAAGGGCTGGCTTTTGCTATGAATCTTTGGGACAAGATTCTTCTACATACCGAGCGGCGCGTTAACCCGCACAGCTTCGCCACATGGTTCCGTCCCACGCGGATGGAGCGGTTGGATGAGGACCGCCTGATCGTCCGCGTACCGACGCGCCTGTTCTGCAAGCGACTCACCGAGACCTACGGGCAGCTTTTGCAGGCCGTGATCACCGAGATTGGGAAGCCGCAGCTGCAGCTTGAGTTTGTTTGCGCCGATGCGGAGCCGGCCGCAGTGAACGCAGCCGTCACTGCTCAGGCGAAACTCGACTTCGACGCCGTCGCGCACCAGTTAAATCCGCGCTACACGTTTGATTCGTTCATCGTCGGCGCGTCGAACCAGTTTGCGCACGCCGCCGCGGTGGCCGTAGCCGAGCAGCCGTCGAAATCCTACAACCCGCTCTTCCTTTACGGAGGAGTCGGCCTAGGCAAGACGCACTTGATGCAGGCGATCGGCCATTCGCTGAAGAAGCGTAACCCCGCGCTGCGCATCACGTACATCAGCGCCGAGAAATTCACGAATGAAGTGATCGCATCGATCCGCTTTGAGCGCATGGCTGCGTTCCGCGACCGCTTCCGCAACATGGACGTACTGATGGTGGACGACATTCAGTTCATCGCCACGCGCGAGCGGACGCAGGAAGAGTTCTTCCACACGTTTAACGCGCTCTACGACCAGCAGAAGCAGATCGTGATCTCGTCGGATTGCCCGCCGAAGGAAATTTCGTCGATTGAGGAGCGGCTGCGATCTCGATTTGAGTGGGGCCTGATCGCGGACATTCAGCCGCCTGACCTGGAAACCAAGATCGCGATTCTGCAGAAGAAGGCGGAGAGCGAGCGCGCACAGGTTCCGGATGATGTCGCGGAGTACATCGCGCGTTCGATCAAGTCGAACATTCGCGAGCTTGAGGGCGCTTTGATTCGCGTGATGGCGTACACCTCGCTCACCGGCACCGAGCTGAACCTGGCCACCGCGCAGCAAGTGTTGAAGAACATTATCGAGACGCACGAGAAGAAGGTCACGATAGAGCAGATTCAGAAGCGCGTGAGCGAAGTGTTTGGCCTTCGCGCGCAGGATCTGAAGATGCGCAGCAACTCCAAGGTGATTTCTTACCCTCGGCAGGTTGCGATGTTCATCGTGAAGCAGCTGACGTCTGCTTCGCTGCCGGAAATCGGTCGGCAGTTCGGTGGGAAGCATCACACGACGGTGCTGCATTCGATCAACAAAATCGAAGGGTTGCGGCAGAGCGACAAAGATTTGAACAAAATTATCAACAGGCTACTCGATTCATTCGGTTAGACTTACTGAAAGATATTCACAAAACCCCGCCTTTCCGCTGTGTGTTTTCCTGTGCAAGAAAATGTGGACGAGCTGGTTCTGCGGCGTGGTTCCAGTACGAGAGCTTCGCCGCCCAGTTTTTCGAACGCCTTCACACCGATCTTCTTCGAGTAACAATCGCGCCGCGCAGGACTTACAAAGTTTTCCGCGATTTCCACAGATGCGGCGACGGCGACGGTGTTCATATATATTTATTCAGTTTAAGAAAAGCAGTAGAGTAACCGCTGCAAACGCACGCTCACGCCAATAAGAGGGCCGCCCGAGATGGAATTCAGCGTAAAGAAGTTTGACCTGCTCGAGGAACTGCAATACACGCAGGGAGTGGTGGAGCGCAAGACGACGATCCCCATTCTGAGTAACCTGCTTGTGGAAGCGAAGGGCAACCGCCTGACGATCACGGCGACCGACCTCGAGCTGAGCATTCGCACCTCCTGCGAAGCGAAGATCAAGAAGGAAGGCGCGGGCACGATTCCCGCGAAGAAACTTCTCGAGCTGGTGCGTTTGCTGCCCGAGGAAGAAATCAAATTCAAGCTGCTCGATAATCACTGGGTTCACATCACGTGCGATCGCCGGAATTACAAGCTGGTCGGCATGTCGAAGGAAAATTTCCCCGCGCTGCCGAATTTCCCGCATGCGATGGTGAAGGTGCCGGCGGCGCTGCTTTCGGACCTGATTGCCAAGACGACGTTTGCGATTTCGCTGGAAGAGTCGCGCTACACGCTGAATGGCGCGCTGCTGGTGTTGAAGCCGAATCTGGTGCGCATGGTCGCCACGGACGGCCACAGGCTCGCGATGGTGGAAATCGATCACAAGTTCGAAGGATTCTCGAACGAGACGAGCGTGCTGGTTCCGAAGAAGGCGATGACGGAAGTGCAGCGCCTGGCGCAGGGCATCGGCGAGGATGGCCTAGTCGAGTTCGGCCAGGATGAAAGCCACTTGTTCTTTCAGTTTGGCGGACGTCTGCTTACGTCGCGCAAGCTAACCGGACAATTTCCGAATTACGAAGCTGTGCTGCCGCGCGACGCGAATAAGACGCTCGTGCTCGAGAAGGAAGAGTTGCAGGCCGCGCTACGGCGCGTGGCGCAGCTTGCGGATCAGCGCACGCACGCCGTGAAGTTCATGCTTTCGAATGAGGGCATGGAAGTTTCTTCGTCGAGCCCGGATTACGGTGAAGCGAAGGAAGTGATCGGGAAGGAATACAAGGGCGAGACGATCGCGATCGGTTTCAACGCGCAGTATTTGCTCGATTTTCTTGCCGCTGCGGGCGATTGCCAGATCAGCTTTGAGCTGAAGGACGAACAGTCTGCCGGCCAGCTCCGGCCCGTTGCCAAGGATGGCTCGGATTCGTCGCGTTACCGCTATGTGGTAATGCCGATGCGCATCTGATCGCTCCGACCGGCGCTTGGGGCACGCCGTCGCGTGGCGGGTGCGCTCTTCATTTTTTCGTCGCGTCGAATGCTGCGAGCGCCTGTTCCGGGCGAGCGCGCACTACGAAGTCGTCCGTGAGATTCACCCAGCGCACTTTCCCTGTGGAATCGATCAGAAACTCCGCCGGACGCGCGATGTCTTCACCGTCGTGCGTGGCGTGGCCGCCGTGCGAGTGCACCACGTCCCACCGCTTGATCACATTGCGATTTGCGTCGGAAAGAATTGGAAACGTGTAACCCTGCGATTTGCGCAGATTCTCCGATTCCTCCGGCGAGTCCACGCTGACACCGATCACGCGGATTCTCCGCGCATCAAATTTGGGCAACGCTTTCTGGAAACTCCGCAACTCGGAGTTGCAGAACGGTCACCAATACCCTCGGTAGAAAATCAGCAGCACTCCGGCTGTCTGGCCGGCTCCCGCAGCGCCTACAGCATCACCGTTGCCCGCGAACGATGAACTCAGCAGAGCGGACAACTGCACCGGCTCATTCTTCGAATCGGGTGGAGTGAAATCCGGCGCTACCTGACCGACCTGCGGCGCGCCTTTGGTCACCGGCAGGATGTGGTGCGACGCGATAAACATCGCGAAGCAGAAAAACAGCGCGAGCATGGCCATCAGTCCGCCGACCAGGCTGCCGAAAATTTTTCCGCGATACAGCTCAGGTTGCTGGAACGCGCGTTTCAAGCCGACGCCGATCATCACGAGACCGACCAAGATGATCGGAAGATTTAGCCACGGACGATCGCGCAGCGCAGGAACCCGAACGCAGTACACCTGATACCCCACGACGCCCGCGATCACGACGAGCGCACCCGCCCAAATCCGCCAATTCCAGCTTCGCTTCATCGCGCGCACCTCACATACCCGCGGAATCTGGCCACAAACTGCCCTTTTCGAGCCAAGCAGTCAAGTAAACTCCTCGCCGGACACCATCGCGCCGCGCGAAACCGGTCGAAATTCGGCTGAAAATCGACGCGCCGCGAGCCACTTTTCAGAGGGCGAAACGCCCGCAGCAGCAGCCACAAAACACGTAATCTGCCCAGTCGTAAAGCGCTCAAAATAAAGGCGATACTGACCATCGCTGAATCAGTTTTTTGTTGAGATTCCGGCTTCCTTCCTGTACACTCCCCCTCAGTTCTTGTAATACCTAGAACGGCACTAAGTTCGATCGATTTCCGCTGAGTGTTGCGCCCGCGCCAGGGCGTTTTCGGCGAGCGAATCCGTCGGGCTTTCCCCCTTCCGCAGGGGAAAAACAAGCTCCGCCGCGTCCCCCCGAAATTTCGGATTGGGTCGGGATGGAGCCGCAACCCTTCGAGTCTCAGTTCGATCGGCTAGCCGATTGAAGGGGACCAATGGCAAGGCAAGTGTCGAGCTATCCACGCGACCCGCCTTCCGCGTAAGACCACGCATTCTGAGGAGACGCTGCACCCATGGCTGAAAAAGACGCCGCGGCCGCAAACGCCGCTGGGCACAAGTACGACGCCACATCGATTAAGGTTCTCGCTGGTCTGGAAGCCGTTCGCAAACGCCCCGCGATGTATATCGGATCCACGGGCGAAATGGGATTGCACCATCTCGTCTGGGAAGTTGCCGACAATTCGGTGGACGAGGCAATGGCGGGCTACTGTGACGAAATTAATGTCACGGTGCACGACGACAACAGCGTCACCGTGCAGGACAACGGCCGCGGAATTCCTGTGGATATGCACGCCACGGAGAAAAAGTCCGCTGCAGAAGTGGTGATGACCGTTCTCCACGCCGGCGGAAAATTCGATAGCGACACGTACAAAGTTTCCGGCGGTCTCCACGGCGTCGGTGTTTCGGTGGTGAACGCGCTGTCCGACTGGCTCGAGCTGGAAATCTGGCGCGATGGCGAAGTGTGGGAGCAGGAATACGAGAAGGGCGCGCCGAAATCGAAGTTGAAGTCCTCCGGCAAGACGCGCAAGACCGGTACGAAGATCACGTTTCACGCCGATCCTTCCATCTTCACCACGATCGTCTATAGCTACGACACGCTGGCGCAGCGCCTGCGCGAACTCGCGTTCCTGAACAAGGGTTTGAAGATCACGCTCGACGACGAGCGCAGCGGCAAGAAGACCGAGTTCCGCTTCACGGGCGGCATCGCTGAATTCGTCAAGCACCTGAACAAGGGCAAGGGCGTGCTGCACGATTCGCCGATCTACATCGAAGGAAAGCGCGACACGGTGGAAGTGGAAATCGCGCTGCAGTACAACGACAGCTACGCGGAAAACGTGTTTGCATTCGCGAACACCATCAACACTGTCGATGGCGGCACGCACCTTTCCGGCTTCCGCTCGTCGCTCACGCGCACGATCAACTACTACGCCAGTTCGCTGGGCATGCTGAAAGAGCAGAAGGACGAAGTCACGATCAACGGTGACGACGTTCGCGAAGGTCTCGTCGCTGTGGTGTCGGTGAAGCTGCCGCAGCCGCAGTTTGAAGGGCAGACCAAGGGCAAGCTCAATAGCGATATCAAGGGCGTCGTCGAGCAGATGGTGAACGAAAAGCTCGGCGAATATTTCGACAAGCACTCATCGATCGCTCGCAAAATCATCGGCAAGTGCATTGAAGCGGCCCGCGCGCGCGAAGCTGCACGCAAGGCCCGCGAACTCACGCGCCGCAAATCCGCGCTCGATTCGAGCGGATTGCCCGGCAAGCTTGCTGACTGCCAGGAACGCGATCCGGCGCGCTGCGAACTCTTCCTCGTCGAGGGTGAGTCCGCAGGCGGCTCCGCAAAAGGCGGCCGCGATCGCAAGTACCAAGCGATCCTTCCGCTGAAAGGTAAAATTCTCAACGTCGAAAAAGCGCGCTACGACAAGATGCTCGGCCACGAAGAAATTCGCGCCATCATCACGGCGCTGGGCACCGGCATCGGCAAAGACGATTTCGACGCCAACAAACTCCGCTACCACAAAGTGATCCTGATGACCGACGCGGACGTGGACGGCAGCCATATCCGCACGCTGCTGCTCACTTTTTTCTTCCGCCACATGCGCGAGCTGATCGAACGCGGCCACATCTACATCGCTCAACCGCCACTCTACCGCGTGAAGCGCGGCAAGATGGATCGCTACATCCGCGACGAACGCGAGTTCGCCGGCGAATTGATGAAGCGCGCCACCGAAGACCACTCGATCAAGGGTAAGAACGGCAAGTCGCTCGAAGGCGGCGACCTGACAAAATTCCTGCTCAACGTGCAGGAATACGATCAGGTCACTGCGAAGCTCGGCCGCCGGTTGCGCGTGCCGAAGCTCGTGGAGTTGCTCGCTGAAAGCGATCTCGATAAGAAGGCCGACTTCGAAGACAAGAAAAAACTGCAGGAACTCGCGAAGGCCATCGAAAAGTCGAAGCTCGATCTCGATACTAAGATGGCGTACGACGAAGAGCACAGCCTGCACGAACTCGTGGTGAAGAATGGCGTGGAGCGCCGCGTGAATTGGGCGCTCGCATCGTCCCCTGAATACAAGAAGATGCGCTCGCTCTACGGCGCGATTTCCGAACTCGATAAACCGCCCTTCACCATCACGCATAACTCGGAAAAAGTGGTGAAGGACGACACGACAGCCGTCCTCAACTACGTCCTCGAAGACGCGAAGAAGGATTTCACCATCACGCGCTTCAAGGGCTTGGGCGAAATGAATCCCGAGCAGCTCTGGACCACCACGATGAACGCGGAGGTCCGCACGCTGCTGAAGGTTCGCGTGGAAGACGCCGTCGCGGCCGAGGAGATTTTCTCGACGCTGATGGGCGAAAACGTGGAAGAGCGCCGCAAGTTCATCGAGGAAAACGCGCTCGACGTCGTCAACCTCGACATTTAACGCGCAGACGCAGCACGAGTCGAGCCATGACGACGTATCAGCTGGTGTGGAAGATTTTGCCGGGCCTGCGGGGGCTGAGCTGTTCCGAATTTAAAGCCACGCCCACCACAACGCCCGATAACGAGCGGGGCGTCGCATTCAGCGCCAGGACCGAAGCCGAACGCGACGAACTGCTCAAGTTGCTCGAATCGACATTCGAGCAGCAGCGATTTTCGAACAACGCGACCGCTTTCGAAACGGTGAAAGCGTTCGTGATCGCGTGGACCGCACAGCGCACGTAAACACGCGTAAACGCATAACCACCAACAGCGGGAATTTTCACAACGACGGAGACGCAGAGTGGCCGACGAAACAAACCAGATACTGACGCCGGTTGATATCGAATCGGAGATGAAGAAGTCGTACCTCGATTACTCGATGAGCGTAATCATCGGCCGCGCTTTGCCCGATGTGCGCGACGGCTTAAAGCCCGTTCATCGCCGGATTCTCTTCGGCATGTACGAGCTCGGCCTCACGTCCACCAAGGGCTACCGCAAGTGCGCGAAGATCGTCGGTGAAGTTCTCGGCAAGTTCCATCCGCACGGCGATACGCCGGTGTATGACGCGCTCGTGCGCCTCGCGCAGGATTTCAACATGCGCTACCCGCTCGTCGATGGCCAGGGCAACTTCGGCTCCGTCGATGGCGATCCTCCCGCGGCGATGCGTTACACCGAAGCGCGCCTCTCGAAAATCGCCGAGGAAATGCTCTCGGACATCGAGAAGGAAACCGTCGATTTCACGCCGAACTTCGACGAGACCGAAAAAGAACCGGTCGTCCTTCCTACGCGCATCCCGAATCTTCTGGTCAACGGCTCGTCCGGTATCGCCGTCGGCATGGCCACCAACATTCCGCCGCACAATTTGCGCGAAGTGGTGGAAGGCGCGATCCAGTACATCGAAGATCCAGATATCACGCTGAAAAAATTAATGAAGACGATTCCCGGCCCGGACTTCCCGACCGCCGGATTCATCAGCGGCCGCGAAGGCATCGAGCAGGCCTACAAGACCGGCCGCGGCGCCTTCAAAATGCGCGCCAAAGCCGCGATCGAAAAGCGCGGCAAAGATCGCGAAGACATCGTGATCACCGAGCTGCCCTATCAGGTAAACAAAGCGCGCATGATTTCCCACATCGCGCAGCTGATCAACGACAAGAAGATCGACGGCATCTCTGACATTCGCGACGAAAGCGATCGCCAGGGCATGCGCATCGTGATCGAAGTGAAGCGCGATGAAGAGCCGCAAATCGTGCTGAACAAGCTCTTCAAGCTGACGCAGATGGAAGAGTCGTTCAGCATGATTCTGCTCTCCATCGTGGCGGGGCAGCCGCGCGAGCTGGGCCTGATCGACATGCTGCGTCTGTTCGTCGAGCACCGCATCGACGTGGTGCGCAGGCGCTCGCAGTACGAATTGCGCAAGGCCGAAGAGCGCGAGCATATTTTGCTCGGCTACCAGATCGCCCTCGATTACATCGATGAAGTGATTCGCATCATCCGCGGGTCGGCCAGCCGCGCCAACGCCCGTGAGAATTTGCACGACTACTTCCTCGACAAGAAAATCTCGATCAGCGAAGACGGCAAGGCCAAAAGCCTGGCCGGCGTGCAGATCAGCAACAAAAAGTACGGAATGCCTGCTTCCGTGGAAGGCTTAAGCTACGCGCAGATCGACGCGATTCTCGAACTGCAGTTGCACCGCCTCACGCGGCTTTCCACCGAAGATATTCTCAACGAATTGAAAGCCATCCGCGATCGCATCGGCGAGCTGCGCGAAATTCTCGGCAGCGACAAGAAGCTGAAGGCCGTGATCGTGGCGGAGCTGCGCGAAATCATCAAGACCTACGGCGACGAGCGGCGCACCCAGATCGTCGATGCGGTGGACGACATTAAGCTCGAAGACCTGATCAAAGACGAGGAGATGGCGATTACCGTCAGCCACGCGGGCTACGTGAAGCGCACCTCCGTGGACACCTACCGCCACCAGTCGCGCGGCGGCAAGGGTCGCATCGGCGCGAAGACGCGCGAAGACGATTTCGTCGAGCGCTTCTTCATCGCGTCAGCACACAGTTACATCCTGCTCTTCACATCGAAGGGCCGGATTTACTGGCTGAAGGTTTACGAAATTCCTGAGGCCGCGGCAGCGACGCGCGGAAAAGCGATCAGCAGCCTGGTCCGCTTCCAGGAAAACGAAAAACTCACGGCTGTAGTGCCGGCGCGCAATCTGGAAGCGGTGGATACGTTCGTTTTCCTCGCCACCAAAAACGGCACGGTGAAAAAGACGGCGCTCGCGGAATTCTCTAACCCGCGTCCGTCGGGCATCATCGCCATCAATCTCGAAGCGGATGACGAATTGATCGGCGCGAAGCTCACCGACGGCACGCAGATGATTTTCCTCGCCAGCCACGACGGCCAGGCCATCCTGTTTCGCGAGACGGAAGTTCGGTCGATGGGTCGCGCAGCAGGCGGCGTGAACGGAATGGATCCGGCGAAGGGCGACTACGTGGTCAGCATGGACGCGGCGCAGCCCGACTTCGGAATCATCGAGAAGGAATTCAAGAAGAGCACGCGCAATCTGGACGATCTCGAGAGCGATCAGATTCGCGAATCGCTCACTTCGCTGATGCTCACCGTCGCCGAGAAGGGTTACGGCAAGCGCACGCCGCTCGCCGAATACCGCGTCACTTCGCGCGGCGGCAAGGGCGTCATCAACCTGAAGTCCACCGATCGCAACGGTCCTGTGGTCGCGGCTCTGCAGGTGCGCGAGGATTCGGACGTAATGATCATCACGGGCCACGGAAAAGTGATCCGCGTCCACGCCGGCGAGATCCGCGAGGCAGGCCGCGGCACGCAGGGCGTTCGCTTGCTGCGCCTTGACGACGGCGACCGCGTTGCGGCCGCAGCGTCGATCCTCGAAGAAGAGGACGAAGCCGCCGCAGCCACGGATACCAAACCCGAGCCGACGAAGCCTGACTCAGGGAAAAAGTAACCGGGCAGAAGAAGCTCTCGAGTAGAGGGATGCACGGGCAAGATCTTCGGCACCTGCGCGACTTGTCGGGGCGTGATGGTCGGAGGGAAGCAGGACGGAGATCTCAAATTCTGTTCGCAGAATTGCCTGATGTACCATCGCCATCCGGGGTTCTGCGAGTCATGCATCGCGCAGAC
>JABDGF010000017.1 GCA_013286165.1 Acidobacteriota bacterium | reverse complement strand
CATCGCATCTTTCGCGCCGCACACGAATCGGATACATTGAGGCCACTCGAATGTCCACTCCGAATCCCGCAGCCAAGCCCACACCCGAACGCATCATGGAAGCGTTCAACGCCTATCAGCGCACCGCCGCTATGAAGACGGCGATTGAACTCGATCTCTTTTCGCTAATCGGCCGGGGTAAAAATTCAATCGCGTCACTCGCCGCTGCAGCCCGCGCTTCCGAACGCGGCCTCCGCATCCTCTGCGACAATCTCGTCACGCAAGGCTTCCTCACCAAACACGATTCCACCTATGCCCTCACACCGGACTCGCAGGCGTTCCTCGATCGCAATTCACCTACGTGCGTCATCGACGCCGCCCAAGGTTTTTTCGCATCCGATCACGTGATGCGTCCCTTCCAATCGCTCACCGAGGCCATCCGCCGCGGACGCAACGCAGCCGATGACGACGGTATGATGGACCCGGAAGATCCAGCCTGGGTGGATTTCGCCGTTTCGATGGCGACTGTGCAGGCGCCGATGGCGCACAACCTCGCCAAGATTCTGAACGTAGAAGACGGGCGGCGCATGAAAGTGCTCGACGTCGCCGCTGGGCACGGGCTTTTCGGCGTTACGATCGCCGCGAATAACCCGAATGCCGAAATTTATTCGCAGGACTGGGCGCCGGTCCTAGAAGTCGCCCAGAAACAAGCCGACATCGCCGGCGTCGCTTCGCAATTCCACAAAATTCCCGGCAGCGCATTCGACATCGACCTTGGATCGGGCTACGACCTGGCGCTGCTCACGAATTTTCTTCAGCTTCTCGACCCTGCGACGATCGAAACGTTTTTGAAGAAACTCCACGCCGCGCTAGCGCCAAACGGGCGTGTCGCCACTCTCGGCTTCATTCCGAATGACGACCGCATTTCGCCGCCCGCGCCCGCGCTGATGTCTCTGATGTTTTTCGCTTCCACGCCCGGAGGCGAAGCTTACACGCTCGCCGACTACACACGCATGTTCCGCTCCGCCGGATTCAAGCACGTCGAACTTGTGCCAGTGCCAAACGCGCCGCAACAACTAGTGATCGCAACGAAATAATTCAGGCGAGCTAACACAGCAACGAGCACCCGCTAAGCTGAAGCCCGTCAACCGTCACTGTTAAGTTTTGTGGAAGTTTTTCCTACGCCTTGTCCGGCCCGCCGAAGGCCAGATTGAGCAGCGTGTGCTGCTCCATCTCGTGCGCGCCGTGCGATCCCGTCGCGGGGCTCGCGCTCGCTGAACGCTTCACCGTCCGCACCGGTTTTCCGTGCGTCAGGTGCTCGAGCCGCGGCTGCACAAACGCAAGCGCGCCCATGTTCGCCGGCTCTTCCTGCACCCACACGATGTCTCGCGCGTTCGGGTGGCGATCCAGTTCCGCCTGCAGCTCCACTTCGGGGAACGGATACATCTGTTCGACGAACACAATCGCCGTGGAAGTGTCTTTCCGCTTCGTGCGCTCCGCCACCAGCTCGTGCCCGATTTTGCCGGTACACAGCAGCACGCGCGTCGTCGCGCTCCCATCGCCCTTATCCGGAATGATCCTCTGGAATTTCGGCGCTGCCAAATCCGCCAGTGAGGATCCCGCCGCCGGATTACGCAACATGCTCTTCGGAGTGAATACAATCAGCGGCTTACGCCAGTGCTGCAGCGCCTGCCGCCGCAGCAAATGAAAATACTGCGCCGCGGTGGTCGGCTGGCAGACTTGAATATTGTCGCGCGCCGCCAATTGCAGGAATCTCTCGATGCGCGCGCTCGAATGCTCCGGCCCTTGGCCCTCGTAGCCGTGCGGCAAAAGCATCGTCACGCCCGATAGCAGCGCCCACTTGTCTTCGCCTGCCGTCACAAACTGGTCGATCACGATCTGCGCGCCGTTGGCGAAGTCGCCGAACTGCGCTTCCCACAGCACCAGCGCCTCCGGATAATCGCGCGCGAATCCGTATTCGAATCCCAGCACAGACATTTCAGAGAGCGTAGAGTTGTACGCTTCGAACCACGCCTGATCCGCCGTCAGATGCTCCAGCGGCACGTATTCTTCTTCCGTCTCAATATCGATCAGCGCCGCATGCCGCTGGTTGAATGTTCCGCGCCGGCTGTCCTGCCCCGTCAATCGGACCGGCGTCCCTTGCTCGAGCAGCGAGCCAAACGCAAGCGCTTCCGCCATGCCGTAATCGAGTTGACGCTTCCCCTGCGCCATTTCCATGCGCTGTTCCAGCAGCTTTTTCACTTTCGGGTGAATGTGAAATCCATCGGGATACGCAACGAGCCGCGCGCCAATTTCGTTCAGCGTTTCAACGGGCACGCCGGTTTCAACTTCATAGTCCGTCTTCCACTTTCCGCCCTTGTACACGTCCCAGTAGTGCGGCATCTGCCGCATCGGCGGATTCTTTTCCAATTCCAACGCGTGCTTCTGCGCCGCATCCAATTCCTCGCGCGCTTGCTCAACGATCGGCGTCGCATCGATGCCGGTCTTCTCCGCGTACTGCTCCCAGATCGGAGCGCGATCCTGAATCTTCCGGTAACGCAGCGGCTGCGTGATCGTCGGGTCGTCCACTTCGCTGTGTCCGTGCTTGCGGTAGCCGATTAGATCCACAATTACGTTCGAACCAAATTCATACCGGTAGTCGAGCGCCATCTTCCCCACGCGCACCACGGCGTCCGGATCTTCGGCGTTCACGTGAAAAATAGGAATCGGCAGCCGGCGGCCCAAGTCGGAAGAAAACCGCGAACTCTGCGAATCGCGCGGCGTCGTCGTGAACCCGATCAGGTTATTCACGATGACGTGCAACGCGCCGCCCACCGTGAACCCTTCCACCGCCGCCATGTTTAGCGTCTCGGCGACGATGCCTTGTCCGGCAAACGCCGCGTCGCCGTGCATGATCACCGGCACAATCTGCGTGCGTCCGTTCTCGTGGCCGATGCGCGTCTGCTTCGCGCGCGCGCGGCCGATCGCCACAGGATCCACCGCATCTAGGTGGCTCGGGTTTGAAACCAGGTGAATCTCGATCGTCTTGCCGTCCGCCGCGCCGAAATCGCCCGTCGCGCCCATGTGGTACTTCACGTCGCCGCCGCCTAGTACGCTTCGCGGGTCCACATCTTCAAATCGCGCGAACACTTCCGCCGCGCCGCGTCCCGCGATGTGCACCATCACGTTCAACCGACCGCGATGGCTCATCGCCAGCACCGCCTGTTCGGCGCCATGCTCTGCGGCTTCGCTCAAAATGGAATCAAGAAGAGGCAGCAGCGCTACTTCGCCTTCCAGCGAGTAGCGTTTCGTGCCGAGATAACGCGTCTGAAGGACCTGCTCAAAAATTTCGCCGCGCACCAGCCAACCGAGGATGCGCTTCTGATCCGTCTCCGCCGCATCGGCTTCCATGCGTTCCTGAATCCATTGCCGCCGCCGGGCGTCAGGTATGTGCATGAACTCAACGCCGATGCTGCCGCAGTAATAGCGCCTCGCCGCTTCCGCCTCGGGGCCCTGCACGTCCAGCTCGGGCATCGCAACGGGCTTCAGGTCGCCCAGCGGGTCGATGTTCGCCTGCAAATAGCCCCAGCGGCGAAACGCACCCCAAATCTTCTCGTTTCCGTCTTTGGAAACGGCGCTGTCTACGATGGCTTGTCCACGGCTCATGTAAGTCCTCAGTCCCGACCAACCGATTATATCAGTCTAGCCGAGCCTGATACGAGCGCGCGCCCTCGCTCAGTTTCCCTTCCAGTCATCCAATGCGCGCCGCACCAGCACGAACTGCCCCAGATGGTACGCGTTGTGGTCTGCCAACAGCAGAATTTGCCGCAGCGGCGTCTGGCCGGTGCCGTGTGCGATTTTCTGATCGAGTTGCACCTTCGGGTCGAGCGTGAGCTTCTGAAGTTCTTTGATTCCCTTGAAGAACTCTTTCACCGTCTTGTCCCACGCAGCCGCATCGGGCGGCGCAGGCGACTTTGGCCAGTAGCCCGACGGCCACTCGGGCGATTTGTGCTTCGCGTCCTTTGTGAACGCGATGATGTCCCACTGCGCGATGCGCACGTGCTCCAACAATTCCCACAACGAGTAAGGAATCCCCTGCGGTCGGATGCCGCGCTTGGATTCGCTCACTCCGTCAATCGCCTTCTTCCAGTCCGCGTGCGCCTCGCCCCAGCTCAGCAGTTCGCTCAACTTCTCCCGCACAGCCTTCTCGCTCAATGGCCTCTTGGCCATGGTCGTCCTCCCGGCGCATCGTTACGGCAGGTCGCGCCAAATCGCGTCTTTTGCAGCACCGCTTTGATGCCCCCTCTCGCGCTTGAGATTCTGCGATTTTCTTTGAGGGCTGCCCCCGCACCGCGTATCATCCACGCCAATCCATCACCGGAGTGCCCTGATGACCACGCTTACGCGCCGCAGTTTTTCGCGCGCCATCACCGGATCGATTGCCGCCGCGCTTGCATATCCCGCGCTCGCGCCAAATCTTGACGCCGAACTTGCCGGTGCCGCGTCTGAGCTCGCGCCGTCTCCGGCCGCCGATCCCGCATCGCCCGTCCTGCTCAACTACAACGAAAATCCCTACGGCCCCTCGCCGAAAGCCCGCGCCGCCCTCGCGAAGTGCGCCGCCATCTCCAATCGCTATCCCGATGACGCCGCCAAACAACTCAAGGCCGTGCTCGCCAAAAAACACGACGTCGCCCCCGAAAACATCGCGCTCGGCTGCGGCTCCACGGAAATTCTGAAATGCGCCGACGCCGCGTTCCTCCCTGCTCAATCGAATCTCGTCGCTCCGCTTCCCACCTTTGAAGCGATTCTCGAATACGCCGAAATCGGCGGCACGAATACCGTGAAAATCCCGCTCACTACCGATCATCGGCAGGATATTCAAAGGATGGCCGCGTCCTGCACCTCGAAGACCGGCATCGTTTACCTCTGCAATCCCAATAACCCCACCGGCACCTTCATCCCCCGCGATGAACTAACGACGTTCGTCGCCGCCGTTCCGCCCACTACATTGATCCTCATCGACGAAGCCTATTTCGAATTCGCCGACGCACCCACCTACGGCACCGCCACGCCGTTGATCGCCGCGCACCCCAACGTCCTGGTCGCTCGCACTTTTTCGAAAATTTACGGCATGGCGGGAATGCGCCTCGGCTACGGCGTGGGCAGCAAGCCGACGATCGAACTCCTCTCGCGCTATTTCGTGCAGGACAATATCAACGCCGCCGTAATCGCCGCGGCGACGGCTAGCCTCGAAGATTACGAAGGTCTCGCCGTTACGCTCGACAAGCTGATGCGTTCGCGCGACTGGCTCTACGCGCAACTCACAAAAGACGGCCGCACCTACATTCCGTCGCAGGGAAATTTCGTGATGCTCAGCGTCGGCACAGACGCCAAGCCGATCATCGCAAAATTCGCCGAACACAACGTTCTCGTCGGCCGATACTTCCCTTCCATGCCAGAGTTCGTCCGCGTCACGATCGGCACCCAACCCGAGATGGAAGCGTTCGTCGCGGCGCTCCGCCAGATCGTGCCCGTCAACGGCGCGGCAGTGGCGCACGCCGCGTAACCGTCCGCACAAAAACAAAAAGGCTCTCCACCGCCCAGACGGTGAAGAGCCTCTGTTTAGCAACCTTTATTATGCACGCTCGGCTTAGGAATCGCCCGGCCACTCCCGGGCACCCTGGACTCGTTCGGCCTTCGCGCGGACTTTTCAATCCGAGCGCTTCGGGTTGCGACTTTTACATCGCCACCGCGCGGGGCTCGCTCACTGTCCGCCTGTGCTGAAAACACTCGCGGCAGTAAACTGGGCGCCCTTGCGTCGGTTTGAAAGGTACCGTCGTTTCCTTCCCGCATTGCGAGCAAGTGGTCTTGGTTTCGACACGCTGGACAGCGTTGCCGTTTCCGTTCCCATTTCCCGCAGCGCGGTTTGCCTTGCACGATTTGCACCGCTTGGGCTCGTTCTTGAAACCCTTGTCGGCGAAAAACATCTGCTCGCCGGCGGTGAAAATGAACTCGGCATTACATTCGGCGCATCTCAAAACCCTGTCTTGAAACTCCATACGCTGCTCCTGGGCAGTTCAAAAACAAAGGAGTAGCAGCGGAACAGGTCATGCCAAGCGATGAGTTGGAACTCGCTACAACTGCGGCCTCCTCACCACCGGCATTCTCCGTTTGAATGGGCCCAAAAACTGGGACCTAGTCTTGTTCACGCCGTTGCTTTTTGCGGAGCCGTTTACGCGAGAGGGCCTCTTTCGCACGACGCTTCTCACCTGGCTTCATGTAGTAGCTGTGCTTCTTGATCTCTTTAATAATGTCTTCCGACTGGACCTTTCTCTTGAACCGTCGAAGGGCATTCTCCAGAGATTCACCCTCTTGAATGACAACTTCTGCCACGCGTATTCACCCCCGTTCCCCGTTGGATGTTTGTTCTCACTGAGGTATATCCAGTGTAGCTGGTCCACACCTGTACCAGCAATTGCCAAAAGTCATATCGCCCTTACTGACTCCAAGTCAAGCTGGAATATTCAACATCTCATAATTTTGGGCTACGTTACTCCCTGATTAATAAAACGCGCCGCGACCCGGCTCCCTCTACGCGCGTTGGACGCTCCGACCATCCTTCGAGGTGCACGGTTTTTTTCAAGCATTCCTAAGGGTTTTGCCTGAAGTGCGCGGCCTTGCTATTGCTGCTAGAATGCGTTGCTTTCATTTGCGAAGTCCCGGGAGGCGCGCGAATGGCCGTTGGCATTGCCACGATGCGGAAAGCGATCGGTGTACTGCTTGCCGGAGGTCAGGGCGAGCGTTTGTGGCCTCTCACGCGCGATCGCGCCAAGCCTGCAGTTCCCTTCGGCGGAATCTACCGCATCATCGACATCACTCTTTCGAATTGCCTTAATAGCGAACTACGCCGCGTCTTCGTCGTCACTCAATACAAATCGCTCAGCCTGAATCGCCACATACGCCGCGGCTGGACTTCAATTGTCGGCATGGGCGAATTCTACGAAGTCCTCGCGCCGCAGATGCGCGTCTCGCACAATTGGTATCTCGGCACCGCCGATGCCGTGTATCAGAACATCTATTCCATCGGATCCGAGCAATCCAGTTACGTCTTCATCCTTTCCGGCGATCACATCTACAAGATGGATTACCAGAAGATGCTCGCGCAGCATATCGATTCCGCTGCCGACGTCACCGTGGCCACCTTCGAAGTGGACGCGCATCTCGCCGCCAAGCAGTTCGGCGTGATCGAGACCGATAAAGACTGGCGCATCGTCGGCTTCGAAGAAAAGCCGGCCGCACCGAAGCGCTCCACAAGCAATGCGGAGAAGTGCAACGCCTCGATGGGCGTCTATATCTTCAACACGCAGCTGCTTCTCCCGCTGCTCATCGCCGACGCCGAAGATCCCACTTCGCAGCACGACTTCGGCAAGAACATCATCCCGAAGATCATCGATAAACATCGCGTCTTCGCCTACAACTTCCAGGACGAAAACAAAAACGAGCAGGCCTACTGGCGCGATGTCGGTACCGTCGATGCCTATCACGAAGCGAACATGGACCTCGTCGCGGTCACGCCGGTATTCAACCTCTACGACAAGTCCTGGCCGCTTCACACCTGGCAGCAGCAGTATCCACCGGCAAAGTTCGTCTTCGCAGATCCCGAGCGCCGCGGCTCTGCGCTCGACTCCATCGTCGGTTCCGGGTCGATCATCTCCGGAGGTCGCGTAGAACGTTCGGTGCTCGGCCTCGACGTACGCGTCAACAGCTACGCTGAAGTGAACGAGTGCATCGTTTTCAATCACGTCAACATCGGCCGCCGCTGCAAAATTAAACGCGCCATCATCGATCGCCACGTCAGCTTGCCTGAAGGCACCGTGATCGGCTACGACCACGAAGCCGACAAGGCTCGCTACGCAGTCAGCGACGGCGGCGTGGTAGTCGTCGTTCGCCCCGAATCCATGATCGAGGAACCTGAGTAGCTCGCCGCACGCGGCTCTCGATTCTGAAACGGCCGGTCTCGCTCGCAAAGCGAGCGGGACCGGGCAGCAGTTGACGCTGCCTTTTGTGGCGCCACTCCGCGCCGCTCTTTACCATGTCAATCCGCACCCAATTCGGCCACGCCGCAAAAACCTACGACATCTACCGCCCGGGCTACCCACCCGTCATCTACGAAAAAATCTTCTCCGCGCTCCCACCTCCGCGCCGCATCGCTCTCGACCTAGGCTGCGGCACCGGCAAACTCGCACACGGCCTCCTCAACGACTTCGATCAAGTGATTGGCCTCGAACCCGACGCACAGATGGCCGCGCGCCTCCGCGAAAACGAGCCTCGCGTAGTCGTCCGCACCGAAACCGCCGAGACTGCTCACTTCGACGCCGCGAGCATCGACCTAGTCACCACCGCTCACGCCCTGCACTGGATGGAGCCCGCGATCGTTCTCGCACGCGTCACCGAATGGCTCCGCCCCGCCGGAATTTTCGCCGTCTGCGGTGGCGACTTCCCCAAAACCGTCGGACCCATCTACGACGTGATCCGCGGGGAGTTCACCGCCCGCTGGAATGATTTCCGCGACGAGCGTGTCCTCAAGCAGTTCCCTGAAGACATTCTCCGCAGCGAGCCGCGCATGACCGTCATCGAACTCACCGACATGCCCAACATCCAATTCCTCAGCGTCGCCGACTTCACCGGCTACTGCCGCTCCACTTCGTACGGCATCGCCTACGCCCGTTCGCTACAAGATCCCGACGCGTACTTCCGCGATCTCGAATCCCGCTTCCGCGCCGCGCAGCCCGACGACAAAGTGCAAGTCGATTTCACCCGTTGGCTCACGCTTCTCAAAAAAACCGGCTAACACGATGCGCAAACGCACACGCCCAAGCGCCGCGAAAACGAATCCCTTCCTCGCGAAACTCAGCGGCGGCAGTCGTACCACGCTAGGCCGCACAAACGCTGTAGTCGCCGAAGTCCTCGCCGCGCCCAAAAAATTCCCCGCGTTACTCGCCTGCCTCGCACTAGCCGAGGACGAGGATGACGACAAACGCACAGCCACCGCCGCAGCAAACGCAGTGCTTCTGATGCGCGCCTCCGACGCCATCGAAAAAATTTCCCGCCAGCGCCCTGACCTACTCGCGCCGCACAAACTCGATTTCCTTGGCCTCGCCGGCGGCACCGACCAGATCGAAATCCGCTGGCACATGGCGCAAATCCTCCCGCGCCTCCCGCTCACGCCGCGCGAGCGCACCGTCGCCATCGACATCTTCTTCGACTACCTCAAAGACCGCAGCAGCATCGTGAAAACTCACGCCATGCAAGCACTCACCGACTTCGCCGCGCGCGACCCAAAACTGAAAACGAAAATCCTTCCGCTCCTCGCGGAACTCACCGAAATCGGCACAGCCGCCATGCGCGCCCGCGGCCGAAAACTTTTGGCGCACTTGAATCGCCCTGCGCCCAGCGTTTAGGATGTTTGTCGCTTCAAATTGCCGAGCAATCCGTCAGGGGGAAGAATGTCCGCAAAGATCATCCGCATCCATGGCCGCGAAATCCTCGATTCCCGCGGCAATCCCACCGTCGAGGCCGATGTGTACCTCGAAGGCGGCGCGATGGGCCGCGGCGCGGTCCCTTCCGGCGCTTCCACCGGCGAGCACGAAGCCATCGAGCTTCGCGACGGCGATAAGTCCCGCTACCTCGGCAAGGGCACACAGAAAGCCGTCGGCCACATCAACAACGAAATCTCCAAAGCCGTCATCGGACTCGACGCCTCGGACCAGCACGCCGTCGATCGCAAAATGATCGACGCCGACGGCACCCCCAATAAATCCAATTTCGGCGCCAACGCCATCCTCGCCGTCTCCATGGCTACCGCCCGCGCCGCCGCTGCGCAAGTCGGCCTACCTCTATATAAGTACATCGCGCGCTACTCGAGTGACGGCTCCGCCAACACCCTTCCCGTCCCGATGATGAACATCATCAACGGCGGCGCACACGCCGATAACTCCGTCGATTTTCAGGAATTCATGGTCATGCCCGTCGGCGCGCCCAGCTTCCACGAAGCGCTGCGCTGGGGCGTTGAGATCTTCCACAACCTGAAAAACGTTCTGAAGAAAAACGGCTACTCCACCGCCGTCGGCGATGAAGGTGGCTTCGCGCCGAATTTGAAATCCAACGTCGAAGCCATCGAACGCATTCTCGAAGCCATCACCGCGGCGGGCTACAAAGCCGGCGAACAGGTCGCCATCGCGCTCGATCCCGCTTCCAGCGAATTCTACGATTCGGACAAAAAGAAGTACGTCTTCAAAAAATCCGACAAATCCGAGCACTCGTCCCAGCAGATGGTCGAATTCTGGGACAACTGGGTGAAGCAATATCCCATCGTCTCGATCGAAGATGGCCTTGCGGAAAATGATTTCGATGGCTGGAAGCTCGCCACGCAAAAGCTCGGCAAGAAAATTCAGCTCGTCGGCGACGACCTGTTCGTCACCAATCCGAAAATTTTCGCGAAGGGCATCGCCGATGGGATCGCCAACGCGATTCTGATCAAGCTCAATCAGATCGGCAGCCTCACCGAGACTCTCGAAGCCGTTGAAATGGCGCGCAAATCCAAATACGCGTCGATCATTTCGCACCGCTCGGGCGAAACCGAAGACGCGTTCCTCGCCGACCTCGTCGTCGCCACCGGCTCCGGCCAGATCAAAACCGGCTCCGCCTCGCGCACCGATCGCATCGCAAAGTACAACCAGCTCCTGCGCATCGAAGAAGCCCTGGGCGCAAACGCCCGCTTCCCCGGCCGCAGCGCCCTTGCCGTCCACTAAACCGAATCTCCATCGCGCGCGACATACACATGGCCAAACGCCCAAAACCCATCGTCCTCACCGTACTTGACGGCTGGGGCTACCGCCCCGAAACCGCCGGCAACGCCATCGCTCTCGCGCGCAAGCCGAACTACGATCGCCTTCTCCGCGAATTCCCCAATACTCTGATCCAGACCTCCGGCCCGTCTGTCGGCCTCCCCGAAGGCCAGATGGGCAATAGCGAGGTGGGCCACCTGAATATCGGCGCTGGCCGAGTCGTGCAGATGGATATCACACGCATCGAAATGCTCCTCGCCCAGGGCGACTTCGCCAAGCAGCCGCTCCTGGCCGACACGCTCGAACGCGCCCGCGCGCACCAGCTTCACATCATGGGCCTCTTGAGCGACGGCGGCGTCCACTCGCACATCAGTCATCTCTTTGCGCTTCTCCGCATCGCGCGCGAAGCGAAAGTCGAGCACATCTTCGTTCATTGCTTCACGGACGGCCGCGACACTCCGCCCAATAGCGGCATCGACTACATCCGCCAACTCGAGCAGAAACTCCGCGAGTACGGCGGCCAGATCGCCACGGTGAGCGGCCGCTACTACGCGATGGATCGCGATAATCGCTGGGAACGCGTCGAGCGCGCCTACCGCGCGCTCGTTCACGGCGCCGCCGAAGCCGGCTTCGCCGATCCCGTCGAGGCCGTCCGAGCAAGCTACGAAAAAGGCGTCACCGACGAGTTCATCGTCCCCACCCTCATCACCAAAGCCGACGGCTCAGGCCCGCGCGGAGTGATTCGCGATGACGACGCCGTCATCTTCTACAACTACCGCGCAGACCGCGCCCGCGAAATGACGCGCGCGCTGATGGATCCCACGTTCACCGAGTTCGTCGATCCCGCGCGCCCGAAAAATCTCGCCTACCTCGGCATGACGCAGTACGACAAAGCCTGGCCCTGGCTGCGCTACCTCATCGCTCCCGAAAAACTCGAGCACATCCTCGCCAACGTTTTCGCCGAGCGCGAATACAAAAATCTTCGCGTCGCCGAATCCGAGAAATACGCGCACGTCACCTACTTCTTCAACGGCGGCATCGAGAAGCCCTACGTGGGCGAAGATCGCGTGATGATCCCGTCGCCGAAAGTTCCCACCTACGATTTGAAACCGGAAATGTCCGCCGAAGCCGTCACCGACACCGTCGTCCACGCCATCGAAAAAGGCGACTTCGACGCCATCATCATGAATTTTGCGAATGCCGACATGGTCGGCCACTCCGGCAAGCTCGAAGCCACCATCAAAGCCGTGGAAGCGATCGACGCGGGATTAGGAAGGATTTTTCAAGCGCTCCGCCCGCGCGGCGGCGCCTGGATCATCACCGCGGACCACGGAAACGCCGAGACCATGATCGATCCCGTCACCGGCGGCCCGCACACCTACCACACTACAAATCCTGTTCCGTTTATTTTGCTCACCGAAGACGGCCGCACCGAGCTGGCACCCGGCGGTTCCCTGCGCGACATTTCACCCACTCTACTAGGCGTGTTGGAAGTTCCCGAGCCACCCGAAATGACCGGCCGCGACCTCCGCCGCATCCGCAAATAAGCGCAGCGAAGACTTCAGTCTGCTTCGCTTTGCGGGACACGGCTTCAGCCGTGTCATTCACAATGCGACTCGTCAGGCTTTAGCCCCTGAAGCCGCGATTCAATTCGCCGCCAACCCCGGTTTCGCCGACTCATACCCCGACCGCGCGTAAACATTCACCTTCTTCGGCTTCCCCTTCTTGTCCGGCGTCGTCAGCGGATTCCCGTCGTTGTCGAGCGCCTCGATCTTCAGCTTGTGCCACTTCCCGTCCCCACCCTCCGCCGGCGCAAACCCGATCGTGTACTGGCTCCGCAAATACGTCGCCACCGAATTAAAAATATCCGGCATCTCGCCTTCGAATCGCGGGAACCACGCGTAGCCGCCCGTCATCTCCGCAAACGCGTTCATCTGATTCTTCGCCTGCAAATATCCGATGTGGCTGCCGCGCCCATATAGATCGATTTCTTCGCCCATCCCGACGCAGAAAATCGTCACGTCGGTTTCCTTCACGCTCTTTAGCGTCTGATCCAGCGTATGTTTGCTGAACGTATCGAATCCCGTCGCGATCACCAAAATCGCTTTCTTGCCTTTCACGTCGCGCATCTGCGTCATCGTTTCCAGCAGCGCGTCGAAAAAATTCGCCTCGCTGAAATCCGGGAAATAAAGTCCGGCCACCGCTTGCGCCACTTCCTGCTTGTTCTGCGTGAAGTCCACCAGGATGTTCGTCCGCAGATCGTACGTCTTGAACGCGACCCAATCCTTCTGATTCAAATGCGAAAGAAATCCGTACGCCCAGTTCTTCGCCTTATAACCGAAGTAGCCGCCCATCAGCTTGCTGAATTCCATCAGCACCGTGATCGTGATTGGCGCTTCGCTCGGTCCGAAATTCGAAATCTGCTGCGGCTGCCCGTCGTCGAGCACGCGGAAATTCTGCTTCTGCAATCCCTGAATGATGTTCCCTTCGAAATCGGTCACCACCGTATCCACGTTCACCAGGTTCGACGAAACGGAAATCGCCGTCTGCGGCGCCTGCGATTGCGGCTGCCCGGCCGTCGCCGGTTGCTGCTGTCCCGTGGGAGGCTTGGGAGGCTCCGATTGCTGGCCACTCGGCTTGGCCGGCCCTTCCTGCTGCTGCGCGTAAGCGCGCATCGCGCTCGGCGGCACGCCAAGCACCGCAATCAGCGCGCCCACCACCACCGCACGAACTCCCAGATTCCTTCGCATAATCTCCTTGAACGTCCTCGCCCGCGCCGCTCTCGGCTTGGTTACCGGCAGGCGTCTTCCCCGCTTCATTACGATGCGTTCATACCCTTTGTGGGATGGACCGGGCGATTTCTCGTTTTATTCCTTCGCGCCGCCTCAAAGGTTCCGATTTCGTAAGACGGCCTGCCGCGCAGGCTGTCTCGTCACGCGCGATTCGCTCCCAAAGTCAGCCGTTGCGCGCCGGAAACACCTCATGCCGGCACGCACAACGCCCCAGAATCCACATGATAGTATGGCTCGTTCTCTCGGCGCATATCCGAATTCAATTGATGGAGGACTCGATCCGAATGGCGCACCCGCGCGTTCTGCCCAGTCTGATTTTGCTCGCCGCGGCTTCCATTTTTCCGATCCACACGGGCGCCCAAGCCAAATCCAAGGCCGCCGCCGCTCCTCCACCAGCCGCCGCTGCCGCGCCCGTCTCGCCAGACGCCGCCGTCTTCCAGCTTCAATCCGAAGCTCTCGCGTGGCTTCAAGCCCTGATCAGAATCAACACAACGAATCCTCCGGGCAACGAAATCGTCGCCGCGAAATACATCGCCGACATCCTGCAGAAAAACGGAATCCCCTCTGAAATTTTCGAAAGCACCCCCGGCCGCGGATTTCTCGTCGCGCGCCTTTCCTCGAGCGCCGTTCCCGATCCGTCTCGCGCGTTGCTCCTAATGGCGCATCTCGATACCGTCGGCGTCGATAAATCGAAATGGTCCGTCGATCCCTTCGGCGGCATCGTGAAAGACGGCACGATCTACGGCCGCGGCGTCCTCGACGACAAAGGTCCGCTCGTCGCGAACCTCGCCGCGTTCATCGCGCTCAAGCGCACCGCCGCGCGTCTGAATCGCGACGTGATTTTCCTCGTGGAAGCCGATGAAGAAGACGGCGGCGAGTTCGGCATGAAATTCGCCGTCGAGCAGCACTGGGACAAAATCGCCTGCGGCTTTTCCATAAACGAAGGCGGAGAGACCGTCATGAAAGACGGCAAAGTCTGGTACGTCGGCATTCAGGCCGCCGAAAAAGTAGCCAGCAACGTCGCCGTCATCGCCACGGGCACCGCCGGACATGCTTCGATGCCCACAAAAAATAACGCCGTCGTTCACCTCTCGGCCGCGATGGCCAAGCTTGGCGAATGGCAAGCTCCCGTCCAATTCACCGCCGTTACACGCGCGTATTTTCAGGGCCTCGCCGCAGTCGAAGACACCGAGACCGCCAAGTGGATACAGATGCTCGAATCGCCCGATCGTGGCGATCACGCCGCACGCTACCTTTCAAACACCAACCCTTTTTGGAACGCAACGTTGCGCGACACCGTTACACCTACCATGCTCCAGGCCGGCATTCGCGTGAACGTGGTTCCATCCGAAGCGCGCGGCAACCTGAACATCCGCCAGATTCCCGGCAATCAGATCAACGACCTGATCTCCACGCTCACCAAAGTCGTCAACGATCCCCAGGTCCGCCTCGATCTTCAGCCAGGCGGCCGCGAAGCCTCACCCAACTCTTCGCTCGATAGCGAGTTCTACCGCGCCATCGTGAAAGCGACCGCCACATCTTTCCCGGGCGCGAACGCCATTCCGATGATGTCCCCGTGGGCCACCGATTCGGATCGCCTCCGCATGCGCAACGTCCAGGCCTACGGCGTGATCCCTTTTCCACTATCTGAAACCGATTACACCCGCATGCATTCCGACGACGAACAGATTCCCGTCGATTCTTTCAACAAAGGAATCGCGTTTCTTTATACAATCGTGAGCGGCTTCTCGGTGGCCCAATAACAGTGACCCAAATTCGACGCGCTAAAATCGTTTGTACTCTCGGCCCTTCCACTTCCTCCTACGAAATGATCGATAAGTTGGTCCGGGTCGGGATGGATGTGGCTCGCCTCAATTTTTCGCACGGCACCAATGAAGACCGTGCGCGCCTGGTGACGTACCTTCGCAAGGCTTCGAAAAAACATCAGAAGCCCATCGCGGTCCTCGCCGACTTGCAGGGTCCGAAGATCCGCACCGGCGCGCTCGTCACTCCCACCGGCGTCCACCTTCGCTTCGGCCAGAAATTCACCATCACCACCAAACCCCTTGTCGGCACCGAGCAAGGCGTCAGCACCACATTCAAAGAGCTGCCCGAATCCGTTCGCAAGGGCGATCGCATTCTGCTCAGCGATGGCCAGATCTCTCTCCGCGTGCTTTCCACGCGCGGCGTTGAAGTCATCACCCAAGTGGAAAACGGCGGCCGCCTCGGCCAGCACCAAGGCATCAATCTTCCCGGCGTAAAGCTGAAGATTCCTTCGCTCACGCCGAAGGATCGCAAAGACCTTCTCTCCGCTCTCGAAATTGGCGCGAACTACATCGCCCTCAGCTTCGTCCGCTCCGCCGCCGATGTCGGCGCCGCTAAAGCTGCAATCGCGCGAGCCGGCAAAAACGTTCCAGTCATCGCCAAGCTTGAAAAACCCGAAGCCATCGACAATCTCGACGCCATTCTCGAAATCGCGGACGGCGTGATGGTCGCTCGCGGCGACCTCGGCGTGGAAATGAATCCGGAAAAAGTTCCGGTCGTGCAGAAGAAGATCATTTTGAAGGCACGCAACGCGCTGGTCCCCGTGATCACCGCCACGCAGATGCTCGATTCGATGGAGAAAAATCCGCGCCCCACGCGCGCTGAAGCTTCCGACGTTGCGAACGCCATCTTCGACGGTAGCGACGCGCTGATGCTTTCCGGTGAAACCGCCGCGGGCCTCTACCCTCTCGAAGCCGTCTCGATGATGGACCGCATCATTCGCGAAGCCGAAGCCAGCGTCACCGTGCTTCCGCGCCCCGCGCACAGCCGCAACCTCTATATCAATGAAGCCATCGCCGAAGCCGTCTGCCACGCCGCCGAAGAATTGCACCTCCGCGTGATTGCCGTCTTCACCGAATCCGGCTCATCCGCCGGCCTCGTCTCGAAATACCGGCCCCGTGCGCCGATCATCGCGTTCTCCGCCGTCCGCGAAACGCGCCGCCGCCTAGGCCTTTTCTGGGGCGTGCAACCGCGCAGCATTCAGCGCTTCACTGACTTCGATCTGCTCACAAAAACCGCCGAAGCCCGCCTCCTCGAAGAAGGCCTGGTTAAAAAAGGTGACGTAGTAGGCCTTGTAGCCGGCACCCCCCTGGCCACCAGCGGAACCACCAACCTGATGCGCTTAATCCGCATCGGCAGCGCCTAGCACTTCGGCGAGCGCAGCGACCCGTAAACCATAACTACCTGTAGGGGCCGGTTCGCCGCCGTTGCGAAGCGGGCGCATTCGCCGTCAGCGTACGCACCAACACACACCACGACGCAATCTCAAAATCCACTCTCAGAAAACCCCACAGGCAGGCGAACCGCAAAACTAATTCAACCAATTATCCGGCCGCGACGACGGCCGGTCCTGATGCTCCTTCACATACACCTCGAACTTCCGCTTCAACCTCTTCTTCTTCCAATCCGAAAAATAGTTCCGCGACCCATACATGTACGACCCGCGCCGTATATAGATGTACCCGACCAGCATCCCGCCCAGATGGCAGATGTGGCTCACACCGTCCGTCGCATCCAACGTCCCGAAAAATTCGATCGCGCCCAGCACGATCACCAGAATCCGCATCGACACTGTCACCGGCAGCGGAAACAGATAAACCTGCCGGTGCGGCATAATCACCGCCACCGCCAACAGCACTCCGTAAATCGCGCCCGACGCGCCAATCGTCGGAATCAGCAGCGACTGTTCGCTCCCGTGCCCGGTCCGGAACAGCAGCCACTTCACTCCCACTTCCACCAGACCGGCGCCGATTCCGCAAATCAGGTAGTACGTCAGAAACTTCTGCGCGCCCCACGTGTGCTCGAGCACCGCTCCAAACATCGCCAGGTACAGCAAGTTGAAAAGAATGTGCGGGATGTTTGCGTGAAGAAAAAGGTAGGTAAAAAGCTGCCAGACCCAGCCATGAACTACCGCGTAGCTGCTGAGCCCCAGGTACCGCGTCCAGAAATTCCAGCCCTCGTTGCCCCACCTGGAGTTCGATAGCTTCTGCGCCGTGAAGACTGCGATGCAAACGATGCAGATCCACTTGATCGCTTTCGGGAAAAATCCGCTGATGTCGAAGCGGTATCCGCCGTATCCACCGCCACCGTAGCCGCGCGAAAAGGATCCCACGCGACAAGTGTAATTACTCGCCCCGCGCTAGTAAATAGCCTCTCCAGGGCGAGCGCAGCGAGCTGTAATATAGACCGTCAGTCTGTGCGGTTCTAAGTCGCGCGCAGCGCGATGTAGCTTAGGCTTTCGTGCCTGAGCGGGACCAACTCTCAGTTGGTCCCGGGGTTCAGCCATGCACCCTCCAGGCACCACTCCACCTTCTTGCCACAATCACAATAGGGACGAAAGCAGGTGGCACAGGCTGGAGTTCGCCTGTGTGCCTTCCCACGTCCAGACATCCGCATCCGTCCACAAAACGCCTTCAGCCTCCGCACCACAGCACGTCAACCGCCCCGTTTTATTGACTTACCGTACAACCCCTTCCACAATGGCCCGCATGCCCGCACGCGATTCCCTCATCGGCCGCACCGTCTCGCACTATCGCGTCGTCGATCGCATCGGCAGCGGCGGCATGGGCATCGTGTACAAAGCCGAAGACACGCGCCTTCACCGCTTCGTCGCCCTCAAATTTCTTCCCGATGTCGCCGCCGATCCTCACGCCCTCGCCCGCTTCGAACGCGAAGCACAAGCCGCATCCGCGCTCGACCATCCCAACATCTGCGTGATCCACGATTTCGTCGATGACTCCGGCCACGTCTTCATCGCCATGGAATTTCTCGACGGTAAAACTCTCAAAGACCACATCGCCTCTCACTCTCTCGGTCTTGACGCCCTCATCACTCTCGCCGTCGAAGTTTCCGACGCCCTCGACGCCGCGCACTCCAAAGGCATCGTCCACCGCGACATCAAGCCCGCCAACATTTTCCTCACCGAACGCGGCCGCGCGAAAATTCTCGACTTCGGCCTCGCAAAAGTCACCCAGGACTTTTCCTCCGCCGATCCTTCCGCAACGGTCGATGACGTCCTCACCCGCCCCGGCTCCGTCGTCGGCACCGTCGCCTACATGTCTCCCGAACAAACGCGCGGCGAACCGGTTGACCGCCGCTCCGACATTTTTTCGCTCGGTGCCGTTCTCTACGAAGCAGCCACCGGCCGCCGCCCGTTCGAAGGTCTCAGCGCGCTCGCGATCATGCATGCGATCGCCACCACTACGCCGCCATCGCCCGGCAGTTTGCGCCCCGGCTTTCCGGCTCCGCTTGATCGCTTGATCCTGCAGTGCCTCGAAAAAGATCCGACGCGCCGTCCCGCTCGCGCATGCGAAGTGAATTCCGCTCTAAAATCGATTGCCGCGCCTCCGTCATCCTCGCCCGCCGTCGCCACTCCGCGCTCGCAGCCCCGCAAATCCATCGCTGTGGTTCCCTTTCAATTTCACGGCCACACGGCCGACGACGCTTTCCTCTGCACCGCTCTCGCCGACGCCGTCGCCAATCGCCTCGGCGGCTCGCCCGATCTCGTCGTCCGCCCAACCAGCACTGTCATGAAATACGCACGTGGCGGCGCCGAGTGGAATCAAATCGGCTCCGAGCTGAACGTCGATATGGTCGGCGAAGGCGCCATCCAGAAAATGGGCACTCGCATCCGAGTCACCGTGCAAGTGTGGGGACGGCACGACGCTCGCGTGCTTCACTCGTTCAAAGTCGATGGCGACATGAACGACCTCTTCGATTTGCAAGACAAGTTGTCCGATTCGGTTTTCGACGGCCTCGTCCCGCGCGCTCGCGAGAAATCCAGCGACTTCGCCAGTCCCGTCGCGCGCCACCCGCTCGCCTTCGAGCTTTACATGCGCGCCGTCGACCGCACTCTCTGCTACAGCAAAATCGAGCTGCTCGCCGCCGTCGAGATGCTCGATCGCGCCATCGAACTCGATCCGGGCTTCGCCGACGCGTGGGGCATTCTCGCCATGATCTGCAGCCAGATCGGAATGCATCTCGATCCCGATCCGAAGTGGATTCTCCGCGCCGAAGAAGCCGCCGCGCGCACGCTCGAACTTGATCCTGTCAACTGCAATGCGCTCTGCGCGAAAGGCATGATCCTGTGGACGCCGCTGCGCGGTTTTCAGATTCGCCCGGCGTTTCGCGCGCTCACAGCCGCTCTTGCGATTAACCGGAACCGCGAAACCGCTCGCGTCTATCGCGGCGGAGTTCTTTTTCACAGCGGCCTGCACGAAACCGCGTTGGCCGACTACCACGAAGCGATCCTCATCAATCCTAAATACGCGCTCGCCCACGCTTCCCTGGGCTTCATCGCCCTATACGACGGCGAATACGAAAAGGCCGCTTACTACAATCAGAAGGCGCTGAGTTTCGAGCCCGCGCTCATCCATGCCAATGTGCAAGACACGCTGCCCGCGATTTACACAAACGATTTGGGAAAAGCTCGCGAAGTGCTCGCGCGCACGCGCCAGATGGTTCCCACAGAACCGCAGCTTCTAAGCCTGGAAGGTTTGATTCTTGCCAAGGAAGGAAATTTCGCGCGCGCCGAAAAGCTCGCCGACGAAGCCTGCGCCAGCACGCGCAGCGTTTTACATTTTCACCACGCGATTCACTACGCCGCCGGAGCCTACGCTCTCAGCGGCAAATCCGAAAAAGCCATCGCCGCAGTCCGTCGCGCCGCCGAACTCGGCCTGCCTAACCAGCGCGCCTTTGAACGCGATGCCTTCCTCGCCCCAATTCACCGCCATCCCGATTTCCTCGCGCTGATGCACGATATCCGCAGCGATTACGATACTTTCCGCAAAGAATTCGGCCTCGAAGTTCCCCACTCTGCACACTGACGCCGCGGCCAGCGCGCGTTGGCTACTCCTCCGGCAGCACCGGCAATACCATCGTGCTCACCGTCGAAGGATCGTCGCGTAGCTTGAAATAGAGTAGCGTCCCGTTCGGCCGCGGCACGCTCAGCGTCGAATCCACATATCCGCCCGGCACCGGCACGGTATTTTTGAATTGCGGGTCCGACGCCACCGAATCGATCAAAAACAAATTCGTCCCGCTCAATTTGCACTGGCGGTCTGGTTTGTCCGGGCAGCGAATTTCCTTCAACGAAGGAGTCCGCACCAAAGTTCCCAGCGGCAGCCAGTCGCCACTCGTACCATCGCCATCGACCACGCGGAACCGTAGCGGCCCAAACGCCGAACCTGCAAATCCCTTCGCGGGTGTAAAAACAGCGAGCGCCGTCTGCGCGTCCTGCAAAATCAAGCTGCCGTCCGCCTCGCTCAGCAACACGTGAGACGACTCATCCGCCGTCGCGACTTCGATTTTTTCAGCGTGCGGAAACCTATCCGGCACTTCCGTCTTCACGAAAAACGAAACCTTCCCGTCCGGCGTCACCTCGTCATCGCCACCAAAACGTATCGCAGACTCCGCCGCACCGCGCTGCACGCTCTTGCTCACGAGCGAGACCTTCGGCCGCGCCGCTTGCACCGTCGTCTGCAACTCGAGCACTCGTCCGTCGGTCAGCGCGACTTTCGCCGTCAACTTCTCTTCCGGCTCCAGCGCCGGCAGCGTCGCATCCTTCGCAGCGATCAGTTGCAATTCGTCCTTCTGCTCCGACCGTGAAACTTTCGCAGGAACAAAATGCACTCCTTTCAATTCCGCGCTATCGACTTCATCGAGCCGCGTTCCCTTCAGCACGCCCTCGCGGTCACCCGCGTTGATCGTCAACCGCTCCAGATGCGCCGCCTCGGAATACGCGCGCAATCTCAGTTCGTCCGCTTCCGCGAGCCCGTATTGCTTGACCGTCAATTTCATTTTGCCCGCCGCCGCATCCTTCAATGGAATCGCCACTTCAATTTCATCCGCCTTCCCAGGTTTCCAAGTCGCTTTCAAATCCTCGCCGCTCGCGCTAGCCACGCTCACTTTTTCCACACACGCCGCCGTCGCCGATTGCAAATGAATCGAGTCTTCGCGTCCCACAATCAGCGAGCCTTGATCCGCCGCGGGAATAATCCAGTTCGCGGCATGCGCCGACCGCAGTTGGAACGTCGGCCCCGCAAACGTTTCAAATCCCCAGCGCCCGCGCAGCGTGCCCTTCGCTTCTGGATCGAGCTGACCCGCGTGCAGCGCCTTGGTATCCACCACAAATCCGCCGCGCGCCGCGCTCGGTGTCGCAGGCAGATCCGTTCCCGTCCCCGATTTGCTTTCCACGTGCAGCACAAAATCGTGCGCGATGTCCGTCGCAAACACGAGCGGCGCGCCGTCCACCGGCAGCACCAGCGGCGCCTTCTGCAAACAGAAAATCTCATCCGCGCTTACCGCCCGCAGCGGCGGCAGCTGCGCCGCCTCCACCGGCGGCAGCCCTACGACGAGCACCGACTGCGGCTTACGAAATGACGGCGGATTATTCAGCCGCAGCTTCAACACTTGCCGCTCCGGCAGCGCCAGCGCCGGTATGTATTGAAATTCTGCCGTGTGCATATTTCCCAAAATGCGCGCCACATCCACGATCGCCGCCACGTACGCGCTGTAATATCCGCCACCTGCAAGCGTCGTCGCGCTCGCTGCTCCGATTAAATCGCCCGATGGTCCTGACGTCAGCGCCGTCACCATCGACTGCGTGTGCCCGTCGTCCAGCACCAGCTGGTCCGTGTTCTGCGTCAAGCACGGCGCCTGCTGCTCACTCGGTTTGTCGAAACACTGCTGCTCCACCTTGATGCTCAGCGACCGCGCCAGCATCGCCGACCGCTCCTGCAGCGCCTTCGGATCCGTTTCCCAGGTGTCTTTCACTTCCGCCAAATATTTTTCGAGCCGCAAACGATCGAGGCTCGCCTGATTCAAATCTTGCGACGCTCGCACAAACGCGCCCGGCCTCGCCTTCACCGTCGCGCGCAGCGTGTTGAAGTCTCCGCCCGTCTCCGGCGCCATAAACAGCAGCGTTTGCTGCGCCTCCTGCGGTACCGTCACCACAATTCCTTCCTCGCGCATTTGCTTTGTCCACGTTTCCGCGCGAATAAACCAATCGTCCGGCGGCGGATTCGTCGAGCCGCGCAAAAACGCGATGATCAGCACGTAATGAACGGATTGGCTCTCAGGCAAATCAGGATGGATCCACAGCCGGTCGCCCGGCTGCAAATTCGGCACTTCGGAGATCGGCAGCATCTTCCCCGCGCGCGTCACCGTCACTTCTACGCGTGGTCCGGCCAGATCAAATGTCGCCGAATCAGCGCGCGCCGTTTCCGTTCCAATAATCAGCCGGGAAAGAATAGCGAGGCCAACAACAAATACACCACAGGCAAACAAAACACGACGAACATTCCCCATTTCGAATCCTGCTCCTGGGGCCGGAGTAAATATTTTACTACCCACCAAACAACCACCGCCAACCCTAAACTCCAGCCCCTTCCAAATTGTGCTTCAAAGAAACTAGCCCGTCTTCGGCGAGCGCAGCGAGCTGTAACATAGACTGTCAGTCTGTGCCGGTTTAAGTCGCGCGCAGCGCGATGTAGCTTAGACTTTCGAGTCTGAGTGGGACCAACTCTCAGTTGGTCCCGGGTTTAGCCATGCCCACTCCATGCACCACTCCAACTTCTTGCCACGCACAAGATCGTGAAGCCAGTCTGTGGCACAGGCTGGACTTCGCCTGTCTGCCTTTGCCCTTTTTGCCTTTGACGTCATCCAGAGGCTGATCTATCGGCCGAAGGATCTTTCCCCGATTTCCGATGCAACCAACTACACACACCAATTCCTCTGCCACTCGTTAGACGGCTCACACTCATTTCAGTTTTCAGGGAATTTCACCGCGCGAGAATCCGCGCACACTCAGAAAAATTCACTCAATAAAATTTCCACCGCAGCGCCAACCCGCCTAAATCTCACCCGCGCGTCTCCCCTTCGCTCGTACAGTCCACGGCAACATCCGGCTCAAAAAGTGATCGCGCACAATCCAAGTGTGAAACAGCACTCCACTCATATGCGCCAGAAACGCAAGAAAAAGCGCGTACGCCAGAATCGTGTGCGTCTTGCGCAACGTCGCATACAGCATCGGCTGCGGCGCCAGAATCGGCGGCAGATGCACCGATCCAAACATCACGATCGGATAGTTCCCCGCCGAAAGCATCGCCCACCCGATTAGCGGAAGCGCGATAAAGAGCGCATACATCGCAAACTCAGACAGCTTCATGATCATGCGTTCGGATGGCGGCACCGTCGGAGGCAACGCCGGCGTCCGGTTCATCAACCGCGTAACCAGCCGGATCAGCGCCAGAATCAGAATCGAAATTCCCAGCGGCCGGTGAATTGCGAGCAGCTGGTGATAGTTCCCCACGCTCGTCACCATCGACACGCCGATAAAAAGCATCGCCAACAGGCACGCAGCCATCAGCCAGTGCAGGATGCGCAAGAGAAACGCGAATTGCGTCGGACTTGTCGTCGTGGTCGCCATGGCTATTTCTGTACCTCCGCGGTCGAAATAGCGCTCGGAATTTTGCGCTCGCCATCGCGCCTCGTCAAACTCTGTGAATACGCCGCCGAGCGCGTGCTGAGCAGCGGATCGTCCGACGCGCGAATCCCGTCCGGCAGCACCAGCGGATCGAAGTTAATGTCCCTCGTCGGACTGGTGTCTTCGCTCTCCACCGTGCTGATCGTCACGGTTCCCACGTCGATCTGCTGCCGGTCCGCCGGCCACATGCTCGCCGCTTCCGCCGTTGGATCTCCCGGCTGGCCCACAATCACAATCAAATGCCAACGCAGCGGCCCCGAATGAATTTGCGCGATCACCTGGTCGAACAGGTAATTCTTGTCCGTCGTCTCGACGGAAGGCGGAGCTGCCGTCAGATCAGGATTGATCCACCACCGCACCGGCGTATCCTCGCCCTTCGCGTTAACAAACCGAAACGCATTCAGTCCGTAATAGGAGCTGTCTGAAAATCCGGAAGTCGGCGTGCCGCTGCCCAGGATCTTCAGCGCCGCCGCTGTCTCCGGGTGCTTGCTGAGAAACGCCCCCACCGCCGCGCCATCCACTTTTCCTGTTTTTGGATCGGGTGAAGTTGCGACTAGAAAATCGTGGAAGTCCTGCGGCTTGTTCACCGGGAAAACGGGAATGTTGATCATCCCAGTGCGCCACTCTTCGCCGTCCGCCGTCTTGAAAAGTAGCGCCAGGCTTCGCACGTCATGCGAAGTGTCGGCCGCAAATGGCTGTCCGCCGGCCAGCGCGAATCGCCCTACCACCGGCACACGCCCTTGTTGAAAAACCTGCGCCCTCGAAAGTGTAGCGCCTTGCCCGTTGCTCTCGAAATATCCGGTCACGCAAACTCCCTTCGCGTGGTTCCGGCGAAATCCGGATTGCACTCCGTTGATGTGCTCGAAAGTATCCACGAGCGCTGCAGGCGTCAGCGCATGGGGCGTCAGCCACCCGCCTACATAGAGAAATAATCCCGCAATCACCACGACCAACAGCCCGATCCCAGCCAGCCGCGCAATCACAGCTCCCATCGGCAACGGCGGCGGCGCCCCAAATCCCTGATTCGCTTCGCTCTCGGTCATCGCAACTCCTTCGCCGCGCCCAGCGCGCCCAGCGAGACCGTTAATCTATTACCCCCTCTCTTAGCTTTCAACCTCCTTCAATTAATATCCCGCAAGTGGGGTAGTCATTCCTGACTGCGCAACGCATTCCACCCCTCAATGAAATGTGCGCGCACTACCTTCGCCGCACCCCACTTCGAATCGCGTCAACGTCACCGCGACGCACCCCGCGCCTTCTCCGCTTCCTCCGTATCACCAAGCCTCCCCACGTAATCCCCCAATTTCGCCTCCACATCCCCCGGCTCATGAAATCCCAACTCAAACAGTCGCTGTATCCGCCTCTGCGCCGCAGGCCGCGCCAACGACGCCACAAACGCTCCCCACTCCGGCAAAATCTCCTCATCCGCAGGCAAGCTGTTTAAATTGACGAGCCGCTTGGTCTCCGCGAGCGCCCGCTTATCAAACGACGCGATTCTCGCGGCGAGCTGCTCCACAAACGCATCCAACTCCGCATCCGGCAGCGAGCGATTAACATACCCGTACAACTCGGCCAGCTCGCCATTCACGTCATCCGCTCCCAGCAAGACTTCCAACGCTCTTCCGCGTCCGATCAGCCGCGGCAATCGCGCCATCGGCCCGCCACCAGGCACCAACCCCGCTCCCACTTCCCACTGCGAAAGAATCGCCTTCTCGCGGCTCGCGAATCGCATGTCGCACGCCAGTGCCAACTCGCTCCCCACTCCCGTCGCGCGCCCGCGAATCAACGCAATCGACGCGACCGGCGCCCGGCTGATCCGCGCGAGCATGTCCGGCAACGCCTGCAGCCCCGTGCGTCCCGCCGGAAATTTGGCCGACTCCTCCGCCTTCGCCAAAAAATCGTAGTGCGTCAGAAAAAATCCCGGCACCGCGCTCTCGAACACCACCACCTTCACCCGCTCGTCCGTCTCCAGCGCCGCCACCACCGCTTCCAGCTGCGGAATATTCGCCGGCCCAAAAATATTCAGCGGCGGCAAATCGATCGTCACTCGCCAATAAGCATTCGACCGACGCACCAACCGAATCCCCGCACCCTCACGCTCTCCACTCATGAATCACCTCGGGCTTGTCGCAAAATCGCGAGCCTCCGACAATTCATCTCGCAACGCACACACATAAACAATTGGACCAAAGTATCGCCGCACCCAAAAGTGGGGTAGTCATTCGTGACTGCGCAACGCACTCCGCACCTCCATGAAATGTGCGCGCAAAGTTCCCACCACATCACACTCCGCCGGGCAGTCGAGCAACTGCCCGCGAGTCGACATCGCTCGAATCGCCCCGCCCCGGGTCAAGCCTGCGTTACACTACGAAAGTCATGTCGTCCGACGCTCCAATCACACCCGCTGCGCCTCAGCGCAAAATCTCCGGTCTCGCCGGAGCAGCGCTCGGCATTCTCGCCACGCTCGCCGTCGTCGCTCTCGGCGTGTGGCTGGTCGCCGGAGTGCATCTGCTCGATCTTTTCCGCTTCATGCGCAACGGCACCACGTTCCGCATCGACCAGCGCACCGTCGTTCGCCAGATCCAGCAACTTCAGCGCCTCGAAACCGTCCGTTACTCCATGGACAAAATTATTTCCGGCGAGCACGACAACCCTTATCTCCCGCAATTTCTCGCGGGCGATAAGCTCCTCCTCGTCGTTCACGGCGAAGTCGTCGGCGGCATCGATCTCTCGAAGCTGCAGACCACCGACGTCGCCATTCACAATCGCGACATCACCGTGCACCTGCCGCCCGCCGAAATCTTCAGCACGCGCCTCGACAACGAAAAAACAAAAGTCTTCTCCCGCGACACGGGCCTTTTCACTTCGCCCGATCCGAATCTCGAAAGCCAGGTTCGTGTGGAAGCGGAACGCGAGCTACAACAAGCGTCCCTGCAAGATGGAATCCTGAAGACCGCCGATCAAAACGCCCAGACCACCATCACCAGCCTGCTCAAAGGCCTGGGCTTCACTTCCGTGACTCTCGACTAGCGTTTCCGGGTGCCGCGCACCAGCCTTTCCGGGTGCCGCACCCTTTTCCTCTCAAAAGAGTGCGCTCCTCGCACAAAACGTTCGCCTCGGCTTGAGCGTGCGCGACCAAAGCCGCCTTTGACGTCATCCAGAGGCCGATTCATCGGCCGAAGGATCTCTCTTCGCCTTTTCTACCGACTCGCCACTAATCACTAGCCACTATCAGTTGTTCAGCTTCTTCCGCGCCGACACAAACAACGAAACCGCCAGCAGCACAAACATCACCACCGCCACAGTATTCGACCCGCTAAACCCCGGAACCTTCGCGCCCCACGCGAACATTCCCGCCGGCCAAGGCAACCTAAATATCGCCGCCAGCCAGTGCGGCACCTTCGCGCTCAAAATCGGGTCCTGCATCAAATTCAAAATAATCGCGAGCAACCCAAACACGCCGCCCGCCGCAATCAATCCGCTCGCATAGAGCGACCCCGGACTCACCTCGCTCTCCGCTTCGCTTCCTTTCTCCTTGCCTTGCTCCGCGAGCCACCGGACGAGTCCGCCCGCAAACATCGCCATCGTCGTTGCGATCGACAGATACGATCCCACAGCAAACGGCAGCGACCTCACGCCCAGCAGTTCGATCGCGATCACGAGGAACACGCCAAGAAACACGAGGCGCCACGGCAACCGCTGATTCAAGATTCCGCTGATCACCGTCGCCATCAACCGCGCCTGCGGAGCCGCGGCTTGGTCGCTTCCGATTCCCTGAATCCACTGCACCTCGATCTCGTGCGTTTGCGCGTCGTACAAATATTTCCCATCGGGAATCGCGTGCGAGCCGAGCGCGTTGATTAGCGTGTACGTTTTACCGTTGTACACGTAGTCGCGCTGCTGCACGTCCACGCCCGCCTCGAGATGATCGATGTCGAGTCCGATCTGCACCGGCCTGTATTGCGCGAGGCCGATGTTCATCAGGATCAGCGTGCCGCCAATCGCGAACGCCGACACCATCACGCCGATCACCAGCGCCACCTGCTGCCAGTACGGCGTCGCGCCCACTAAATATCCCGTCTTCAAATCCTGCGACGTCGCGCCCGCAATCGCCGACGCGATACAAACTACGCCGCCGATCGTCAGCGCCAGCACCTCATGCGCCGTCGAAGTCCAATGAATCACCAGAAACACTGCGCACGTGGCCATCAAAGTCGCGATCGTCATGCCGCTGATCGGATTCGACGAGTTGCCAATCAAACCGCTGATGCGCGACGCCACCGTCACGAACAAAAACCCAAACGTCACCACAAAAATCGCCGCCAGCCAATCCGCCCACCCGCTCGTCATCGCGCCCGGAATCGGCTTGAACTTCAGAAGCGCCCACATCATCGCCACAATCACTACCGACCCGATCACCACCACGCGCATCGACATGTCGCGCTCGGTCCGCTTCTGCTCCGATAGCCCGACCTGCTTCGCGCGAATGTCCTTCAGGCCCGCCGTCAACGCCGAGTAAATCGTCGGCATCGTCTTGATCAGCGTGATCAATCCAGACGCCGCCACCGCTCCCGCGCCCATCGGCCGGATGTAGCTTCCCCACAATTCGCTTGGCGTCATCGCGTTGATCGGAATCGTCGATGGATACAGCGGCACATTTCCGCCGAGCGATCCGAAGAATTTGATCGCCGGCATAATCACCAGCCACGAAATCACGCCGCCCGCAAACAGCGTCCCGCTCACCTTCGGCCCGATGATGTAGCCCACTCCCAAATATTCAGACGTGATCGCCGCCCGGAATGACGCGCCCGGCAGCCACTGCGGCTGATACTCCGGCTGGCCCGGCCACATCCCGAGCGTGTTCATCGCGAACGTGTAGATTCCGCCGAGTCCCAGTCCCCAAAACACGCGCCCCGCAAACGATCCGCCGCGCTCGCCCGCCACCAGCACGTCCGCGCACGCCGTGCCCTCAGGGAACGTCAGGTTGCCGTGCTCCTTCACGATCAGCTGCCGACGCAGCGGAATCATGAACAGCACCCCGAGCCATCCACCGAGCAACGCCAGAAAGAAGATCCGCCAGTATTCCGCGTTCAGCGAGAACCCGAGAAAAAATCAGCGCGGGAATCGAGAAGATCACGCCGGCCGCGACGCTCTCGCCCGCCGACCCCGTGGTCTGCACGATGTTGTTCTCGAGAATCGTCGAGCGGCCGAACGCGCGCAGGATGCTGATCGATAGCACCGCGATCGGAATCGACGCGCTCACCGTTAGCCCGGCGCGCAATCCCACGTACACGCTCACCGCGCCGAACAAGATTCCGAACAGCGATCCCAGAATCACGGCGCGCAGGCTGAACTCCGCCACCGTTTCTTCCGCTCCCACGTAGGGCTGGAATTCCGCCGGCGGTGCCGTCGAGCTCCACTGTTTCGTCGCCATCGATTCTCCTGAATGCAAAGCTCACGCGCGCCCGCGCACCGCCTCGCTGCGTACCGGACGGCGCAAGTTAACACTCACGCGCACGGCACGCAAGCCGTCCGACAGCAGCTCGACAGCCGACCCGGCGGTCGTCCGCCGCCCCAAAAGCGCCTTTCCCAAAAAAAAGACGGCGCGAACCTCGCGCCGCCTCGCATCCATATATATAAGGTTGTCCAGCCCCGGCTACGTCACTCGTGCCGCAGGGCCATCATCGGGTCCACACCCGCCGCGCGCCTCGCGGGCAACCAACACGCCACCAGCGCCACGCCCACCAGCCCCACCGCCGCCACCACCGCCATCGTCACCGGATCGAACGGGCTCACTCCAAAAAGCAGCGTCTGCATCTCTCGCGTCAGCAGCAACGCCGCCGCCGACCCAATCGTGACGCCCAGCACCGCCAACTTGACACCTTGTCCAACAATCATCCCCAGCACATCGCGCTCGAGCGCCCCCAGAGCCATGCGAATCCCAATTTCATTTGTGCGCTGCGTCACCGAGTACGAGATCACGCCGAACACTCCCACCGCCGCCAGCACCAGCGCGATCACTCCAAACGCACCCACCAGCATCAACGTGAATCGCGTCGATGAAATCGCCTCCGCGCTCACCGTCGCCAGCGGCCTCACCTTCAGCACCGGCAAATCCGCATCCAGCGCTGCCACCTCGCGCGGAATCGCCGCAGCCAACGGCCGCCAATCTCCTGCCGTCTTCAGCGTGATGAAGCGCTCACCCCCGCCCACCATCTGCCAATCGTTGAAATAAATCGCAGGATGCGCATTCGTTCCCGAAGGCGCGTCCTGCACGTCGCCCACAATTCCCACGATCTGCATCTTCGTATCGTTGTACGTCGTCACGTAATGCCCCAGCGCGTTGCCGCCCGGAAACTGCGCCGCCAGCGCCTGATTCACCAGCAACACCGGCGCCGACTTCAAATTGTCTTCAGCCGTATAAAATCGCCCAGCAATCAGCGGCGTCCCGATCGCGCGGAAATAATCGGGCGATACAAAGTGGTAGCGCGCGCCGAGCGCGTTGTTGCCGCTGGCCTCGGCATGCCCCACCACACTCACCATCAAATTTTCGTCGTAGCCCGTCCACGGCAGATCCGACCCAACGCCCACCGTGGTCACGCCCGGCAGCGCGCGCAGCCGCTCCACCAGCCCGCGATAAAACGCGACGTACTTCGCGTCCTCTTTATATCGCGCCTGCGGCACATCCAACTTGAAAGTCAGAACGTGATCCGCGCTAAATCCCGCGTTGACATGTTGTAAATTTAGAAATGTGCGCGCCATCAGCCCCGCGCCCACGAGCACCACCAGCGCGAGCGCAATCTCCGCCACGGCCAACACGTTGCGCAACCGCATGTGCCCCGCCGACGCCGTCGAGTGATCTCCCTCTTTCAGCGTCGCGTTCACGTCAGCCTGCGGCGCAGAAAGCGCCGGCGCGATTCCAAACAGCACCGCCGTCATCACCGTCGCGCACGCCGCAAACGCCAGTACGCGCCAGTCCATCCCCACAGCCGCCGCCCGCGGGAATCCTTCCGGTGCGAGCGCCAGCAGCGCACTGATCCCCCACTTCGCCAAAATCAATCCAAAGAAACACCCGCCCGCCGCGAGCAGAAAACTTTCCGCAAGAAGTTGCCGCGCAATCCGCCCGCGCGAAGCTCCCAACGCCACGCGCATCGCAATCTCGCGCTGCCGCCCCGCCGCACGTGCCAACGAAAGATTCGCCACGTTCACACAAGCGATCAGCAGCAAAAATCCCACCGCCGCCATCACTACGATCAACATTTCCCGCGCGCGCCCCACGACATCTTCCTTCAGCGGCACGAGCGAAACTTTATGCCAGTTGCCGTCCGTATCCTGCTGGTTCTCGTGCGTCATCACCGCCACCAGCGTTCCCATTTCTGCCTGTGCTTGGTCGAGCGTCACGCCGGGCCGCAGCCTGCCCACCATGTTCGTGAAATGGCAGTTGCGGTCGCAACCATCCGTCTTGATCGGCCACAGCTGAAGCGCCCACCAAATGTCCACCGTATCGCCCTGCCCGACGCTGCGATAATTTCCGCCCACATGCTGCACGCCCGGCGGCATCACTCCGATCACCGTGTACGACTCGCCCGAAAGCGTCACCTGCGTGCCCACCACACTCGGATCGCCATTGAAATGTTCGCGCCACAGCCGATCACTCAGGATCACGGTGTGGCCGCCGTCTTTCAGGCCGTCGCTTTCCGCGAAATCGCGCCCCAGCGCCGGGCGGAATCCCAGCACCTGAAAATATCCGCTCGAGACGCCCATGCCCGTCAGGTGCGTCGGCACTCCGTTCGCGGTCAAATCCAAATCGCGCTGCACGAAGAGCGTCGCGTTCGAAAAAACTTTGCTGCGCTCCATGAAATCTTTGTAGTCCGCCAGCGACACCGAAAATTTCGGCGCCTCCGGCAGCACCGTATAAACGCTCACCAGCTTTCCCGAGTCGGGGTACGGTAGCGGTTTCAGCAGGACGCCGTTAACCACACTGAAAATCGCCGTGTTCGCGCCGATGCCCAGCGCCAAAGTGAGCACTGCCACCAGCACGAACCCTGGGCTTTTCCCTAGCGTCCGCACTCCGTATTTGACGTCCTGCCAAAAACCCGCCATCGACACACCTCTCGGGATCATCTACAGCTTGTAGCGGTCACGTAGCAAGAGCCGCGCCATTTCCCTTTTTGCGGAACTGGCAGATAACATTGGTCGTTAGCGATAAGATCGGACGCGCGATGCGAGCGACGCTGCCCGTTTTTGGGATGGCACACATTCTGAAGCGGACACTCTCTGCGCCGCGCCGGGAGGATTCACAAACGTGAAAGTCGCGATCTTCGGTTCCTCCGGCATGGTCGGCCAAGGCGTCCTGCTCGAATGCCTGCGCGATCCCGGCGTCGATTCCATTCTCCGCGTCGTCCGTAAACCGTCCGACCCGCTGCCGCCCAACTTCCCAAACCAACAAAAAGCCTACGACCTCATCCACTCCGATTTTCAAGACTTCACCGCCATCGAGCCTCAGCTCACCGGCCTCGACGCCTGTTACTTCTGCCTCGGCGCCGGCTCCTCCGGCATGTCCGAAGCTGACTACACGCGCATCACCTACGGCATCACCGTCGCCGCCGTCCGCGCCCTCGTGAAAGCCAGCCCCGGCCTCACCTTTATATTCGTCTCCGGCGAAGGCAGTGACAGCACCGAAAAAAGTCGCATCATGTGGGCGCGCGTAAAAGGCAAAGCCGAAAACGCCGTCCTCGCCGCCGGATTCAAGAGCGCCTACATCTTCCGGCCCGGCTTCATCGAAGCGCTTGACGGCATCGAGTCCCGCACGCCGCTTTACCGCAAACTTTATGTCGTCTTCCGCCCCATCATCGGCCTCCTCAAGCTGCTCATGCCCAAGCGCATCACCAGCACGCAACAAATCGGTAGAGCCATGCTGGCTGTAACGCGCAACGGCTACGCCGAGCCCATTCTTTCGACGGCCGACCTCACCACCTTCTAGGCCGTCGCTTGTCCGGAGGCGGCACCCGCACCGCGAAACGCGACCCTTCTCGGAAAATGCCTCCCGTCACTTCCCATCGACTGAGAACGCCAGCACCACATTCCCTGCCATCCCCGTATTCGTCGTGTATCCGGACATCACATAAACTATCCCGCCCGCCACGACCGCACCGGCATAGTTGAGTGAGCCGCCGTGCGCGGGAACTCCGTTCACCGTGTCGTAGATCCCCGTCGTGTCCACGTCCCACACAATCGCACCCGTCGCCGCGTCGTACCCGCGCATGTGCCCGTCCATCGATCCCGCAAACACCACTCCCGGTATCAACGTGGCCGGCCCCGGCTGCGCCGCACTGCATCCCGCCACCGCCGCGCAGGCTGGTGCGACCGGAGTCGCCGCCCAAATTTTCTTCCCCGTCGCGATGTCCAGCGCGAACACTCCGCCTCCCGACTTCGGATCGGTAGGCGACCAATCCGACAGCGTCATGTACGTCGTCTTCTGGTCCGCTGCACCTCCAAACTCGACGCCGCCCAGGTATCCGCCTTTTCCGATTCGCGTTTTCCAAATTTCGCGGCCCTTATCATCCGGGTCGAGCCCGTACACCACGCCCGACTTCTGGCCAACGATCAAGATTCTCTTCGCCCCGCCGAGCGTCACAAGAATCGGCGGCGCGCCGATATCGAAATCCGGCCCCGCATCCTTCGGGCAGTTCGCCTTCGACGGAATCGCGCAGCCGATATTGAACTCGTCGCCTTTGGTCAGCTGCGCATTCCACAAAATCTTCCCGTCGCTCATCTGCAACGCGAAAACTGAATCGCTCGTGTCCGTGTCGGTCTCGGCGTAGTTATCGCCCGTCCCGAAATACAGCACACCTTTCGCCGGATCGATCGTCGGCGTGCTCCACACGGCCGCACCAGAGCGTCGAGCGCGGCCACGCTTCCGCGGAACGTGCAACATTCGTATGCAGGATTCGCCGCGCCCAATTCCTCCGCCGACGAAACCGGAACATACAATTTCCCGCCGAATAACTTCGGCGCGCCCGTGATCATCGCGAATGGATGTGGATCGAGTTCCGTCTTCCAGATCACCGCGCCGGTGGCTGTGTCCACGGCATACGCGCGCGCCTGCACGTCGCCGAAGTACGCCACCTTTCCGTCGTCGCTCACGCTGATCGCCGTTCGCACCGCCGCCGATGGAATCACGCTCCAGTATTCGCAGCCCGTTCGCGCGTTTAGCTTGTGCACCGCGCCGTCTCCACCACCGACGTAAAGAGCGTGGCCGATGATCGTCGGCTGCCCGCCCGCTCCCGTCGCTCCCGGCATGCCGAAGGCCCACTTCACTTTCAGCTTCGCCACGTCCTCTTTCGTGAGTTGAGCCATCGCAGCGTGCTGGAATCGGCTGTTGTCGATATCTACGCCCCATCCGTTCCATCGTGGAGCGCTCGCACTGGTCGCCGCATTCGCACTGGCTGGATTCACGGGGCAAGAGTTCGCCTTCGTCGCCGTCGCTGTCTCGTGGCGCCCCAGATAGTTCGCCAGGGTGAAACGCTCTTCGTGCGTCATGGTCGCGCCCTGCGCCTGCATCTTCCCCGTTTCCAGCGCCTGCAAAATGGCCTGCGCAGTCATCAGCTGCAGTGTCTGCGGCCACGGCGCCCTCACCGCATTGAACGGCGCATGGCACGACGCGCAATGGCCCGCAAAAAGCTTCTCCCCCTCAGGCGCCGGCCCCGCACTCTGCGCACCCGCAGCGCTTCCACTCAACAGCACCACCGCCAAGCACGCCGCGATAGCCCACAGCCCGCCGCTGCCGCCGGTGCGAACATTCAATTTCATGGTCGTTGCCCTCCGCAAAGTTGCGCTGAGGCTATCACACACAAGCACGTGTAGAGGCCGGTTCGCGCCTTGAGCGAAGTCGTATTGGGGCGACCACATAGGGGCGGATGTCACTACACGCTGGGTAAATTTGTGTCGATTAGAAAGGGGGTCGGTCCTTTGTTTTGTGTAAGTTTCGGGCATTTCTAATCGGCGAGCACTCCGATTAGAAATTATCAAGTGGCGGACAACTGGCGGTGAGGTGAGGGTGCGGGGTGACTCAGAGAGAAAGCGGGGAGAGATCCTTCGGCCGATGAATCGGCCTCTGGATGACGTCAAAGGAGGGGAGACGAAGGCGGGCGGTTGCTCGCTAGGCGCGTTAGCGGTGGGAGGTGGCGCTGAGGTGGGCAAGGCGGTGGCAGAGCGACCGCAGTCCAAGGCGCATCGCGCGCGGAGACTGAAGTCTGCGTTACGGTTTTGGCATTGGCTTGGCGGGTGAACGACTTGGGTGTTTTGTGCCATCTAGTGCCGATTAGAAAGGGGCTCTGGCGTTTGTTTTGTGGAAGTTACATCCCATTCTAATCGCACGAGGCGTCGATTAGAAATTGGGTGCGTGGCGGCGGTTCCCGTTTTGGGAATGGAGGTTGGATGAGCTGGTCGAGCAGTCTGCATATGGCAGTTTCGGCGGGCTTCCAATAGCGCCCGACTTACGATAACTCATAAGTACACAAAAGTCAATAAATCTCATGATACTAGGACGCTGATTTTGAGCAATCGGCGGGATGATGCTCGCAGTTGACGCGGGGATGATGCTCGCAGTTGACGCGCGCTCGATTCCGATCAACGATCCGATCGCGCTGTGAAGAGGCCGGCGCGGACGCATCGTGACTAAAATTACAAAGAAATCTCTCGATTCGCCGATTTCGGACGGCAATGCCGAGTCCGCGAAACCGGTGTTTCATGACCCGAAGAACGACATTCGTATTTATCAGGGCGACTGCCTCGCTGTGATGGCTGCGCTGCCGGAAGAGAGCGTGGATTTGATTTTTGCGGACCCGCCGTACTTTCTTTCGAACGACGGGATTACATGCCACGCCGGGAAAATGGTGAGCGTGAACAAGGGTGACTGGGATAAGTCCCGTGGCGCGGACGCAAATCATGAATTCAACCGGGCATGGCTGGCGGCTTGCCAGAGGCTTTTGAAGCCAAATGGGTCGATATGGGTAAGTGGAACGAGCCACGTGATTCATTCGGTTGGCTTTGCGATGCAGCAACTCGAATTCAAGCTTTTGAATGATATTTCGTGGGTTAAGCCGAACCCGCCGCCGAATCTTTCGTGCCGATATTTTACGCATGCGGCGGAAACCATTATCTGGGCGGCGAAGAATAAGAAGAGCCGGCACACATTCAATTACCGGCTGATGAAGGAGGAGAACGGTGGGAAGCAAATGAAGAGCGTGTGGCCGGTGCTGCCGCCGGGTCGTGAAGAGAAACGGTTTGGAAAACATCCAGCGCAAAAACCGCTCGCATTGCTCGAGCGCGTTATCAGGGCATCATCGAACGAGGGAGATTTGGTTCTGGACCCTTTTATGGGCGGCGGCACGACGGCAGTTGCGGCGGCGCGGTGTTCCAGAACGGTACTTGGAATTGAGCGCGACGACGAGTTCCTATCGAAGACGCTCTCACGAATCACAGCGGAGCTGATATTTGTGGCGATGACAGCCGTTTCGGCGTCGATTGATCTTGATCTGCTCGGGCGATCTATGGATCGATCGATGTGCGACGAGAACACGGCCATGGACGCGCTGAAAACAGGAAAACTTGTGCGGCGGGAACGGAGTTTCTACTTCGTTGGCAGTCATCGTCGCGAGGTCGTCTATTCGGTGGTGGCGCCGGATATGGAAGAGGCGATTCAGAAATTTTCTGCGAGTACGCAAAGCGGCGTCGAGATACTGATGGTAGTGAAGACGGAAACGGAGATTTATCTGGCGGAGTGAAGGTGATCTAATGCGGGCGTGCAGACGGCACTGCCTACCGAGGGGCTTGAGAGATACAGAAGCAATTCGCAACGAGCGCGGGTTGCGACGGAAGGTTGGGGACTCGAGAATTTCTTTTGTCCGA
>JABDGF010000016.1 GCA_013286165.1 Acidobacteriota bacterium | reverse complement strand
GTTTCCGTGATCGCACCTGACGTTACTGATCCCAGGTCGTCGGTCTGGTCGGGAGCCAGAATGGTCAACGCCTTTTCAAAATCCCCTCGGCTCAGGGCAATCTCTCCGCGAATCACCGGCACCCACGCCTTCTGGATCAGAGTGTCGTTGGGATGCTTTTTGCTCAGATCCGTAGCGAATTGCTCGGCTCTTGCTGCATCGCCCGCGAATGCCAGTCCTGTCGCCGAAAGGGCTTGCACATCGCGGCCACTCGACCACGCCAGCGCCTGCTCCGCGAATCGCCGCGCTGCACCCTTGTCCCCAAAGATGCCTTCGCGAATAGCGGCTAAGGCGTAATACATAGCGCCGGTTTCTTTTTGATCTTCCCGCTCTGCGTATGCGGCTGCCTGTTCGGTGAGTTTCGACGCTTCTTTCAGCCGCCCACCGTACGCCGCCGTGTCCCCCTCCGTCGCCAGGAACAAATCCTCCACTCCCGGCTTCCCCTTGCTCCAAGCGACCTGCGCTTTCATCCCGGCAACGTCGTTCCTCAGAAATGCTACCCCGTAAATCTCGGCTCGCAGGTCCGGTGAATCGACCTTGTTAGCCTGCGCTTGCTGAATCAACGTCTCAGCCTCATCGATCTTCTCGTTGGCGACATAATCACTGACCAGATTGCTGTAAGCCAGCGGATCCTGACTCAATTGAAACGCTGCCTGTAGGCCGGTCAGAGCCTTCGCATACTCTCCTAACTCATTATCGATCACTGCCAGATTATTCGTTGGCACGTCGTCGCGCGGATAGGTCTGCTGCCACGATTCATAAATCTGGCTTGCCTTCTCCAGGTCTCCCTCGACGTCGGAGACGTAATGCGCTTCGATGTACAGGCGTTCCCGCTCGCTCACCCGGTCGCGCAGTTCGTAAGCTTTTCGCGCCGCGTTGCCCGCCGCGTCCGTTTCGCCGAGAGTCCGGTACGCCGATCCCATGGATGCGTAAGCCATCGCAAAATTGGGATCAAGCTCAATGGCGCGTTTGAACTGAACGATGGCGCCCGCCTGGTCATTGGCGTAGAGCAAGGTTTTCCCCCGGCCATACGCCTGCAGCGCCTCGAGCGAGGAAGTGGATGCGGCATCGAGCGGAGTATCGTACTTTTTCACCGTCGCCAGAGATTCGCCGAGCTTTCCACGAAGATCGGAAGCGACTTTGCTGAGCGCGTCGAGCACATGGTTTTTGTCGGCGGCAGTCGCCTGAGCGCTCGCCAGCGTATCTCCCGGATGGCAATTCACCGCTTTCGCGATCACCGTATATTCGGTGCCAACCTGAGCGATCGATCCTTCGATCGTGGCGGACGCGTTCGCTCGTTCGCACACCTCGCGCGCCAGCGACGCCGTGAGCCGCGCGTCGCCAGGTTGCTGCATCATCACCAGCGTCTTTCTCACGTTGTCGTCGCCCAGCAGCGCCAGAAAAGGAGACTGTTCGAGCTGCACCGCGAGCCCCTGCCGCAGCGTTCCGTCGAACACCGTGTCGCTCGTCAGGTTCTGAAACTCGCCAAGCACCACAACGTCCTTTTCGGTGAGTTTCGGCTTTTGGTGAAAATAGTAGTAGCCGCCCGCCGCCAGCACCGCCAGGAGAATCGCTGCGCCCGCGACTATTTTTCCGACGGCTGGTTTTGGCCTCGGCGTCGCCCCATCCTCGGGAGGAGTAGTCGCGACTTCCGTGCGCGTCGATGGCCGCTTACCCGATCCCGGCCTCTCGACGCTCGACACCGAACCTGACGCCGCGCCCGACCCGCCGCCGCTTCCACTGGCTACGCCTGGCTGACCGTCTTCGTCTCCCGCGGGAATATGCCGGCCGCTCGCGGTGGAATCGCGCTTCAGTCGCTGCAAGTCGGCGCGAATTTCCGCGGCGCTCTGGTATCTCAACTTGGGATCCTTCTCGAGCGCCTTCGCGATCACATCGTCGAACTTCGGCGGCAAATCGGGATTCACCCGCGCCAGCGCCGTCGGCATGCGATTCAGAATCGCGTCGGTGATCACGCCGCTGGTCTCGCCGCGGAACGGCAGCACGCCCGTCGCCGCTTCGTACATCACAATTCCGAAACTGAAGAGATCCGTTCGCGCATCCACAGCCTTACCGCGAATCTGCTCCGGCGACATATACGCCACCGTGCCTACCGCCGTACCGGGGCTGGTGAGATCGGCTTCGCTCACCGTCGGCCCGCCTTCGGTGGATGCGGTGTCTTCGCGCACTAGCGTCGTATCGGCCGCGGTGCTCATCTGTTTCGCGAGGCCGAAGTCGAGGATTTTCGCGTGCCCCAACTCGGTAACAAATAAATTCGCAGGCTTGATGTCGCGGTGGACGATGCCCTTGGAGTGCGCGGCGTGCAGCGCGTCGGCGATCTCGATGCTGATGTCGAGCAGAAGTTCGAGATCGAGCGGCCGCCCGTTGATCTTGTGCTTCAGCGTGACGCCTTCCATGTACTCCATCACGATGAAAGGTCGCCCGTCGGCCTGGCCGATTTCGTAGATCGTGCAGATGTTGGGATGGTTCAGCGCCGACGCAGCGCGCGCTTCGCGCCGGAATCGCTCGAGCGCTTGCTGGTCGTGCGTCACATCGAAAGGCAGGAATTTCAGCGCGACAAATCGGCCAAGGTCGGTGTCTTCGGCCTTGTAAACGACGCCCATTCCGCCGCCACCAAGCTTCTCGACGACGCGGTAATGGGAGATGACTCGGCCAATCGGCGAATCCGTTTCGGGCATGGGCTGCCAGAGTCTATGTGGCCCACGTATCCAAGTCAACGCAACGAGTGGGGTCGCCAGTAAGGCTGCGCAACGCCGCCCGCACCACCTTAAAGCGCACAACCACCGCCCCCGCAGTGCTAACGCGAGTGTTTACGTACTCGCGGCTCCGTAAAGTAGCCTGCCGCCCCGGCGGAGTACTTCACACAACGAAGGACGCTCACACTCCAGCACCGCGCAAACGCGCCGGCGCTTTCACTGGCATAGAGATTGTCTGTGGAGGGTGTAGAGCGCGATCGAAGAGAGAGCCTTGGATCGATGCATCAGGTCTCAGGATGACGCCACATCGCCAAGGCGATACGACGTCACTTCAACTTCGCGTACTCCGCCTTCGCCTGCAGCAGCACCGGCAGGTCGGGGTCCGCGTCCTTCCATTTCGCAAACAGATTCTGATACGCCACCCGCGCCTTCGCGTCGTCACCCTCGACCGCATACGCCCGCGCCAATCCCAGATACGCCATGATGGCGTTCGGATTGTTCAGCACCACGCCGGAATGATCGATGATCTTCTGGAATTCCGCCGCAGCTTCCTTCCCCTGCTTCAGCGCCAGATACGCATTCCCGCGAATGTACGTCGGATAAAGCGCCGGGTTCACCAAACCGGTTCCCACCTGGCCGAGCTCGTATTTTTGCGTCACACTCAGTTCGTCGATCGCTTTCTGCGGATCGTGACGAATTAGCGCGATCTGAGCGCGAACCGAAGGAATATTGTTCGAGTTCAATAAAGTGTCCGTCGAGGACATCTTCGCCAAAGTATCCGCCAGCGATTCCGCTTTTGCAGCGTCACCGGCGAATGCGGCGCCCAGCGCGGATAGAAAAATGGCGTCGCGAGCGTTCGCGAGCCCTAATGCCCTGGCCCCATTGCTCCTCGCGTCGGCCGCTTCACCGAACAGCCCTGCTCGAGCCGACGCCTGCCCCCAATAGATGGCCGCCGTTTCTTTTTCGTCCGCTCGCACGGCCAGTTCTGCAGCCTGCTGCGTCAACGCTTCCGCCTGTTTGTATCGGCCGAAGTAGGCCAACGTGTCCGAATCGGCCATGAGCAACGTATCCTCGACTCCTGCTTTCCCTCTGGCCCATGCGACGTGCTCCGCCATCCCCTTCTGATCGTTTCGCAGAAAAGCGATTTGATAGAGCGCGATCCGCAGATATCCGGAATCGAGTTTCTTCGCCTGAGCGTCTGCGGCCAGGGCGGCCGCTTCATCCAGGCGGTTGAGGGCGATGTAAGTTCCGATCAGATTCGTGTAATTCAAGCCGCTGGGATTCAGCCGGAAGGCCGCGGTGGCCGATTCAAACGCGGCGTCGTAGTCGCCCAGCTCGGTAGCGATCACGCCGAGATCGGTATTGGGCACCTGGTCGCGCGGATACGCCTTCTGCCAATCCTGAAAAATCTCACGGCCTTTGATGAGATTCCCGGTATTGGCCTGCTCGTAGTGCGATTCGATGTAGAAGCGTTCACGGTCGCTCACTCGGTCCCGCAATTCGTACGCCTTGGAGATTGCTTGCGACGAAAGCTCCTGCTCGCCGATATCCAGATAGGAAGTGCACAGTCCAGCGTAGGCCATCGCGAAATTCGGATCGAGTTCGATGGCCCGCTTCAGCAGCGGAATCGCTACCGGGAAGTTTCCCGCTCCCGTCGCTGCCCGGGCTTTGCTATACGCCTGCAACGCTTCGAGCGACGACGTGGACGCTTGTTCCAGCGGTGTATCGAATTTCTTCACCGTGGCGAGCGATTCGCCCAGCTTCCCTCGAAGCTCCGTCGCCACTTTGCTGAGCGCGTCCAGCACGTGGCTTTTGTCGGACGCGCTTGCCTCAGCGCTCGCCAGCGTTTCGCCCGAATTGCAGTTCATCGCTTTCACGATGACGTTGTACTCGCTCCCGATTTGAGCGATCGAGCCGTCGATCGTTGCCGTCGCGTTCGCGCGTTGGCACACCTCGCGCGCCAGCGCCGACGTCAGCCGCGCGTCCGGCGCCTGCTGCATCATCTTCAGCGTCTGCTGCACTTGGTCGTCGTCCATCAAGGAAAGAAACGGCGACTGCTCCAGCTGCACCGCCAGGCCCTGCCGCAGCGTGCCGTCGAACACCGTGTCGCCCGTCGTATTCAGGAAGTCGCCGAGCACCACTACGTCTTTTGCCGTGAGCTTCGGCGTTTGATGGAAGTAGTAGTAGCCGGCCGCCGCCAACACCGCTGCGAGAATCGCCGCACCGGCGATCAGCTTCCCCGCCGGCGGTTTCGGTCGCAACGTTGACCCGTCGTCCGGAGGTGAAGTTGCCGCTTCCGTCCGCGTCGAGGGACGCTTGCCAGAGCCCGGCCTCGAACCTTTTGCGTCGGAGTCTGACGGCGCGCGCGGCACTCCGCCGCTTCCGCTCGCCACAGCTCCCTGCTGCTCTTCGTCTTCCGTGGGAACGCGCCGGCCGCTCGCGCTCGAATCCCGCTTCAGCCGTTGCAGATCTGCATGAATTTCAGAGGCGTGCTGGTAGCGCAGCTTCGGATCCTTCTCCAGCGCCTTCGCAATTACGTCGTCGAACTTCGGCGGCAAATCCGGATTCACGCGCGCCAGCGCCGGCGGCGTGCGATTCAATATCGCTTCGGTGATTACGCCGCTGGTCTCGCCGCGAAACGGCAGCACGCCCGTCGCCGCTTCGTACATCACGATGCCAAAACTAAAAAGGTCCGTGCGCGCATCGAGCGACTTGCCGCGAACCTGCTCCGGCGACATATACGCCACCGTGCCAACGGTCGTCCCGGGACTCGTCAGGTCCGCTTCACTGATCGTCGGCCCGTCTTCCGTAGAAGCCGTTTCGTCTTTCACCAGCGTCACGTCGCTCGCGCCCAGGCCGATTTGCTTCGCGAGGCCAAAATCCAGAATCTTCGCGTGCCCGCGCGTGGTGACGAAAAGATTCGCCGGCTTGATGTCCCGGTGGATGATGCCCTTGGAATGCGCCGCGTCCAGCGCATCCGCAATTTCAATGCTCAGATCGAGAAGAAGATCCAGGTCGAGCGGGCGCCCGTTGATGCGGTGCTTCAGCGTCGTCCCTTCCAGGTACTCCATGGCGATGAACGCGTGTCCCGCGTCTTCGCCGATCTCGTGAATCGTGCAGATGTTGGGGTGATTCAGCGCGGACGCCGCCCGCGCTTCGCGCCGGAATCGCTCCAGCGCTTGCGGGTCGTGGGCAACGTCAAAAGGCAGGAATTTCAGTGCAACGAAGCGGCCGAGCTGTAAATCCTCGGCTTTGTAAACGACGCCCATTCCGCCGCCACCGAGTTTCTCGACGACGCGATAATGCGAAATTGTGCGGCCAACGGGGCTAGGGTCCTGTTCCGCCATGCGCCGCAATAATAGTTGCCGCGCGAGGGCAAGTCAACGAAGTGGAATACACAGCTATTGCAGCTTGGCGTATTCGGCTTTAGCTTCTTTCAGGATGGGGACGTCGGGGTCGGCGTCTTTCCAGAGAGCGAGGAAATCTTTGTAGGCGGCTAGGGCGCGAGTGCGGGCGGCGTCGGCATCGGCGCCTTGCGAGGTTTTTGCGACGAGAGCGTTGGCGCGAGCGACGCCCAAATGTGCCAGCGCGCCGGTCCAGCAATTCCACACGATACCGCTGTGATCGAGAATCTTCTGAAATTCCGCGGCGGCCGCTGTGCCTTGCCCGGCGGCGAGATACGCCTGCCCGCGAATATACGCGGGGTACAAACACGAAATATTGTTCACGAACGAAATTTGTCCGAGCTCGAGCGGCGAGGGGGCTGCTTCCAGTGCGGTCAACGCGCCGGAGGCGTTCTTTTTGTTCAGCGCCAGTTGCGCGCGAGTCGGGGCGATCCAGAGCGCCTGAATCTGCGTGTCAACTGGATGGGCTTTCGCTAAGTTTTGCACCAGAGATTCAGCTTGTGCGGAATCGCCCGCCATGGCGAGCGCAAGCGCGGCCTCGCTCTGGACGTCCGGACTGGTTGGCGCCAGTTTCAGCGCGTCTGCCGCTGACTGCTTTGCTTCCGCGCTCGAGCCGTATGCGGCTTGCTGGATTGCCGCATTCGCGTGCCAGATGCCCGCATTTTCTTTGCTGTCCACGCGAAGTGAGGACTCCACAGCACGCTTGGTCAGTTCGCGCGCTTTGGCCACACGTCCGGCGTAGGCCTCGGTGTCTGCCGCCAGCGCCAACCCATAAAGCTCGTTATCCGGCGAGCCCGCGTACCACTTCTGCGCCTCCGCCATTGCGGCGGAATCCGATCCGAGAAACGCGAGAGCATAGAGGGCGCTGTGGGCGATGAATTCATCCAGGTTTCGCGCATGCTCGTCGCGGATGCTCTGCCGCGCCGCATCGAAGCGCTGCAAGGCCAGGTTGAAGTTTGCCGCGTTACCGTAGTTGGCAATGTCCGGCGCAATGCGCAGCGCTTCGTTCAGCGCCGCCAAAGCTTTTTCGTACTGCCCCTGTTGGCCGAACACCAGAGCCAGATTGCTATGACCTACGCGTGACCGAGGATAATTCTCAGCGTATTCCTGGTAGGTCTGAGCTGCTTTGTCCAATTCGCCGGTGACATTCGTATAATACTGGCCGGCGATGGAGAGCTTTTCGCGCTCGCTCGAATGGTTCCGCAACTCAAAGGCTTTTGCGAAGTACTCGCTGGCTCGCGCTGGCTCTCCGAGAGTGACGTAATCGCTGCCCACCGCCGCATAACCGGCAGCAAAATTCGGATCAAGCTGGATGGCACGCTGGTCGTAAGGCAGCCCCGCGGCGGGGCCTTTTTGATTGGACGCTTTTTGACCTTGGCTGAGTGCCTGCAAAGCTTCAAGCGAAGAGGTGGTGGCCTCAGCCAATGGAACATCCAATTTCTGCACCGTCGCCAGCGATTCGCCCAATTCGGCGCGCAGCTTCGTCGCGGCTTCGCCGAGGCTGTCGAGCACTTTCTCTTTGGACGCAGCGGTCACCTGATTCTCCGCGACGGTGTCTCCGGTGCGGCAGTTGACTGCCTTCAGATCCAATACGTACTCGCTGCCGAGGCTGCCAATCGTCCCGGCAATGTAAGCCTTGCTGTCCGCGCGCTGGCAAAGTTCGCGAGCCACTTCGGGAGTGAGTTTCGTGTCTGCGGGGCGAGTCATCAGCTTCAGATTCTTCGCCACTTCGCTGTCGGAGAGCACGTTGAGGAAGGGCGATTGACGCAAGGAGACGTTGAGCGCGGTCTTCAGCGTGTCGTCGAAAATGGCGTCGCCCGTGTTGTTGGTGAAGTCGCCAAGGACGATCGTGTCTTTCTCGGTGAGCGCTTGCGCTTGCGGACGATGGGTGTAGAAATACGCGCCAACGGCTGCGGCCGCGACGAGTGCGGCAACCGGAACCGCGATCTTCCACGCTTTCTTCGGCGGCGGGGTGGCGGCGGCGACGTTTACGCCGCTGGACGGCGGTTGCACGGCTGTCGCCGATCCCGATGCGGGCACGAACACCTGCGATGCGACTCGAGAACTCCCATCCTGCGCCCCAGCCACGGCCGAAGGCACGGCCACCGTTCCGGAGCTCGCCGCGGCGGATCGCCCCGTATCCGAATCGCGCTTCAGCCGCTGCAAATCGGAACGCATCTCCGACGCGTGCTGGTAGCGGAGATCCCGATCTTTCTCCAGCGCCTTGTTAATGATGCGTTCCAGCTCGGCAGGCACCGATGGGTTCAGGCGTACCGGCGGCGTTGCCGCGGAGTTCAGAATCGCTGCAAAGATCACGGCCGAGCTTTCGCCGCGAAACGGCAGCGTACCGGTGGTCATTTCATACAGCACCGCGCCAAACGAAAATAAATCGCTGCGCGCGTCGAGTTCTTTCGCGCGCGCCTGCTCCGGCGACATGTACGCCACGGTGCCCAGCGTCGAGCCGGGGCTCGTCAAGTCGCGCTCGTCCACGTCTCCCGCCGTCGTGCTCGCCGCCGAAGTCTGGCTCGACGAACTGGCAGCCGGCGCAACTTTCGCCAGGCCAAAATCCAGAATCTTGGCGCGCCCGCGCTTGGTGACAAAAATATTCGCAGGCTTGATGTCGCGGTGGACGATATTTTCGGCGTGCGCGGCGTCGAGAGCGTCGGCGATTTCGATCGCCAGGGACACTGCGGTGTCTATGTCGATGGGGCGGCCGTCGATGCGGTGCTTGAGCGTCATCCCATCCAAGAATTCCATAGCGATGAATAGGCGCCCGCCGTCTTCGCCGATCTCATGGATGGTGCAAATGTTGGGATGGTTCAGCGCGGAGGCGGCGCGCGCTTCGCGGCGGAAACGTTCGAGCGCTTGCGGGTCTTTCGCGACGTCGTCAGGCAGGAACTTCAGGGCGACGAACCGGCCGAGGGATGTGTCTTCGGCTTTGTAAACGACGCCCATACCGCCGCCGCCGAGTCTTTCGACGATGCGGAAGTGCGATACGGATTGGCCAATCAGTGAGTCCGGGCTGGGCACGCGCCGCTCATCTTATTGAGCGCGGCGACGCAAGTCAACGAACCTAAAACGAAGCGCGAGCAGGCCCGCTCGAGGCTTACTTCGTCGCCGGCGTATTCACCAGGCCGAGACCGATCAAACTCTCCGCCGTAGCCACAATCGCCTCTTCATTCGATCGCGGCGACCACCCCAGCAACCGCCGCGCCTTCTCGTTCGTCGCGTTTTTCCTCTTTCCCAGCTCCGGCAAAATCGACTTCACCGCCGGGTCGCGCAGCGCGGCGAGGCGCACCAGAAAATCCGGAATCTCCCTGGTCGGCACTTTTTTCGCCGCCGCGCCCATCTTCGCCTTCAGCACCAGCGCCACCTGCTTGATCGACATGAATTCTCCCGCCACCGCGAGAAACCGCTCGCCCTTCGCCGCCGGATGCGTCATCGCAATTGCGTGAAGGTCCGCCACGTCGCGCACGTCCACCACTCCGAAGGAAAGCTTCGGCGCGCCCGGCAACGATCCATCCATCAACCGGCTGATGATCTGAATCGACGCGGAAAAATCCGGCGCCAGCACCGGCCCAAACACCGCCACGGGATTCACCGTCGCGAGTTCCAGCGCGCCCCCTTCCTTCGCCATAAAATCCCAAGCCGCGCGCTCCGCCAGCGTTTTTGATTTTGGATACGCCATCACGTCGCTCGAGTTCGGATCGGTCCAGTCCTTCTCCGTGAACGCCGGATGCGACGCAGGATGCCCGTAGCCAATCGCCGCGAATGACGACGTCACCACCACGCGCTTCACTCCCGCATCGCGTGCCGCGCGCAACACGCGCAGCGTCCCTTCGCGCGCCGGAACGATCAGCTCATCCTCGTTTTTCGGGACGCTCGCGGGCAGCGGCGACGCCACATGCAGCACGAATTCGCACCCGCGCACGGCTTCCGCCCATCCCGCATCCTTCTCCAGGTCCGCCGCGAAAAATTGCACGCGCTCAGGAGCCGCCGCGCCGCCCGTGCGAAGCATCGCGCGCACATCATCCGCCCGCTTCAGGTCGCGCACCGTAGTGCGCACCGTGTGCCCCGCCTCGAGCAGCTTCACGATCGTGTGGCTTCCAATAAATCCCGACCCGCCCGTCACCAAAACGATGCTCACGTGTCTCTCCCATCGCGCAGCTACCAGCGAGCAGCCGCGCCTCATCTCAGCAAAATTGGATGTACCCGCATCCGCGAAGTCGCGTGAATTTGTGCCGCAGCCGCCGTCCGACGCCTGTCCGACAGCCACCCTGGCGGTCGTCCGACGACCTCCACTCAAGCTCCTCGCACAATCACACCCGGCCTACAGCCACAACAAGGGGCGACGGCCGTAAAATAGACAGTCATGTCTGTGTCCCTGTAGGTAGTCTGAATCACCTCGCACACCGCGTTTCATTTGACCCCACCACCTCAACACTGTTTCAATAATTCCGCCGCGAGCAATGACGCCACATCCACAGTTTGATGCCTCGCCGTCGCCGCTCGCGCCCATCGACAACTTCTTCCGCCGCCAACCCATCTTAATCGTGCTCGTCGTCGCGATGCTCTCCGTCGGCGCGCTCACCGTCGCCACTGGCACCGCCCTCGGCCTAATGAGCTTTCGCGACGCCGGCTATCCAGACAGCGCCACGCTCCTCCGCGTCAGCCAAGTCGTCCACGACCATCACATTTATTACCCCGGCGACCGCCCGCCGTACTTCATCAGCATCTACGGCCCGCTCACCTACGCGTACTTCGCGGCGCCGTACAAGCTGGCGCTCTCGCTCGGCGCATCTCCACAAACTTTCCTACGCCTCTCTGTGCTGCTCGCCGTTTTCATCTGCATCGCGTGTGTGTATTTAATCGGCAAAAAACTTTACGGCTCACGCGGCGTCGCGCTCTTGTGTGCGCTGTTTGCCGTGTCGTCGTATCCAATGGCGTCCTGGACAGTGCAATTCCGTCCCGATTTTCTCGCGCTCGCCTGTTCCCTCGCGGCGATGCTGTGGTTTTTGCAATCGCGCGAGAAACGCGTGCCCATCCTCTCCGCAGTCGTTGCAGGCCTCGCGCTTCTCTTCAAGCAGACCTTCATCGCGGCGCCGCTCGCGATCGTCGGCTGGCTCCTCTACCGCCGCCGCTACCGCGATGCAATTCTGTGGGCCGCGCTCGCCGGTCTCACCGCCATCGCCGGAAACGTGATCGCGTATCTGCACGAGCCCTACATGGCGCAGACCATCGCGGACTTGCGCCACCCCGTCCTCGAATTTCGCGGCGCGCTCTCGATCGGATGGCTTGCGTTGCGTCAGCCCGTCGTCCCGTTCATGTGCATCGGCGCGCTCTTCGCGTGGCATGAACGCGAACGTGCGCCGGAAAGATTGCTGCTTCTGTTTTACACCGTGTCTGCTTGGGCCGTCGCCGTGCTCACCATTCCGCAGGCGGGTGGCAACATCAATTATTTCTTCGAGCCATTGATGGTTTCAGGAGTGCTCGCGGGGCTCGGCCTGATCGAACTGCAGCGACATTCTACGCGCCGTCCGCTGTTCGCCTGCATCGCAGTCTGCATTCTTCTGTGGCCGGGGCTGGTCCCCGCTTTCAAAGCCATTCGCTATGACTATGACGAAGCCAAGCGGATCCCCGCACGCAAAGCGCAGTGGCAGAAATTCGTCGAGGCTGCGAGCGGCAGGTTGCTGCTCTCCACGCACCCCGATGTGACGATCCTCGGCCGTCATCCGGAGATTCCCGACGGCTTCCTCAACGATGTTCTTGAAAAAAGCGGCCGCTGGCGCCCCGGCGATGTGCTCAGCGAAATGAACGCGGACATGTACGACATGATTGTGATCACAAAGGGACAGGCGGACGACCCGGAACAGGTGAAGCACCGAAATCTACACCAATGGGACGCGGACATGTGGGCCGCGCTCAAGCAGCACTACACAAAAAATTGCACGTTCGACGTTTTCGAGGTGTGGTCGCCGAAAGCGACAGCGCGCAGCACTCCACCCCTCGATTACGCCAGCTTCGGCTGCGCGCCAGTCGCAAGCGCAATGCCCGCAGCCCCTCCCGCGCTCGTTCGCCAATAAGGATGGCACAGGCTGGAGTTGGCCTGTGCGTGTCGCTCTACGCCGAAGTCTACGCAGAAGCTCCGCGCGCCCGTTCCGCCGCGCCCGCCCTACGCATCTCCGCGCCGCAGAAACACCGCATCGACGCTTCTTCCACATACGTCGCCGGCTCGAACGTGCGTGGCCGCGGTTCGTCCGCGAATCCTGATTTGCGCGGCAACCGCGAGCCGTAGCGCCCCTCCGTGTGAATGTGATCGGAGTCAGCGCCAACGGTTCCGAAAATTCCCTCACCCGTCGCGCCCTGCTTCCCGAAATCGCCGCTGGTGGAAATACTCTCGGACCGGAATCCGCGATCGGAAATATTTCCCGCCGCAGGTACGCCGTGGCCGCGATCCTGCAAGTTGTCGGTCGCGTCGGCGTAGCCCGCTTCGACTGGCGTCGCCGCCGTTCGCGCGTCGGTCGCCTTCGCGCGCGCCGCCGCGGTTAGGCTCGGCTCCTTCACTTCCACCTCGCACCCGCAATTCGGATCCGAACACGTGTAACGATCTCCTCGTTGATTGCTCATCTCACTCCTCCCGGGTCTTCCAACAGTTTTTCTCGGCGAGCCGTCGCACACAGCATCGCGATTCGTGCCCGCCTAAGGCGACTATCGCTCCGCCGCGCGCCTCCAGCCATCGGGCGATAGCCTGAATTTCACGTGTACGTCCCACTACGAGGCGTACTAGAGCTTCACGCTCGCCACTCGCGCCTTCGCCACGCCCTCGCCCGCTTCCTCCATCGGGCTTCCGCAGAAACAACGCGGCACGGGCATTTCATTCGCTTTGCGCTCGTTCTCCTGCCCTGGCCCGCTACGCGGCGCCGGCAGATGCGCATCCTCCGGCCGCACGTACGCAACGTCCATGATCGTGTCGGACTTCCCCAGGTCGTCATCGAGCTTTACGCTGCGCCGCCCGCTGGTCTGCCCCGTCGATTCCGCGCCCATCGCCGGCCGCTTAACTTCAATCTCGCATCCACAAATCGCGTTTGAACACGTATAGCGATCTCCACTTTGATTGCTCATCGCATGCCTCCGGAACATCGCGGGCCGGGAGACGCGCAACACGCGCCTCCGCAAACTATCGTCCCGCCCACGCCGCCGCACCATCAGGCAATCGCTGCACTCCGCCTTACTGCCGCGTTCGCGCCCGCCGCCAGTAGCACGGGCGTTCGCGCCCGTGTTGTAGTTGAATTAGCCCACCAGGCAAACCGCCGAAGCCTTCGAATGCAATGTATGAGGGGGAGGTAGCGAATTTAGTGGAATTTCTGCAACTACAAGAGATGTTCGATCGATCCGTCAGGCCGCACGACGTGAACGTCATCGACGCTCTCCATGCCAATCACCACCACAAACGAACCGTCGCCTAAATAGTATTGATAGAAAACAGTTCCGGCGCCTTCGATCGCGTCAGGCACGCCCAAAAGTATGATCACGTCCTTGAGTGACATGCCTTTCTTGATCTGTCGAAACGAATCGAGACCATTTACGTGCCGCCGCGCGTTCGGAAACCGCTGGTGCATCTTCTCCGCCGCCGCAATTCCCTCGTTCGTCGCCTCGAGAGAATTCGGAAGTGTGCACAACCGCTCGTCGGCCAGCGTCTCGCAAGCTTTCGCGGTGAAGCTGCTGACCTGCGCTTCGTCCGTTACGCGCACGCGCTGAAACTTCCCATCTTTCCAGCCGTACAGAAAGCTCAAGTCGCCAATCTTCGCGCCGCCGCTCTCGGCCGGAGTGATTTGCTTGCAGCGGACGAACAGCTCATCCAGATCCTTGCTCGCGTAACGGCCAACACCGAACGCGCAATCGAATAGCACCGCGTCGGAATCGACGAGTTCCTCATCGACTACAATCGCGTCCCGCGTATCCCACCATGGATTCTTTCCGTCGCCGTATTGTCGCGCCGTCCACGATTTCGTGATGCCGTCAAACCGATAGCTCGACAGGACGCGCCCTCCGTCGCACTCGACGCAACCGAACGACGTGAACACCACATCCGGAACGCCGCCTGGCTCGAACCGCGCGAACCTTACGAGGGTCCAAAGCCACGTCGGATCCTTAAGCTTCAACGGAGTGCGTTTGCCGTTGTGCAAATCCAAATTAAAAGCTTCGAACAAGTGATCAAACTTTTCCGTGCTCGGATCAGGCACGAGTGGGGCGTACTCCAAAATCACCAGCGCCGCTGAGCCAACCGCGCAAACCCTGTAAACGGAGCGACGCGCGAAATATTCCGAATCGGGTATTCCATCTCGCGGCGGGGCTTTCAGTTCCCCAGCCATCGAGGATTCCACGCGCGCCCACGCGGCAGCATCTTTCGTTTTATCGAGGCAGGAGAAAGTGGCGTCGCCCTGCGCAGCGCACACACGCGCCAGACCAACAACTAACAACGCAACGGTCGCAGTCGTACGAAGAATCGCAGCAGGCTTGAAGTAGGCGCGCCTCACGTTCCCATTTTACAAGGAGCACGATTCACCGCACCCAATGATCCTCTGACGAACGTTAACGAGTACGGCACGATGGCGGGCCAATATCGCCCCTACACGCGCGACTCGATGTCCTCCGTATCTGCCGCCGTGCATCGCGTCACTTTTCGCGTACAATCTGGCGACTACCGCCTCTGGAGATCACTCATGAAATCAAAGCTAGCGGCCCTAAGCGTCGCGACCGCCGTTTTGCTTGTGCTGTGCGCGCCGTCTCTTCACGCCCAGTCGCTCTTCCCACCCCAGCAGGACCTCGACAAGATCACCGCCGCCGGAATCCACGCCCACATGGAATTCCTCGCGGACGATTTGCTCGAAGGCCGCGGCACCGGCACGCGCGGCTACCAACTCGCGGCGAATTACGTCCGCGCCGAATTCGAGCAGCTCGGCCTCGCCCCCGCCGGAGACAACGGAACGTACTTCCAGCAGGTCCGCCTGCGCCAGGTCACGCCGAATCCCGCAAACGATTCGCTTGTCATCGAGCGCGGCGGCCAGCGCACCCAACTCGCGTTCGAGAAAGACTACGTAATGCCCGGCGACTCCGCTCATGAGGACGCGTCGGCTTCGGGCGGCATGGTTTTTGTGGGATACGGTGTCACCGCGCCCGACCAGCACTACGACGACTACGCGGGCATCGATGCGAAAGGAAAAATCGTCGTCACCATCTTCAACGCCCCGCCCGCGTTTCCTTCATCCGTGCGCGCTTTTTATTCCGACGGGTTCGTCAAGCAGCGCAACGCCGCCGCTCACGGCGCAATCGGCATCATCGGCATCTGGACCGGCGAGCAGGCCAAGAACACTCCGTGGTCCGCAATCATCGCCTTCACGCACCAGCCGAACATGAACTGGCTCGACAAAAACGGCACGCCCAACGACTACGTTCCCGAATTGCGCGCGAAGGCGCTCGTGAATGGTTCGTCCGCGGAAGTCTTTTTCGCCGGCGCTCCGCACACGCTCGACCAGGCCATGGCCAGCATCACCGCCGCGAAGCCGCTCAGCTTTCCACTCGAGGGCCGGCTCGACATGCGCGAAAGCGCGAAGTTCACCGCGCTCCAAAGTCCCAACATCGCTGCCGTGCTTCCCGGCTCTGATCCCACGCTGAAAAACGAGTACGTCATTTTGAGCGCCCACGTGGATCACGTCGGCATCGGCGACGCCGTGAATGGCGACACGATTTACAACGGCGCTGTGGACAACGCCTCCGGCACCGCCGCGCTTCTCGAAATCGCGAAGGCATTTGCCGAAGGCTCGCAGTGTCCCAAGCGCTCCGTGCTATTTCTCGCCGTCACCGGCGAAGAGGCCGGCCTGCTCGGCTCCGATTATTTCGCGCACTTCCCCACCGTGCCCATCAAACAGATCGCTGCCAACGTGAACATGGACGGCGTGTCCATCCTCTACGAATTCAAAGACATCGTCGCGCTCGGCGCCGACCACAGCACGCTCGCGGAGCCCGTCGATGACGTCGCGCACCATCTCGGCCTCGAAGTCAGTCCCGATCCGATGCCCGAAGAGAATTTCTTTATCCGCAGCGACCAATATTCGTTTGTGAAGCAGGGAGTGCCGGCATTGACGATCAGCGAAGGGTTCAAGACCGTTGATCCCGCGCTCGACGGCAAGAAAATGCAGGTGGACTGGATTCAGACGCGATATCACACGCCGCAGGACGACATGCAGCAGCCTCTCAATTTCAAAGCCGCCCGCCTCTGCACAGAAGTTCTTTTCGCGGTGGGATATGAAATTGCCAACGCGCCGGAACGCCCGCACTGGAATCCAGGCGACATCTTCGGCCAGCGCTTCGCAAAACAATAACAACGAGTGGCATGGACGTTTCCGCCCGTGTTGTAGTTCGATTGAAACGAACTGCGGGGACTGCGCTGGAATGTGTGGTCTGAAAGGCTACTGATTCCCGTTCGCCCCGCGAATGCGCACGCGCTGCAGCAGGCTGATAAATTCCGAGCGGCGGTTGTTGTTCATCGAAAGCCCTACGTACGCCAAGTGAATCAGGCGATTCGACCATGAGCCGACGTCCGCCGTCCACGGAAACGGATCGGGCGCGCCAATCGCGTAAAAATAATCCGGCTGCGCGCCCTCGGGAATCGGCACGTTGTAACGCGTCGATGCGCTGGGCGGCACCGGCTCGGTGCGCTGCGCCTCGAACACGTACCAACTGATTCCCGCCCCGCGCACCTGCTCCATCGGCGCCAGATAAAACTGCGGAATCACGGAATACGCGCGCGGCCCATCGTTGGACTGCGCGAACACGATCCCGTTGCTCAACTGCGAGGAATAAAAACTGTCCAGCGTCGCCTCGCGCCGGCAGTGGTACGTCACCTGCAGCATCGGCGCCGTCCCGTCGGTCGATGGCGGCTGCGAGCCCGTTGCTTCCGCCGATTCCACGGCGGGCGTCGGAGCAAACGTCGCGGTCAGCACGTCGCGCTGCGCCTCGTCCATGCACTGCGCCGACGGCGGAAAAAAATAATAGAACAACATGTCCATTACGCTCATGCCCGTACCGCCCGGCATGTGCATTTGCTCGTCGAGCCAACTCGAATCGTGATTCAGCAGCGGATTGTCACTCATCGCCAGTTGCAGCACGCCCTGGTTTTTCACATTTTGTAGCGTGAGGATCGCATTCAGATGAAACGGCGGAGCGAACGCGCGCAGCTCGCGCGGCGGCGGTGTACCATCGGTGGCCGCTTCCGTCCAATTCTGCGAAAGCGTAATAGACACGTTGTTCGTCATGATGTGGATGTTGCCGCCCTTCGGATCGTCGCCGCCCGCGTTGGCCGCGTTGTAGGAATTTGAGCGTCGGCCTGAAGCCTGTGCGCCTTGCGCTGTTGTACCAGGTGCTGCAGCGGACGCCGCCGCGCCCGAGCCAGAGGTTGTGCCAGTGCCGTCCTGTTGCTGCTGCGGTTGTGTGCCAGGATCGCTCGTACTTTGCGGTGCCACAGGGCTGCTTCCCGTCGGTGCCGATTGCGTGGTGGTCGCAGCATCCTGCGCCCGCGCCACGCCCGCACACACTATCGCCGCCGCAACCAGCAACCCTGCCATTCGAATCCAACGCCCCATCCAGCACCTCAATTCACACGTCGCGCGAGCCAATCCAGTCTGACAGTTCTCCGATGAAAACGATACCCATGCGGTCCGCCCATGCCGACGGCGCAAGCCAGACATAAAAGGGCCGACACGTATCGTCTCGGTATATCGCCCGCCCGCAGGATGTGCTACATTCCCCTCTCCTTGCTGTGACCGTGATTGCCGTCGACCTGATTGCTGGAGCGATACTGGTTCTGATCCGTGCAAGAGCAGTTCGCAGGCAGATCCCTGTGCCTTTTCGAAATGCTATAATTGGGTTGTCGCTCGGCGCAGTCACTCTGTTTGCGCCGGTGGCTGTAATCGTTTGGTCGTACCGGGGAGGATGAGCGTGAAAAGCTTTCTGGAATTTATGGCGCTCTGGATCGGTAGCGCAGCCGTGTTTACGGCAATCCTCGGCGCTTTCGCGTATTACTCGAGACCGTTCCTGCGCAAGCTCTTTTGGGGCTCCGCGTCGCCGGAAGATTTTCCTCGGCGCTCGACTTCCGTCCGTTAAAGTGCAGAGCGCGGACGCGCGCCACGATAATTTTTTCTTCGCGCCGTCTCTTGCGAAAAAAAAACGCCCCGATTTCTCGGGGCGTCTCAAATTCCATTTCAATTGTCTGTACGAAAGTTCCGCCGTTACTTCTCGGCGGCAACCTTCTTCTTCACCGTCTTGCGGCGGCCGCGGCGCTTTCCCGGCGGCGTTGCGGGCGGTTCGCCGATCAGCTCGGCGGTCCACATCGACGTCACGAATTTCTTTACGCCGTGATCGTCGAAATCGATCGTGGTCCGTTCGGTATTCGATTCCGTCACCACACCCGCACCGTACAACTCGTGCTTAATCGCCTGACCTTCCACCAGAATATGCACTGCGCCCTCCTTAGGATTGCCACGCACGCCACGCTATATCGAGCGTTACGTCCCCATTTCGTGGCGGCACCGCGTTGCGATAAAACGTGCCGGCATCTCGCCGCACGTTCGCGCACACATAACCTCTACTGCTCACCTGCTGGATCGACTGCCGGGACTGGTGATTTCGAAAGAGGCGGTGTTGGGAACCGCCTCTTCCGAACCATGCTTTATACCGGGCTATTGCTCAGAGGTTTTTTACAGACCGACGACGTTCTCAGCCTGCAGGCCCTTCGGACCCTGCTTGACCTCAAATTCAACCGCCTGCCCTTCGTTGAGGCTCTTGTACCCATCGGCCTGAATCGCCGAAAAGTGCACGAAAACGTCCTCACCGCTCTGGCGCTGGATGAATCCAAAGCCCTTAGCCGCGTTAAACCACTTCACTGTCCCTTGTTCTTTTGCCACTTTACTGCTCCTGATTATTCTTAAGGTGGTCTTGCCACCTAGAAAGCTATTTGCCCCTCAAGACCGTTGCCGTCGTCACAAAAAAAATGGCCGTCGAGCTGTGCCCGGCGACCTTAGTTGAAACGCATTCAAAGGTACTCAAGAGCAACAAACGCACCCACAGAGTACCACATTCGTCCACTCGAGGCAACGCCTACCCGCGCCCCACAGCCCCGGAGCCGTAGCGTAGACTTCAGTCTGCGCGCGCGAAGCGCCTTAGACTGCGGTCGCTTGCCACCGCCTTGCCCACGAAAGCCCTTCCCCCATCCGATCACGCGCCTAGCGGGCAAAGCCCTCCTCGACGCAGTCCCGCAGTGCGGGACTACGCTACTCCGCCCCGTTGACCGAAGCCACCCTTCCCCGCATCTTACTGTATTAGCTACACTTACCCTCCCATCCCAGCCAGCAAAGCAACTATTGCGCCTAAACCGTGTTTCTAAGTACTGGGTCTCCCCAGGCCCCCTTAATAGCCGTGACTTATCGCCCGCAGGCGCCCAGCGGAGGACAATTAAAAGGATGCGTTTAGCTACGAGCGAGCCAAATCTCACGAAGAACCACTCGGTTGCGAACCGGTCGGCGCGCACCCGTGCGTCGTGGCTCGCCTCGGCGGTCGCGGCTGCACTTGCCGTTGCCGGCGGACTCGTGTCCGCCCCGCGCGCCAGTGCTGACGCCGGCGTGATCCTCAACGAATCGCTCGACACCAGTGTCGCCCGCATCACCGGCTCGGGCCACACCGCCGTGTACCTCTCGCGAATCTGCCCAGACAACTCGCCCGTCAAGATGCGCCTGTGCCGCCCCGGCGAACAAGGTTCCGTCGTAAGCAATTACACCACGCTCGGCGAAGACTCACCTTACGAGTGGAATATCGTCCCGCTCAACATTTACCTCTACGGCGTCGAAAATCCCGCCGACCGCCCGCTGATGAGTTCGCGCGAAATCAAAACCGCTCTCGAAGAGCGCTACCGCCAGAATTACCTCACCGGCCTATGCGACACGAAGAAATGCCTCACCAGCAATTCCTCCGAGTGGCGTGAAATGGTCGGTGCGACGCTCGAGCGCAGCCTCTACATGTTCGTCGTCAATACCACCGTCAAGCAGGACGAAACGCTGATCGCGCAATTCAATTCGCGCCCTAACGTGAATCACTTCAATGGCGCGACCAATAATTGCGCCGACTTCACCAAACGCGTGATGGACTTCTACTATCCGCACTCCGTGCATCGCGACGCGCTCAACGATTTCTTCATGACCAGCCCGAAGGCTGCCGCGCACTCGCTCACCACTTTCGCGAAAGAAAATCCCGAGCTTGATTTACGCGTTGTCCATTTCACGCAAGTGCCTGGCACGATCAAACGCTCGAGCGAATGCCGCAGCGGCACCGAGGAGATTTATCACTCGAAGAAATTTCTCGCGCCGCTGGCATGGTTCGCGTGGGAAGCGATTCCGGCCGTCACCGCGTCCTACATGATCACCGGCCGCTTCAATCCTGAGCACGTTTACGAATCGCACGCCGCCGCCGACCTCGACGACGCCTACGCCGATGTGCCGGACCTTCAGCAACCGCAGACAATCAGCGTGCAGGATCTCGCGCAGGAAGAAACGAATCGTCGCGCGGTGATCGTTGGCACGAATGCCGACTGGCAACAAAATCAGGCGAGTTTCGCGCTAGCCGTGCAGGAAGCTGTGAACGATGAAATGATTCCGAACCGTGGCTACCTGAAACATGTGTTGCGCACGCTGAATCGCGACGCCAAAGTTTCCGCCGATGCTGACGGCGCGTTGTGGCTCACCGTCTCGCCCGCCACCACCGGCGTTCCGGGCGGCCAACCGGTCCGCATCGGCATCAGCGAGAGTAACGTGCTCGCCCTCGGCTCCGATCCACAGTTCGCCTACCAGCTGATGCTCGCGCGCCTCGACCGCGAACTCGCCTCGCCCAAGCACTCGCGCGAAGACCTGATCGAATTCCGCCGCGACCAGTACCTGCTAGCCGCCTCCCGCGCTCCGCTACAAGCAGCGCTGCAACCCACGAGCGCGCTTCAGCCCACCACGCACGCCTCCGCAAAATCGTCGCCCAAGCCCGCGACCACAAAACACGCCGCGCTCCTCCACACTGCCGCCTACACCACCCACAACTAACGCGCCGTAGCGTAGACTTCAGTCTGCGCACGTCGCGCAGCGACGCAGCTTCCTTTTTGAACTGCCCCTCAACGCTTCACAAAGCACACAGAAAATATTTCTATGCCACGAACTTCACCATAACGACCGCGCGTGCTGATGGCCGCAGTTGAGCGTTCTCCAGCTTTCTCACCAACCACAACAAATTGACACCGGGTCGGCAAGCACAGCCACTCGTTACAGTGCCTTTCGTGGCATAGAAATATTTTCTGTGTGCTTTTTTTTTAAAGTGGAGCTGTCGCGCATTCCCACGCTGTCCCGCAACCCAGGACTACGCTACAGCCACCGCCGTCCCCTTCTCCGCCCGCATCGTGAGCACCGCCAACACAATCCCCACCACCAACAGCACCGGCACATCGCCGTACAGATGCCCGTGATGCTCCGGATACGCAATCGACTGCCACGCCATGATCGCCGCGTGCACCACACTCGACCACACCGTAAACCAGATCAAACTCAAATTCGCCAGCGGCCTCCGCGCCGCCATCACCAGAAAAATTCCCAGCGTCGCGTACACACCGAGAATCATCTGCAGATACATCGACGGCCCACCCGTATGCCACGCCCACCCCGACGGCCACACAATCGTCAGCGGGTACACGCCCACGATGAACGTCACTCCAATCACGACCAACGCAATACGCAGAACGCCAATACCGCTGCCACTTTCTTTCGTCATCTTAGTTTTCTCCGTGCATGGATTGCGGGGGACAACTTGCGCGCGAGCATAGACCGTCTGAACCAGAATGAAAAGCGACTTCTACGCGCACCTCAACTCAAAAATTCTCCAGCAGCCAAACGTTCGCGTTCCATCCCTGCTTCCCGTACGCCAAATGGCGCCCGTCTGGTGAACAGATCGGCGAGTAGTAAAACTCGCTCCTCGACTTGCCCGCGATCAGTAGCGTCGCTTTTCCATCGAGCGTTACCGCAGCCATTCCCGCCTCAAACCCCCAGAGTGAAATCAGCGCGGCCGTTTCATCCTGGTTCCAACTGACGCTCCAAATCTCCCAGCCCTTCGGTAACGGAATTGACCTCGCCGAACCGTCTCGAAAGTCCACGAGCCGAAGTTGTCCCTTCAGCATGTCGCGGCTCGAGATGATGGCGCGCCCTCCGGAGGGCGAGACGCTCAGGCTCAGGTTCCGTGGTTCGTCCAGCGCGGTCCGCGCCAGCTCCTTTCCCTTTCCGTTCAGCGGATCGAACTCATAAAACACCACCTGATTCGCTCTCCAGTCGCTCAACACGCAAACGCTCCCAGCTCGCGAGGGACAGCTCAGCAACGTCGTCTCGTCGACTGGGAATTCCGCAATCTCCTCCGGGGTTCCCCCACCTGATCGCACTCGGTCGATTCTTACCGTTTTGGCCGTCGGATCCGCCGATTGCGACCAGAAAAGAATCCACGTGCCGTCCGGACTAAGTTGCCCGTCGAATTGCAGCCCGCGATCCGGAGCCACGGGTGAGGCGCTTCCATCGAGCGACAAGCGGTAGATCTGATCCATGCCCGTTCGCCGTGAAGTCGTCAAGATCGCGTGGCCGTCTGGAAACCACGCATCGGGCTTGTCGCTGCTGTCACCGAGTGTGAGATTTCGTCCCGCGTCGACCGTGCGGCCTTTATCTTTTAATTCGCTCACAAACACGTCAGTTTTGATGTGGCCTTTGACGACCGTTAGAAATCGGCCGTCCGCGCTGGCGCTCGGCACCCACGCATAGTCTCCGTGCCAGTTCGTAATCTGCGAGGCGGCTCCGGTCGCTTTTCCGGTTCGAAGATCGAGCGGGATGCACCACAAATTCGATGTGCCCGTTTCTGCGGCGCTGATTTTTTCAAACACCAACCGCCCATCGGCAAGCCACACAGCTCTCGCCCCGTTGTTATCGGAGGCCGCGAGTTCGGAGTCCGTCAGAATTAACGCGCTGGAATTGCTCTGTCTGGACCACACGTGGATGCTGCCAGTGTTGTTGTCGTTCGCCACATATGCAACGAATTGGCCGTCCGGCGACCACGCGGCCGTATCGATTGGCGCCTTTGTGTCGATGATTTTCTTTTCGGCGTCGCCGCCGGGTGTCCACATCCATAGCGATCCGGGCGCATCCTCCGACGTCAACAGCACCGAAGCGTCACGCGAAGAAACGTCAACTGCCTTGTACCGGTCTTTGAGCTTCCGGGGGGCGCCGCCGAAGATCGAAACTTCCCAGACCGATGCCGTCGTATGTACCCCGCCCAAATTCAAAACCATCCGCACACCGTCGGGATACCACAAGACGCTATTCACGTTATCTCGGATCTCCTCCGGCGGAACGATGTCGTGCACTTCGCCCGTCTCAATCACCTGGACGTGCAATCCAACCCCGTCCGCGTACGCCAGGGTCTTGCCGTCGGGAGAGATCGCTTCGCTCAAGATTCGGCGCTCCGGTCCGTTTCGTGTCAGTTGTTTTTCTGAAAGTGGTTTCTTCGGCGACCGGTCGAGCAGCCCGCGCCAATGGTATGTCGCTCCAGTTCCGATTACGAGTAGCGCGATAAACGCCACGGCTGCGTACGGTCCCTTCCGCCCGCTTCGCTGCCTATTCTCGACGCCACCAGTCACCGCCAATGGAGGTTGCGCCGAAAGACTTACGTGGCGCGCCGAACTTGTATCGCGTGCGAGGCGCTTCAAATCCGCGCGCATCTCACTCGCGTGCTGGTACCGCATGTCGCGATCCTTCTCGATCGCCTTGTTGATGATCCGCCCCAGTTCCGCCGGCGCTCCGGGATTGAGCGTCACCGCAGACACAGGCATTCGATTAAGAATCGAGTCGTAAATTAAACCCGTTGTGTCCCCGCGGAACGGCAACGCGCCCGTCGCCATTTCATACAGCACCGCGCCAAAGGAAAACAAATCTGTCCGGGCGTCCAGCGGCTTGCCGCTCACCTGCTCCGGGGACATATACGCCACGGTGCCCACCGCCGAGCCGGGACTCGTCAGATGTTCCGGCGCAGTCTCGGTCGCCGCCGTAATGTCAGCGCCTTGCTCGGCGCCGCCCGTCACCTTCGCCAACCCAAAATCCAGAATCTTCGCCGTGCCGCGCTCTGTAACAAAAATATTCGCGGGCTTAATGTCGCGGTGCACGATTCCCTTCGTATGCGCCGCGTCCAGCGCGTCCGCGATTTCAATTCCCAGGGCGAGCAGCGTCTCCTGCGGCAGCGCCCGCCCGTCGATGCGGTGCTTCAGCGTCACGCCCTCGAGATATTCCATCGCGATGAACGGATGCCCGTCCTGTTCGCCGATGTCATAAATCGTGCAAATGTTGGGATGGTTCAGCGCGGATGCGGCTTGCGCCTCACGCTGAAAACGCGCGAGCGTGTGCGGGTCGCGAGCAACAGCAGGTGGGAGAAACTTCAGCGCAACAAAACGGCGAAGCCGGGTATCTTCAGCCTTGTAAACGACTCCCATTCCGCCCCCGCCCAGTTTCTCGAGGATGCGGTAGTGCGAGATCGTCTGGCCAATCAGAGACTGCGGGTCCGGCATTTGGCGCTTATGGTAGATTCACGCCTCCATAGTGTCAACGCGGCCGCCTGAGCGCAGATCCTCACTACCGCTGCGCCCTGCGGCGCGTCAAAATAGACGAGCACCATGGAAAACAAAATCTTCTGGGGAACGTTCTTCGTCCTGGGGCTCGCCGCCGACTTGTTTCTACCTTTCTGGTGGGGCGTCGGCGCGACGATCCCGATCGCAATTTTCAGCTGGTGGTTCGCTTACCGCCGGGACTGGTAATCGCCGCGCTTACAAAATCCCCTTCTTCTTGAATTCCTTCGCGATCGTCTTCACCACGCCATCGATCATTTTCTTCGCCGAGCTGGGATTGAATGTCTCGCTGGTCCCCGTCCAGATCAATTCGCCGCTCTCGCCCGCCGTCGAATAAAAATTCGTCTCGATGCGCACTGTCGTGTCGTGGCGCAAATATCCGGGCGTGTAAACCTGCCGGTACACCGTGCCGTAGTATCCCCAGAACGTATTGTAGTAAGTGAACGGAACCACGTAGCTGGGCCCCGAAATGTATGTCTGCGATTTATCCACGCGAATCATGCGCGTGGTCAGCACCGCGTCGATTTTGTGATCGCGGATCTGTCCCTTCAAATAGTTCTCGTCCATCTCCGGCGAATCGGGTCGCAACAAAATATGATTGCCCGGGATCACTTCCACGCCGTCTTTCGCGATCGCCGCGGCCATGTCGTCTTCGAAGTCCGCGCGAATCGCAGGGTCTTCGCTCATGCCGGTCACCAGCACGCGCTTCGGCTGCGCGCCCGAATACGCAGGATTCTTCCAACTCACAACGAGCTTCGCGCCATTAGCCCACGCGACAGTCGCCACCGCCGCAAGCGCGGCCGTAATCGCCAACGCTCGCCTCGAATCGCTACTCCGATGTCCCCACCGCATTCCGCTCATCCCATCCTCTTTTCGCGTCACAAATACAAAATCTGCCCGCTGCAAAACCGGCATCGGCCGTTATAGACGCTCGCAGTAAACGCCTTTGCCTGTGAAACCAAGTCGACGCGCGAGCATACCAGACCTTCCCACGCGCAACGATTGCGGTGAGCCCGCGCGTACGCCGCGCGCATCTTACTTAGCGATGGAATTAACCACGTTCTACAATACGTGCTATAAGGGTGTGTGAACGGACCGGTGAACCGCTGCGCCGGTCGAGCGAGGGCTGAATCATGGCGTCAGGACTCAGTTACAACGAGAAGCTCGACTGGGGCAACAAAACGCTGCCGCCGAAATACATCAAACTCTACGGCGTGTTCGTGCTGCTACTGATGGGCGCCTACCTCTGGAAATTCCATCAACACAATTCGCCGCTCGCCTACCAGATCGCCATCGCCGCGCTGGCCATTTTCGTAATCGCGCTGCTCGCCGCTCGCTGGAACAAAGACGATCGCATGCGCCAATCGCTCTTCCTGATCATGATCGCTCAGTGCGTCGCACAAGCGGTCGCGCTCGTCCGCTCCTGGTAATCCACCTCCGACGCCACAACAACAACTCCCTGTTGAGGCGGGTTGTCGCGCAGCGGCAAGCCGGCGCAGTGCGCGTCGCTACCGAGGCCTCCCAAAAAAATAAAACGTAGCTATCTGGACCGCTGACCTCAAAACTGTGCAGGCCGTCGTGCAAGCCATCGCGCTCTTCATGCCTGTAAAGGCGGGTCGATGCGGCCAAGCATCGACCCGGCAGCCGTTGACTTTGTTTATCCGCAATTGCTGCAGATCCATCCGTCGTGCACAGACTTAAATGTCACGTCGCTCAAAACTTCGTCCGGCCGCTTCCGGCAAATCACGCAGCGATGCTTGCCAAACTGCTCCTCGCGAAATCGTTCCACGTCTTCGTCAGTAAAGCTCGCCTCGATCCACAGCGTGCTCACGCCGGGATACAGTTTGTCGGCGCGAGCCGCAGCCTCCTCCAGCGTAGCGCAGCCTCCACCAATCCCAATCGGCTTCCACTTCCGATCGCACACATACAGGCTGAACATTCCAGTCGCCGCATCCTCAGCTATCGCCACGTGCGGCATCCAGCCGAGTTCCTTTCCGGCCACATAAAGATGTACGGTCGCCGGCCGATGCGGGATCGACTTGTCGAGATTTGCGTACAAGACTACGAACCGGTCATTCGTGCAGATAATCGGCGGCGGCGTTTTACGTTCGGTTTTCATCCACGCCAGTTTACCGCATCAGCATCACCGCGAAAACACAACGCCGTGGGGCCGACCCGTTCCGGTCCAGCCCTGCGGCCAATCGCGATTCACAAAATCGAATCCCGGCTTGCCGGCGGCGTCGTGAAACGCCGTATCCACGGCGAGTGCGCCCGTTTTTTCATCGAGCGTCAGCAGAAAGAGCCGGTTGTCTCCCGTCACCACCACGCGCCGCGCCTTTGCGTCCCAGCTTGTCCAGTGCGAAAAGTAAGTGTCACCGAGTCTCACGCGAGACACTTCCACCGGCTTCGCGCCGTTCGAAATATCCAGCACGATCAAGCCGGCTATCTCCGGCACAGACTGCAAGAGGTAATGTCCCACAATCGTTGGCACGCCACAGAACGATCCAGGGAACGTCCACACAAGTTTCGACACCGGCGGATTCGCCGCGAGATCGCCGCCCTTGAAATTTGTGATGCGTTCGATGCCGCAGCCGAGCGTCTGCACGTACACTGCGCCATCCGGCCCCACGCGCGGCTCCTCCGGCGAAATATGTCCGTAGTGGTTTGCGCCGACGTCGAGATTCGCAGTCTTCAGCAATTTCAAATCGGAGAGCCGCCACACCTGATAAGTCACGCCGGCGAATACTTCCAGGTCGTGCATCGACGAGTTCGTCGTCACCACGCGATCGGCGTCGGGAATCACGGCAAGCCCGTACGGTGTAAGTAGCGCGTCGGGAAACGCAGGGTCAGCCGAACTTGCCGACCGCACCACTTTCCCCGTGTCGTCGATCTCCACCAAACCGCCGGACTGCCCCATCGGGCCCATCCCGTCCATCCCGCTTGCATGATCTCCGTGGTGATGCCCGGCGTGTTGGAATGTTGCGAGCACGTGCCCATTCGGCAGCCGCACGTAGGAGTGCGGATGCGCGTATCCATCCATCTCCGTGAACGACGTGACGATCTTCGGGTGCAACGCGTCGCGCACGTCGAAAATAAATGTGCGCCCCGCCAGGTGGTCGTTCGCAAACAGCATTCCGCTCGCGGGCATCACATACTCAGTGTGATGAATCTGCATCGTCGGCTGATCGGTCACGAGCGTCGTGATCAGCTTGCCGTAGGTAGCAGACGCCGGGTCCGCATCGATCACCGCCAGAAAATCGTTGCCCTTCTTTTCCTGATCGCCCGTCCACACAAACATGTAATGCGCCGTCGCGCTCGTGTCCGGCGCCGACGCGAAGCCACGCCTCAGCCCGACCCCGCACACCAACGCGATCGCGACGAATGACGCACACATCCGCACCGCCCGCACCTCGAAATTCACTCCTGTTTTCACTGGAATATCTCCGTGCCGCACCGGCCGATTTGCAGGTGAGCTTAATCCGCTGGAGTGGAATTGAAAAACAGCTTGTGACGCGATGCCGCGTTTCGGAGTGAACGCGAACTTATCGAGGACGGCCGAAGAAAAGAACGTAGCCGTCGGGATCACTGATTTCGAAGCCGCGCAGACCGTCGTGCGTATCACGCAGCGGGTCGCTGAACGTAACGCCGCGCTCCGCAAATTCCGCCGCGAGTGCATCCGGATCGGCCACCGAAACGTACGCGTCCCACTTCATGTAGTGGTGCCGCTTGTGATTCGGCAGCGGCGCCACATTGCGATCCGCCTTCATGAAAATCATCGCGCCATCGCGCTGCACAATCGCAAAAAACGGCTCAACGTCCGGCGCCTTGTGCTCCGCCGCGAATCCCAGCGAGTCGCAGTAAAACGCAATCGACCGCGCCACATCGCTAACGATGAAAAGGGGCGCAATCCCGCCGAGCTTCGCTTTCGACACCGCCCTCTCCAGTCTCACGGCAGGCTCCCCCCAATTTAGAGTGCGGGAGCGGAGCTACCGCTTTGCCATAAAACTCAGCGCAGCTCCGCAAAAGCCTCGAACCACTGCAACGTCATCCTCAGCACAGCGCGCCTTCCCGGGTGTCGCATCCTTTTCATCTTAAAAGGGTGCGTGGCACAAACTCCACCTCATCGCGGCGATCGCGCCTACGAGCCGTCATTCGCACACTGCATTCAGCCCGGGGCAAAGCGGTAGCTCCGCTCCCGCACTCTAAACTGAGCCTCGACTCAGCCGAACACTCACTCATACCTCAGCGCCACCATCGGATCCACCCGCGTCGCCCGCCGCGCCGGCCACCAGCTCGCCACAAACGCCACTCCCGCGAGCAGCGCCGCAACCGACGCCATCACCCACGGATCCCACCCCTTCACTCCAAATAGCAGGCCGGTAAGCAATCGCGTCGCCGCCAGCGCACACCCAATGCCCACCACCACTCCCGCCAGCACCCACTTCATGCTGCCGCCCACAATCATCGAGAGCACGTCGCGCGCGGAAGCACCAAACGTCATCCGTATTCCAATTTCCTGCGTCCGCTGCGCCACGCCATAACTCACCACGCCCGCAATTCCCACCGCCGCCAGCACCAGCGCCAGCAACGCAAAACTCGTCAGCACCATCGTCGGCACTCTGCGATACGAAACCGAATCGTGCAGCACCGCCTCGAGACTCATCACGTCCGCCGCGGGAGTATCCGGCAGCGCGGTCGCAATCGCGCGCTTTGCGGATTCTTCAATCGCGTGTGGCGGCATCGCCGTCTTCGCCACGATTGCCATCTGCGGCCAGCCCGCCTGCGGAAACGGCCGGTAAAAAATTGGGAACGTATCGCGATCGAGCCCGCCCTGCCGGATATCTTTCGACACGCCGACGATCGTCATCCATGGCTCGTCCGCTTTCATTCGCGAAATCCGGATACGGCGGCCTACTGCGCTTTCCTTTGGCCACCACTTTTTCGCCATCGATTCGTTGATGATCGTCACCGGCGGCGCGCCGTTCGCATCGGCGTTTGTGAATTCGCGCCCTTCAATCATCTGCACGCCCAGCGACGCGAACGCTCCCGGGCACGCAATCAAATATCCTGCGCCCGGCTGATCGTCGGGATTCGTGAAACTCTGCCCTTCAATCTCGATGCCGCGCCCCGCGCCGCCCTGCAGCGGCAAGCGGCTCACCGCGCTCGCGCGTTCCACGCCCGGTATCGCTTCCAAACTGTCGCTCACCTGCTGGCAGAAACGCTCGTTCACCGGCGGCCCGTAGAAAATTTCCGTCTGCGGCGTGGAAATATTCATCGTCAGCACATTTTTCGCCGTGTATCCCGGATCGACGCGCAGCACGCGCACCAAGCTGTCGATCAAAAGCCCCGCCAGCACCACGACCACAAACGCCAGCGCCACTTCCGCTGCCACGAGTCCGCGCCCCAACCGCGCCTGCACGTGCGATGTGCCGCGACCGCTTCCCGACTTCAGCGCGTCGCTCGCTTCGGTGCGCTCCGCGGAAAATGCCGGCGCAATTCCAAACAGAACCGCCGTCAAGCACGTCACCGCAAACGCGAATACAAACACGCGCGCGTCCATCGGAATCGTATCGATCGGCCGGAACGGCATGAATTTCAACTGGTCCGGCAGCGATCCGTCGATCAGCGTGAGGCTCACGTACGCCAGCGCAAGTCCTGCGGCGCAGCCAATCGCCGCGAGCAGCAAACTTTCCGTGAGCAGCTGACGCATCACGCGCCACCGCCCTGCGCCCAACGCGCGACGCACCGCAATTTCTTTTCGTCGCGTCGCCGATCGCGCCAGCGAAAGATTCGCCACGTTCACGCACGCGATCAGCAGCACGAACCCGACCACGCAGAACATCACCATCAGCACGGACTTCAAATCGTCCACGCCCATCCGATCCATCGGGATCACCGTCGCGGTCGTCGATGCGTTGCTGTCCGGATACTGCTTCGCCAGCCGTTGCCCAATCGCATCCTCTTCCGCGTCGGCTTCCGAGAGCGTCACGCCCGGCTTCATCCGCGCCACCACGCCAAACGAATGCGAGCCGCGCTGCTGGTCGCCACTTGTGTAGCCGACAGGAATAAAAATGTCGCCGGGGTTTTGCCAAAACTGAAATACGAAATCCTTGGGCGTCACGCCCACCACGGTGTGTCCCACGCCGTCGATGCGGATTGACTTCCCGACAATGTACGGATCGCTGTTGTAGCGCCGCGCCCACACGCGGTAGCTCAGAATCACTTCATGATCCGCCCCCTGCGGCTCTTCGTTTGGCACAAATTCCCGGCCGAGCATAGGCTCCACGCCAAATGTTTTAAAAAATCCAGAGGTGATCCGCACGCCCTGCAGCCGCTCCGGTCGCGAGCCTTCCGACAGGTTGTAGCCGTTGCTGCTCGAATCGAAAAGCGCGGCTGAGCTAAACGCGTCCGCCTGCTTCACGTAGTCTTCGTAGTCGGGCTTCGAATCGATGCCGAAATCTTGCAGGCGATTCTTCGCGTCGGAGCGGAAAATCATCACCAGCTGCTTGGCGTCCTTGTATGGCAGAGGGCGCAGCAGCGTCGTATTCACCACGCTGAAGATCACCGTGTTCGCGCCGATCCCCAGCGCGAGCGTCAGCACCGCCACAACCGTGTACCCCGGCGACTTGCGCAGCGTCCGCGCGCCATACTTTACATCCTGCCAAATTGAATCCAGCCACCCGACGCTGTTGAAGTCGTAAACTTCCTCGCGCACGCGCGTCTCATTCCCCAGCTTCCGCTTCGCCGCAAAGCGCGCATCCTCGCGCGACATCCCCCGCGCCACAAATTCATCCACCTCATGCGCGAGATGCGCCTCCATCTCTCGCGCCAACTCCGCGTCCCGCCCCGCACGCCCAAAATATTTCCGCCAGCTCATCGAACCCTCCGCCCCTCTCGGACTGCGGGAGCGCAGCTACCGCTCTGCCTCCACCGCAGCCCACACCCCGCAAACGCCTCGAACATCTCCGCGCCTAGCCGCAGCACACATCGCCTTTCCGCGTGCCGCATCCTTTGCTTCACAAAAGGGTGCGCAGCACAGCTTCAACACGCGCAAAACTCTCACTCGTACCGCAGCGCCACCATCGGATCCACGCGTGTCGCCCGCCGCGTCGGCACATAACTCGCCGCCACGCTCACGCACAAAATCAGCAGGCCGATTGCCGCGAACGTGACCGGGTCGTTCGCTTTTAACTCGTACAGAAAGCTCTGCAAGAAGCGCGTAACGCTCGCTGCCACGGCCGCACCGCTTGCCACACCGATCAACGCGAGCCGCACGCCGTGCCCCAACACCATCCGCATCACATCCCCGCGCTTCGCGCCCAACGCCATCCGTACACCGATCTCGCGCGTGCGCCGCGCCACTTCATACGAAAGCAGCCCATACAGGCCGACGCACGAAAGCAGCAGCGCCAGCCCTGCCGCAATACTCACGAGCCGCGCAAGAAAGAGCTCCGCCTCCATCAAGTGGTCGATTTGCTGAGTAAGTGTGCGAACGGCGGTTACCGGCAGTTCCGCGTCGGCTTTTTTCACCACCTCACGTACCACAGGCACGAGCGCCTCTGGATCGCTCGCCGTGCGTAGTTGAAATTCCACGCCGCCGGTGACGTTTGGCACAATCAGCAGCGGCGCGATCGCATCGCGCAGCGTTCCGTACTTCGTATCCGCCACCACTCCCACAATTTCGTACTCCCGCGACGGCGGCTCGTTGTTGCGGCCGTTCGTCGCGCCGGAGTACCCGCCGCGCGTGAGCGCTCTGCCAATCGGCTCCTTCCCTGCCAGATATTTCGCCGCGAACGCGCGATTCACCAGCACCGGCACGATCGTCAGCTGCGCGTTCTCGTCAACCGTCTTCCCGCTATCCATTTCCTGTGCGAGTTTCAATTGCTCGTTGTATTTCGTTGACGCCCGCTCAAAATCCTCGGAAGTAAATTCCCTTCCGGCAAGCAGGGGAATCCGCGCCGCGTGCAAGAAGTCCGGTCCGATGGAGAGCACGTCAACGTTTTCGGCCTTCTCACTCGCCGAGCCTTCGGCGCGTACAGCTTCGCGCCACTGCCCGCCGCTCATCAGTTCGCCGGAGGAATACGTCGCCGACGCAACGCCCGGCAGCGCCGCCAATTTCTCGCGCAGATGGTTGTAGAGACTCGCGGCTTGCTCGTCCTTCATTCCGGTGCGTGTCGGGTCCACGTCAAACAGCAGCACGTTCTTCGTATCGAATCCCGGGTCGATGCGCCGCAGATTGTTCACAGTCCGAACCAGCAGGCCCGCGCCGATCATCACCACCACGCACAGCGCCACCTGCGCCACCACCAGCACGTTTCCCGTCTGTAATCGCTGCCACCACGCGCCTTCGCCGGAAATTGCGTTTACTGGCGCATTTTCTTTCAACGACGACGTCAAATCGAGGCGCGTCGTCCGCAGGGCGGGAGCGAGGCCAAAAAATATTCCCGTGAGTGTGGACGCGCCGAGCGTGAACACCAGGACGCGCCAGTCCGGCGTCACCGCGAACGCAAAGTCCTCCGCCGACCCTCCGCCGAGCAATGCCGTAATCGTCTTCACTCCCCAAAACGCAAACGCAATTCCCACCACGCCGCCGATGAACGAAAGCAACAAGCTCTCCGTGAGAAGTTGCCGCACGATGCGCGTCCGTCGCGCGCCCAGCGCCAGCCGCAGCGCGATCTCCTTTCGCCGCGCGGCGGAGCGCGCCAGCAAAAGGCCTGCCACGTTCGCGCACGCGATCAGCAAAATAAGGCCCACGGCGCACATCAGCACGTACAACCGCGTCGAATACATTCGCCGCCGCCCGGTGAGCCCCGATTGCACCGGCGTCAAGACGATGCGCGCATTGTCTTCGGCCTTTGCTAACGGCTTTTCTCCGTGCAGGAGCTGATTGCCAAAAATCACGCTCGCTTCAGACTCGGCCTGCGCGCGCGTCACGCCTGGCGCCAGCCGCGCCACGATCACCAGCCACCAATTCGAAATGCCGTCGCTGCGCTTCGCCCACTTGATGCCCATCGTTTTCGAAGCCGCGATCGTCAGCCACAGATCCTGCGTTTTTCCGGGCGAGAGATTCGTGAATTTCTGCTCCGCCACGCCCACGATGCGAAACGCCGCGCCATTCAGCGCGATCGTCCGCCCCAGCACTCCGGGATCGCCGCCGAAATTGCTCTGCCAAAACGCGTAGCTCAACACCACGTTCGAAGGGTCCGGCCGATCGTCTTCGCGCGTGAGCGTCCGTCCAATCACAGGATTCACGCCCAGGGTCGCGAAATACTCCCCGGACACCGTAATCGCCCGCACCACGCTCGCAGCGCCGTTGCCGCTCATTTGCAGTTCCGATGGACCCGCGAACGCCGCCACGCTTGAGAAGACTTTCGAATCGTCTCGCAGGCCTTCGTACGTGCCTCGCGGAAACGTGCAGTCTGAAGGATTCGGGCTCGACCTCCCTCCCGCACAGTCGCCGTAGCTGCTTTGCCATTCCATGTCCGGCGCTTTGTTCGCTTCCCAGCTCACCAGAAAAAGATTCGCCGGGTCGCGCACTGGCGACGTCCGCAGCAGCACCGTATTGATCACGCTGAACACCGCCGTATTCGCTCCGATCCCCAACGCGAGCGTGAAAATCGCCACCGCCGCGTAGCCCGGCGATTTGCGCAGCATCCGCACCGCGTACCGCACGTCCTGCCACAGCGTCTCGATGAATCCGAGCGAATTCATTTCGTAAACGTCTTCGCGCACGCGCCGCACGCTGCCCAATTTCCGGTGCGCCGCGTGCTGCGCCTCTTCGCGCGTCATCCCTCGCGCCACGAACTCATCCACCTCATGCGCGAGATGCGACTCCATCTCCGCCGCCAGCTCCGCGTCCCGCCCGTCTCGCCGAAAATATTTCCGCCAGCTCATCCGCGTCTCCCGGTTAATCCGTCGCCGGCCCCAGCACGCGATTCACCGCGCGCACCAGCTGCTCCCACCGGCTCGTCTGATGCGTCAGTTGTTTCTTCCCCGCCTGCGTCAGCCGGTAGTAGCGCGCCTTGCGATTGTTCTCGCTCGTCCCCCAAAAAGACGCGATCCACCCGCGATCCTCGAGCCTGTGCAGCGCCGGATACAACGAGCCGTGCTCGACCTGCAGCACTTCATCCGACCGTCGCTCGATCGCGTGCGCGATCGTGTGCCCGTGCGCGGCGCCCATCACCAGCGTCTGCAAAATCAGCAGGTCCAGCGTCCCCTGCAGCAAGTCCGCCTCGAGCGGCGGCGCAGCCTTCCTCGGCATTCACCATTCCCCTCAAATCAATTTCACGATCGACAGCATCCATCGAAGTTCTACTCCACTAGATTATCTACCGCAAGAACAAAATGCGTCCGACCCGGCTTCACCGCCATCCATACCAGTTTTTATCTAGAAGTTCCGTGCCTCAGAAGACTGTCTATGGAAGCTCTACTCATCCCGAAGCGCTGTCCACGGATCCAGCGACGCCGCACGCCGCGCCGGCACAAAACTCGCCAGCGCCGCCACAATCACCAGCCCGACGATGCACGCCACATACGTGAACGGATCGTAAGACTTCAGCCCGTACAGCAGCGACGCCGCCGACTTCGATGCAAATACAGCCAGCACCACGCCCACCACGATTCCAATCCCCACCATCACCACCGCATCGCGAATCACCATTCGCAGCACGTCGCCGCGCTGCGCGCCCATTGCCATCCGCACGCCGATCTCGTTGCGCCGCTGCGCCACCATGTACGAAATCACGCCGTAGAGACCGATCACCGCGAGTAGCCCCGCGAGCAATCCAAAAAATCCCGTCAGTGTCGCCATCAACTCGTCCTGCAGCAGCGTATCCTTGATCTGCGTCTTAAAGATGTGGAAGTCGATGTCGATCTCCGGATTCGCCGACGCCGACATCGCCTTCACCGAATTGATCATCGCGCCCATCGGCTCGCGCGAACGCACCACTAACGAGAATTCGTGCCCCTGATCTTTCAGCCGCTCCTGCGCCATCGGAAAATACGCCGTCGGCTGAAAATCCTCGTGAATATTCTGGTACAACGCATTTTTCACCACCCCGACGATCTGGTAGACCGGCACCTCTTCGCCCTTTTCCACCGCGATACGAAACGTCTGGCCGACACCGTCGCCCTGCAGAAATTTCTTCACGAATGCCTGGTTCACGATCGCCACTTTCGGAGACGTGAGCGTATCTCCTGAATTGAAGTCGCGGCCCTCGAGCAGCGTCGTGCCAAACGTCTGAAAGTAGCCGTCCGACACGCGATTGATCATCGTCGAATCGAGTTTTTCGTCGTGTGGCCCGAGCAGCGAGTCGTTCGACGTCCAGCCGGAGAGCGGCGTCGTCATCGCGCCCGCCACCGATTCAAAGCCCGGAGTCGCGCGCGCGCGTTCGATCAGCCCGCGCTTGTAGTCCCAGATGCCCTCAGGCGGAGTCTTCAGCCGCTCGAAATCCAGCTGCGCCACCAGAATTCCGTCCTGCTGGAATCCCGCGTCGAGCTGGTAAAGATTCCGCAAGCTGCGCACGAAAAGCAGTGCTCCTACCAGCAGCACCAGCGACAGCGCGACCTGCGACACAACCAGCACGCGCCGCAATCCGAATTTTTCGCGCGATGCGGTCATCCCGCGCGCGCCTGATTTCAACGCGTCTCCCGGCGGCGCGCTCGTCGCACGCAGCGCCGGAATCAAACCAAAAATCAGCGTCGTCAAAAACGCCAGCGCCGTCGTGAATCCCAGCACGCGCCAGTCGAGACTTAGATCCACGATGATCCGGTTCCGCTCCGTCGAAAGAAATGCGATCAACCACGCGCTCAAAGACCAAGCAATGAACGATCCCAGCAGCGCCCCTCCCGCGGCCAGCAGCAAACTTTCAGACAGCAGCTGCCGGATTAGCCGCGGCCGCGAAGCGCCCAGCGCGAGCCGCACCGCAATCTCGCGTTCACGCGAACTCGCGCGCGCCAGCATCAGGTTCGCGATATTCGCGCACGCAATCAGCAGCACCAGCGCCGAAATTCCCATCAGCAACCACAAACCGGTTTCCGCGCCCTTGCGAATATCCGAAAATCCCGTCGCCGCGGTGAACGCGCCGAGCTTGTACTCCATGTATTTCTTCACGCCGTCGGCGTCGTACGTCGGCGGCACGGTTTCTTCGAGTGTGGCCTGCGTGATCGCTTTCATCTGCGCATCAGCTTGCGCAATCGATACGCCGGGTTTCAGCCGCGCCACAGAGGCGATCCACCAAGCGCGGCGATCCTTTGTACGATCGTGAGAATGGATCGAAGCCTCGGCGCAAAGCGGAACGGCTACATCGAACGATTCGCCCACCGTAACGCCCGTAAAACGCGGCCCCGCAACTCCGATTACTTCAACGGGATATCCATCGAGCGTGATCTTCTTCCCTACCGTCGCAGGATCTCCGCCGTAATTCTGCTGCCAGAAGGGATAGCTGAGCACTACGCCGGTCTGCCCGCATCCGGGCGTGTCGTCGCTCGATTGAATGAATCGCCCAAGAAACGGCTTGAGATCCAGCGTCTCGAAGAAGTCGCCGCTCACCCACAATCCGCGCGCGTAATGCGTCTCGCCGCCGTTCGCCAGATTGAATGTGTCGTTGCCCCAGGCCGCGGCGTGCGAAAAACTCGTCTGGCGCTGCGCGATCTGCTGCCACAGCGGATAGGTCAGTTCGGAATACGGACCGTAGAAACTTCCCGAGCCCCAGTTGCGGTCCGCAATGCGCACCGTCGCAAGCGTCGAAGGATCGCTCACCGGAATCGTGCGCAGCCGGATCGCGTCGATCAACTGGAAGATCGCCGTGTTCGCCCCAATCCCCAGCGCCAGCGACAAAATTCCAACAAGCGTGAACCCCGGCGAAAGCCGCAGCTGCCGCATCCCAAATCGCAAATCCTGCCAGAACGATCGCATCCGTATTCCTCCGAAACACTCCCCACAGAATTTTCTCGGTGCCGTTGCTTTTCCGGGTGCCGCGCCCTTTTCCCCTCAAAGGGGTGCGCGGCACAACTTCAACACCATTCTACTCATCCCTGAGCGCCGTCCACGGATCCAGCCGCGCCGCCCGCCGCGCCGGAATCAAACTCGCCACCGCCGCCACACACGCCAAGGCCACCGCGCACACCACATACGTAATGGGATCGCGCGGCTTCAACCCAAACAGCATGGACGCCGCCCACTTCGCCGAAATCACCGCCAGCACCGCACCGACAACCAGCCCGATGCCGATCATCGCCGCCGCGTCGCGCATCACCATCCGTAATACATCCGCGCGCTGCGCTCCCATCGCCATCCGCACGCCGATTTCATTCCGCCGCTGCGCCACCATGTACGAAATCACGCCGTACAATCCTATGATCGCCAGCACCGCGGCCAGTCCGCCGAAAAATCCAGTCAGAGTCGCCATCAGCTGATCGGGTTTCAGCGCCGAATCCACTTGCGCGCTAAAAATGTGGAACTCGATATCGATCTCCGGATTTACGCGCGCCACCGCATCCTTCACCGCGCTCTCCACCGCATTCACGTGCTCCGGCGATCTCACCACCAGCGACATCCACGTGTTCGGCTGCATCGGCTGTGCGATCGGAAAGTATGCCGTCGGCGGCAGTTCAGCGTGAATGTCGTTGTAGATGGAATTCTTCACCACGCCCACCACTTGAAACACCGGAATGGGCGCGCCCTTCGGCTGCTGCATCCGGAATGTTTTTCCCACTGCGTCGTGCCCGCCGAAGTATTTATCGACGAACGCCTGATTCACGATCGCCACCGTGGGCGATGTCGCCGTGTCCTCTGCGCCGAAATCCCGCCCCGAAAGCATCGGCGTTTCCATCGCATGGAAATAGCCGGGACTTACCCAGTTCTGCGTGGCTGGCGAAAGACTCTCGCCGTTCGCGCCGAGCACGATGTCGTTCGAATATGATCCGCTCAGCGGAGTCTCCGTCGATGCCGCGATAGACGTTACGCCCGGCATCGACTGCGCTTGCTCGAGTACCCGCATCTCGAACGCTCCGATTTGCTGATCCGGGATCTTCAGCCGCGTGAAGTCCACGTTCGCAATCAGCACACCACCCGGTTCGAATCCCGCGTCGCGCGCGTAGAGGTTCCGGAGGCTGCGTACAAAAAGCAGCGCCGCCACCAGCAGCACCAGCGACAGCGCCACCTGCGAAACCACCAAAATCCGCCGCAGCCCGAATTTCTCGCGCGATGCCGTCATCCCGCGGCCGCCTGACTTTAACGCTTCGCCCGGCGCCGTGTTCGTCGCCTTCAGCGCCGGCACTAAACCAAAGAGCAGCGTCGTCAGAAACGCCAGCGCCGTCGTGAACCCAAGCACCTTCCAGTCGAGGCTCAAATCCACGAAAAGTTGGTTGCTCTCGGTGGAAAGAAACTCGATCAACGACGTGCTCAGCATCGCGGCCAGTGCCGCACCGAGCACCGCACCGCTCAGGGCCAGCATGAAGCTTTCAGAAAGCAGTTGCCGGATCAGCCGCGGCCGTGAAGCACCCAGCGCAAGCCGCACTGCAAGCTCCCTTTCTCTGGCGCTCGCCCGCGCCAGCATCAGGTTCGCGATATTCGCGCAGGCGATCAGCAGCACCAGCGCCGAAATTCCCATTAGCATCCACAATCCCGACGAAGAAGACTCGCGCAACTCCGACGCGCCGGTCGCAATCGGCAGCGCCGTCAGCACGTAGGCCTGATATTTTTTCACCTTCTCGGCGTCGTACTCAGATGGCGTGGTCTCGTCCATCACCGGCCGCGAAATCGTTTTGGCCTGCGCCGCCGCGCGCTCGATCGTCCATCCCGGTTTCAATCGCCCGATGGAACTGATCCACCACATCCGCCGCCCCGCCAGCATCGCGTCGGTGTTGTCGATGCGAGGCGTCGCGCACACGGGAACCGCAACGTCGTACCAATCGCCCACGATCACGCCCGTGAACTTTCGCGGCGTGATCCCGACGATCTCCACCGGATAATTATTCAGCGTGATCCTCTTTCCCACCGCCGCCGGATCGCCACCGAAATTCCGCTGCCAGAAGGCGTAACTGATCACCGCGGCGGGCTCGCTGCAATCGCGCACGTCGTCATTCGCATCGATCAGCCGGCCTGCCAGCGGCTGCATCTCCAGCAATTTGAAAAAATCTCCGGTGACCCACATTCCGTGCGCCGGTTTCGTCTCGCCGCCACGCGCCAGGTTGAATTGCTCCGGCGCCCATCCCGCAAACGTCTGAAACCCTTCCTGCTTCGCGGCGATTTGCTGCCAGATTGGGTAGGTCAGTTCGCTGTAGTCGTTACGGAAGTTACCGCTGGCCCAATTGCGCGGCTGAATCTTGATCGAGCCGAGCTCCTCCGGTTTCTGCACCGGCATCGACCGTAGCCGGATCGCGTCGATTAGTTGAAAAATCGCCGTGTTCGCGCCAATCCCCAGCGCCAGCGACAAAATTCCCACCACCGCAAACCCCGGCGAAAGCCGCAGCTGCCTCAACCCAAACCGCAAATCCTGCCAGAGCGTTCCCATGCCAAAGACCTCCGCACAATTTCCACAACGAGCGCCGAACCATTTAGAATGCGGAAGGCCGCCAGCTCCTTCCCGCTCTCTAAGATAAGCTTCGATCGCACATACAAAACACTAAGTCACACGACGCATTGCACGACCCGCTCCACAACGCGGCACTGCAATCCCCAGCGTGCTCAGCCACTTACGTGCCACCCGCACCGGTCGCACTGGCAGGCCGTGCCCGCTAGTGGGACGCGCCGTCGCATTCCCGCAACACTGCGCCGCGCATCCTTATATACAGCCTAGGCGCGTCCACTATCGCCACGCCCAATCCCAAATCCGCGCAACGCCGCCCCGCACCACCCGCGCGCCACCTTCTAACTCCAGCGCAACTCAGCCTTTAGCGCACACGTCAAAAGGCCCAGCGCATGCACTCGCGCCGTACGCACAAGTAGTGAACTACCGCGCCCGCGCACTCGTATCAAGTGTGTCGCGTGAGAGGTGAATCGATGGACAGCCTGCTTCAGGATTTGCGTTACGCGTTGCGCTCGTTGCGCCGCTCGCCGGGCTTTGCCCTCATCGCCATCCTCACACTCGGTCTCGGCCTCGCCGTCAACACCACCGTCTTCAGCGTCATCAACGGCATCCTGCTCCGCCCGCTTCCCGTCCCGCACCCGGAGCAGCTCACCGTCCTCGCCACCAAACAAAAAGGCGACGGCGACTACCAAATGTTTTCGTATCTCGATTACCAGGACGTGACGCGCGACACCACGCAAGTTTTCAGCGACGTCTTCGGTT
>JABDGF010000015.1 GCA_013286165.1 Acidobacteriota bacterium | reverse complement strand
GGCTGCCGCGGGAATCGATTCAGCTCGCGGGATTGCTATTCGGTTCATGGGTCGTGGCCCGGCGCGAAGGCGCGGGACTCGGCGAATATGGATTGCCGGGGCGCGGCGCGTTTGGCGCGAAATTTTGGGAAGGCGCGATTTGGGGATTCGCGGCGCTCTCAGGAGTGGTGGGAGCGTTGATCGCGCTGAAATATTTCCGGATCGAATCGGTCGCGCTCGCTGGATCAACGGCGGTGTATTACGCGGTCGGTTGGGGCGTGACGTTCATTGTGCTAGGCATGTTTGAGGAGTTTCTCTTTCGCGGATTCTTGCTCTACCGGCTTTCGACTCGACTGGGCTTTTGGACGGCGGCGGTGCTGATGTCACTCGGTTTTGGCGCAGCGCACTTAGGGAATGACGGAGAGAACGCGCTCGGCATCACACAGGTGATTGTGTTCGGGTTGTTATGTTGCCTGGTGCTGCGACGCACGGGCAGTTTGTGGTTTGCGATTGGATATCATGCGGCGTGGGACTGGGCGCAGTCTTATTTTTATGGGACGCCGGACAGTGGCCTAATCGCGGTCGGACACTATTTGAATTCGTCGGCGCATGGGCCGAGCTGGCTCGCGGGTGGGACGAGCGGTCCGGAAGGCAGCGTGCTTTCCCTCCTGGTGCTGGGACTCTCGGCGCTATACATTCAGTTCCGATTTCCGCGCGTGCAGTTTCCTTCGTATGAAAATGTTTCAGAGCGCGTTTCCACTTCCCTTCGTCCGGAGCCTTCCCGCTAATGACTGAACTATCCACGCCGCGAAATCGCGGGCTCGTCGTGCTCGGAGTATTCGCGCTGCTGCTGGTGATGTGGCTACAGCTGATGTGGTCAGTGCGGCGCGAGTCGATCAGCTGGGACGAGCCGGACCACACCTGGGCGGGTTACATGGGGTGGAAGCACCACGACTTCGGATGGAATCCGGAGCACCCACCTCTCGTGAAAGCTGTGGCGACGCTTCCGATTTTGGGGATGGACCTTTACGTTCCGCAGCCGGGCGGCAATGCGACCGACATTCCGGCGCTGGAGGGGCGCTCGTTCAAAGTCTCAACGGCGCTAGACGGCGCGGAGTTCAACGCGCGGAATATTTCGAAGGATATTTTGGGACGGATGCGGACGGCAGTATCGATTTTTCCGATGCTGCTGGGCCTGCTTATTTTTCTCGCGGCGCGCGAGATGTTTGGAACCGCGGCTGGTTTCATCGCGCTCGTGCTGTACGTCTTCGATCCGAGCTTTCTGGCGCACGGGGCGCTGGTCACCACGGATACGGGCGTGTCGTGTTTTATTTTTGCCACAGTATATGCGTTCTACAGGTGGGTGAAGCGGCCAACCGGCTGGCGGCTCGCAGCGGTGTGCGTGGCGGCGGGGCTTGCACTGGGATCGAAGCACACGGGACTGCTCGCGCTCTTCATGATCGGAATTTTGGGATTGTGCGAGTTGGCTTGGCCCACGCGGAACATTGAGCAGACGGCGAGTGAAGCGGAACGCGACCCGGCCAAGCGAATCGGATTCGGCAAGCTGGCGCTTGCGCTCGGAATTGTCACCGTGGCGGCGGTGATCATTTTGTGGTCGTTCTACGGATTCCGATACAGCGCGCGTCCGGCGGGCCTTGCGATCGATCCGCCGTTTGAGGAGACGGCGGCACATGTGTCAAATCACGCGCTCGCCGAAACGCTACTGACGGTTTCAAAGCTCCGATTGCTGCCTGAATCGTATCTCTACGGCATCGCGGATATTTCCGGTGTGAACGATTTCTACACCGCGTATCTTTTCGGAAAAGTCTATCCGCACGGTTCGCACTGGTATTTCATCTGGGTGCTCCTGATCAAATCGACGCTGCCCTTTTTGATTCTGCTCGCATGCGCGCTAGTGCTAGTGGCTCGCGGAAAACTCGGCGGGCGACGCGAAATTGTATTTATGACGATCCCGCCGCTGTTTTACCTGCTAATCGCGATGGCGTCGCACATGAATATTGGAGTGCGTCACATTTTGCCGATGTACGCGTTCCTCTACGTGCTGATTTCGGGCGGCGCAGCGATGCTGTGGCGGTCGAGCCGCGTGTGGGCGGGCGTGATCTGCGTGCTGCTCGCTTGGCAGGCGGTCGGATCATTGCGCGTCTATCCGGATTACATGGCCTACGCAAACGAAGCGTGGGGCGGACCGGCTGCGACGCACAAATATTTGAGCGACTCGAATACGGACTGGGCGCAGCAGCTGATCGAAGTGAAGTCGTATCTGGACCAGCGCGGAATCAAGGATTGCTGGTTCGTGTTTTTCGCCCAAGGCGCTATCGATCCTGCGTCCTACGGAATTCCGTGCAAGCCATTGCCGATTATCGAGACCATGTGGTGGCTAGATATTCCGGTGGACACACCAAAGACCGTCGAAGGTACCGTGCTGGTGAGCACGAGCGACGTGGCGGGCTTTGAATTTGGTCCGCCGCCGCTGAATCCGTACGAGCAGTTCAACTACATCAAGCCCAAAGACGTGATCGGATATGGCGTGAATGTGTACGAGGGGAAATTCGATATTCCCCTCGCGGCAGCACATGAGCGCGCATACGAGGCGTCGCGATTGATGCGGCAAAAGAGATTCGATGAAGCGCTGGCGAAGGCGCGCGAGGCTGTGGAGCTGGCGCCGAATGCCGCGTACGAAAACCTAACGATGGGTTACGCGCTCGAAGCCGCAGGCCGCGCCGATGAGGCAATTCCCTACTACCAGAAAGCGCAACACATCGCGGAAACGGTGCAGCCTGATTTTTCTAAAGATTGGGCGGGCGCGGCGCGGACAAAACTTGCGACGCTCGCGAAGAAATGACGCGCGACTAAAGAATGTTAACGGCGCGGGCGGCGATCAGCGCAACGATGGTGAGCGAAATCAGCGCCTGCAGCATCATTCCGGCTTTGGCCCATCGCGACAGCACCGCGGTGTCTGTGGGCGAAAACGCAGTGCTCGTATTGAACGCGAGAAATAGATAGTCCATGAAGTGCGGGCGCCAGCGATCTTCCGGCGCGCAGTCCTCAGCCTGCTGCATCATCTGCGGAAATAAGAACGAGCTGTCGATCCTGCGTTTCTGCGCGGTTTCACGGCCGAGCGGCCCGCCTGCGTCAAGCTTCCAATACCAAAGCGCGAAGACTAGAACGTTCGTGACCCAGAGTGCGACCGAGCATCGCAGTAACGAGGTGGGCTGATATTTGTGCTGCGCGATACCCCAGATCAGGATGCCGAGCGAGAAGATCATCGCGGCAGTGAGCACGCCGTTTACAAAGAAGGTGAGGTTTCGCGAAATGTCGAAACGGCCGAGCTTGTACGACGCACTGAGCGGAATCAGCAACAGGATTACCACGGCGAGCAGCGCCCAGCCGGGACCGACCGAAAACGGCTCGGGCATCGCCCAGTACATGCATCCCGCGGCGATCATCGCGACGAATGCGGGCCAGCGCGGTTCGCGGACAATTTTTAATTTTGGGGTTGCGGTCGAGGGCAAGCGCGCTCCGTGGCTGAATGGGCCAGCGAGTGAGTTTAATACAAGTCGGAAGTGTGGGCGAAGGTGCGGCGACTGACTGACCTGGCGGGCGCCGCGGCGTACAGAGTTTTACCTACCAAAACTTCCTGAGTTCGTTACAGACACCGCCCGATGGGCTCAGTCTTCCTGCTGGGCAAAACTATGTCCGTAAGTAGTGGGAGGTATCGCCATGCGAAAACTGAATCAATTCGGGACGTGCGCCGCGCTGACCGCGGCATTTGCGATTTCAATCGGTGCGGGCACGGCAGCCGCACAAGACGGAGCGCCTCCGCCACCCGCGCCCAATTCGGCGCCTAATACCGCGTCAGATTCGATGCCGCCGAACCAGGCGCCGGAGACGACCGCGAATCAGCCGATGCGGCGGAACGCGCGCGCGACGGAGCCGAAGAGCGACGCTGACTTCGCGAGGGAAGCTTCGCAAGGCGGTGAGGCGGAAGTGAAGCTCGGCCAACTCGCCATGCAAAACGGCCAGAGCGATGCGGTGAAGAATTTTGGCAAAAAGATGATGGACGACCACATCAAAGCCGGCGAAAGCCTGAAGGCGGCGGCAACGAAATCAAACATCGATTTGCCTGCCGGACTTTCGCCGAAAGATCAGGCGACGTACGACCGGCTCTCGAAGCTGAACGGATCCGCGTTTGATCAGGCGTACGCGCGGAGTATGACGCGCGATCACGTTCAAGACATCGCGGCGTTCCGGCAAGAGTCGGCGAACGGCACCGATCCGAACATCAAGCAATTCGCGACGGCGACGCTGCCAACCCTGCAAGAGCATCTGCGCGACGCGCGAGCGATGGAGCAGGCGGTGGGCCTGCAGCCGCGCAACGGAAATCGACGACCAGCACCGGGCGCGAGCGGCGACGCAGCACCGGCGCCGCAACCTTCACCACAGCAGTAACGTCATTTAACCTGCGCGCCGTAGCGACGAGAGTTCTCGCTGCGGCGCGTTTTTCATTGCTTCTGCCGTATCAAGGATTTATAACGGGCACGACTCGCGGGCCCCGCATTGCAACCGGACTGAACGCGGCGAATAAGTTTCGATTTGAAAACCCTGCTCTCGATTACGCGCGCTCCGGGTGAAGTGCGTGTGGCGATTTGCGCGATGGAGCTTAATTGGGTTCTGCGGCTTACAAAAACGCTCGGGAGAATTCTGCGCTGCATCGATATGGGCTGGCCGTGCTGGCGACAGCGATCGCGTTAACGATCCGCCGCGGGCTTGGTCCCGTGCTGCACCACAACGCGCCGTATTTGATGTTGTGGCCGGCGATCGCGTTTTCAGCGTGGTATTGCGGGCCGGGACCGGGGCTGGTCTCGATGGTGATGGGGGCAGCCGGCGTGTGGCTGTGGATCGTGCCGACGGTGCCGCTTTTCATCGACGGGTCGGCCGTGACGAACACCGGAGTGGGCCTCGCGGCGTTTCTGGTGATGTCGTCGATCATCATCGCGATGGGCGCGCTGGCGAGGACGCGCGAACTGAATGAGCGAGCGCTGGCGGCGGAAAAAAGCGAGGCGACATCGAAATTCAAGGCGGTGTTCAACCAGTCGACCGTGTTCGCGGGAATTTTGGCGCTGGATGGCACCGTGCAGGAAGTGAACCGGCTGAACCTGGAACTGTGCGGCTATAAAACGGAAGACGTGGCAGGCAAACTTTTTTGGCAAACGCCGCTCTGGGGCATTGCTGATGATACGAGGAAGGCCATCCGCGACGCGTGCGACCGGGCGTCGAGTGGACGATCGTTCCGGCGGATCACGCCTTATTGGTGGGCAGATGGAAGCGAGCACATCGCGGACCTGTCGGTGCATCCGATTCTGGACGATCACGGAAGCGTGTTTCTGATTCACGCGACGGGGTCGGACGTGACGGAGCTGAAGCGGATCGAGGACAGTTATCGTCGCCTGGCTGAAGCTCTCGAACTACAGGTGCGCGAGCGCACGCAGGAACTCGAAGTTCGCAACAGTGAGGTGATCGAGCAGGCGGCGATGCTGCGATCGCTTTCGCAGCGGCTGCTGATGGCGCAGGACGAAGAGCGTCGGCGCGTGGCGCGCGAACTGCATGACAGCGCGGGGCAGATCGTCACGGCGCTCACGTTGAGTTTGCAGACGATGCGCCAGCACGACGGGCTGCCGCCAAAAGTTTCAAGTGGCGTGGAGGCTTGCGACACGCTGCTGCAGCAACTTTCTCGCGACATACGGACGATGTCGTATTTGCTGCATCCACCGATGTTGGATGAGATTGGTCTTTCGGCGGCGCTGCAGTGGTACGTGAGCGGGCTGAACGAGCGCGGGGGGCTGACCGTGTCGCTCGCGATGCCGGACAATTTGGGACGGTTCGCGCGCGGGCTCGATCTGGTGCTGTTTCGCCTGATTCAAGAATGTCTGACGAATGTATACCGGCACTCGTCGAGCCGAACGGCGACGATCCGGATCGACGTGCGCGACGGGCGAATTCATCTGGATGTGGCCGATGACGGGCGAGGGATTGCGCCGCAAAAATTGCGCGAGATACAGCGCGAGGGCTCGGGCGTTGGGATGCAGGGGATGCGCGAAAGAATCCGGCCATTCAACGGCGAGATGAACGTGCTATCGACCGCTGAGGGAACGACAGTGAAGTTTACGTTTCCGGTGCCGGAGGGCGAGCCGGAAGCGGACGCGCTTGCCTCGGGGGTGTTGTAGCGGAGTTGTGATTTCGTGGCGCGTCGTGCGATCGGCGCGAGTGGCACGAGTTCCTGCCTTTATGTGGCGAGCAAACGCCAGCTCAGTTCGGCGCCGGTGGCGAAGAGGTCGCAGTGGTTGCCGTGGCCGACGTGAGCGGCGAGAAAACTTTCAAACAATTCAGGATTTGCGGCGAGCGCGCTGATCACGCGTTCGCGGAGCCGCGGGTGCCGGTCGAGCAGGAGAAGCGTCGCACCGGCGCGCGTGGGACCGGCGGCGAGTTTGCGATGAGCGCGCTCGTAAAGCGCGAGGTCGCTCTTGGCGATGGCGTCTGCGAACGCTTGCGCGTGTCGTAGCGCGAGGCGGATGCCGTCGCCGGTAATCGCGTCAACGGTGCCGGAAGCGTCGCCAACGAGTGCGACATTGCCGCGGGCGACTGCGGCGAGTTGGCGCTGAGCCGTGACAGCACCACGTTCGCGGCTGGCGAGTTGTGCACCGGCGATCCGCGATGCGATGTCAGGGAATTCTGCTATGGCGCTATCAAACGCAGCGTCTTCACGGCGAGCGGCTAGGATCACGACGCTGGTTTCACTGGAGGAAACGGGCGTGACGTAGGCTTGCGCGCGACTGCCCCAGTGCACTTCCACGTAGCCGGACCACGGCGCGATTTGGAAGTGGCGGCGCGTGGCGAAGCGTTGGCGGAATGCGCGCGTGGGAATTTTCAGCCATTGGCGGACGCGCGAGTTTGGGCCGTCGGCGCCGACAATCCATTTGGCGCGGATCGCGTCGCCGCTTATAAGCTGAACACCGTCGCGCGCAATTGTATTGACAGGAGTGCGCCAGAGCATCTCGACGCCACACTCTTTCGCGCGCGAGACGAGTTGCGCGTGGAGCGCGGTGCGCCGCAGGCCAAGCCCCGGCCCCTGCGGAAACGCGCCTTCGACGCGCGCTAAGCGCTGAACGAATGCGATTCCCTTCAACGGGACACCGCCAGCGTTCGCGGTGCGTACGCCGAGTTCGGCGAGCGCGGCGACAGTTTCGGGCGACATGCCTTCGCCGCACGGCTTTTCGATCGGCGGCGCGTTGCCATCAGCAACGATCACAACGAATCCGCGCGCGCGTGCGGCGATCGCCGCCGCGAGCCCCGCGGGCCCTCCGCCAACAATGAAGACGTCCGCTGACTTTGCGCGCGTCATTGCTCTTTAACCACTATGATGCGCCTCGGTTGCCCGAGCGCGATGTCAAAACTTTCGAAGAGGCACGTGCGGGCCGAATTTACATATGCCGGCTAACCGGCGCGAGTTCGGTGAAAGCCTGTTCAGCGAAAATCTACGAGTGAAAGCGTGAGGCGCTGCTAACTTCGGGGCGGCTGCCGAGTCTCACTTGGCAAGGAGAACTCTCATGCTCCGACGCGCTGGTGTGGTGCTGGTTGCTCCTGCTTTGTTCTTCATCGCAATCGATTCCTACAACAGACATCTTGTGACGGCGGCGCACGCCGAGAGCGGCGTGAATTCGCCGTCGGTCGGCAGCGGCGTGGCGGGACCGCCGACGGCGCTCGGAACGCTGCGGGCGACTTTGCCAATGCTCGAACCGCGCTCGGGTCACAGCGCAACGCTGCTGCCCAACGGCAAAGTGCTGATCGCCGGCGGGATGCGCCGCAATCAGGACTTCTACAACACGGCGGAATTGTACGATCCAGCGACCGGAGAATTTGCATCAACAGGATCGATGGCCGTGGCGACGGTGGGCAACGCAGCGGTTCTACTGAAATCCGGCAAAGTGCTCGTGCTTGGCGGTTGGGTGAAAGGTGATACGACCGATCTAGCCGAATTCTACAATCCGGCTACGGGGAAATTCGAAAATGCCGGGCACATGACGATGAAGCGAGGGCGCGCCGAAGTGGCGTTGCTCGCAAACGGCGATGTGCTGATTACCGGCGGCCAAGAACACGATGGGCCGGGCGGAATGGATACGGCGGAGCTCTACCACGCGGCGAACGGAACGTTTGAAGCGATCGCGCCGATGCATTTCGGTCGTATCGCGCACACGATGACGGTGCTGAGCGACGGCCGGGTGCTCATCGCAGGCGGGATGAGCGAGAAGGATGGAGCGGTGCGCATCGCTGAAATTTACGACCCGTCCACCAAAACTTTCACCACAACCGGACAAATGCTCACGGCGCGCATTAAACACTGTTCCGGCGTGCTGCCCGATGGGCGAGTGCTGATCGCCGGAGGCTCGATCGACGGCGGATGGACGCACCAACTGGCAAGTGCGGAGATTTACGATCCGAAGTCGGGAACCTTCACAGCCGCTGCCTCACTGAGCGACGCGCGATTCAAGCTTCCGTATCAGCCGGCGGCGCTGCCGGGTGGACGGCTGCTTTTTGCCGGCGGAAGCAAGACGCTCGACGTGTACGATCCCGCCTCCGGCAAATTTCTTGCGGTGAGCGATCAACTGCCGGACGTGAGGCACTACATGGAGGAAACGCGGCTGGCGGATGGTTCGGTGCTGCTGACAGGCGGTTACCCGGACAACGATCAGGCAACGGCTGCTGCGTGGATTTACAAACCGTAGTCGCTCTAGATGTGACGCTTGCGGCGCAACGAGAGCAGCGCGACCAGATAGGCCACCAGCGCGAACGTGAGCGCGTATCCGAGCGAGAACGCCAAATATTTCCACTGGCCATGCTCGACGCGGTAACTTCCATCGACCGAATCGATGTGCTTTCCAAACGGGCTATACATCGGAATGATCATGTAGAGCGCGTGAAAAAAATGTTCGAGCGCGCGCATCTTCAGCGTCTTGTTCCCTTCCGCGATGGTCTGCAGCGACCACTGAAGAAAGCTGTAAAACAAATTGCCGTTGAATAGGATCGCGACGGTCGCCGCCACCGCGGGATGAACCAGCGAGGCGAGCAGCGTCATCGTGGAAATCACGATGATATCCACGATCACTGATTCGCACGCCAGGAACATAAGGCCTGGACGAACGGCGAGGTGCCAACCGTACGAAAGGCCCACCATCACGGCGCAGATCACCACGTTCAGGACGAATGAAACGAAACTTGCGGAAAGCATCGCAGCGAGCAGCCAGTTTGCAGGCGTGCAGGGCTTGGTGAAAACCATTTTGAGGCTGCGATCGCGCTGGTGAAACGAAACGAGGAATAGCCCCATGCCGCCGGCGAGAATTGCGAGGAACAGCCGGAGTTCCCCGTAGATTTGCTCCATCGTGCCGAAACTCTTGAATTCCGATTGGCCAAAGGCGGATGGGAGCAGCGAAAGCACGGTGATTACCAGAAAAACCAAAACGAAGGCCATGATCAGGCGGCTGCGGCGCAGAAATTTCACGTCCGCAACGAAATTCGCGCGCAGGATCACGAAAAACGCGTTAGCGGGCGGGACTGCGGCGGCCGGCGTCTGCACCGGAATCAATCCGCGATTCGGAAGCGCAGTAGAAGCGGCGCTCATGCCGTGGCCCTCCCCTCGTTGACGACCTTGAAAAACGAATCTTCGAGCGACGATCTTTTCAGCGAGCATTCCTGCACGGTGGCGCCCGCGGTGCGCGAATATTCCATGAAATCGTAGAGACGTTCCTTCGGAACTGAACCGCGCACGAGATCGCCGACGCGCTCGACGGAGGTGATGAACGACGGCACATCGCCAACGGGCGTGAACGTGACGCCGTAGGATTCCTTGTCGAGCGTGAGCAGGTTTTGCAGATCGTCCTGTAACACGACGCGGCCGGCGTCGATGATGGCCACGCGATTGGCGAGCATTTCGATTTCCGAGAGTACGTGCGAGTTCATCACGACGGTGGTACCGCGCTTGTGAATTTCGCGGAGCGCTTCGCGGAACTCGCGGACAACCAGCGGGTCGAGTCCTCGCGTAGGCTCATCGAGAAACAGCAGACGTGTTTCGTGAATCAGGCACTGCGCGATGCCGACTTTCTGTTTCATGCCTTTTGAACACTTCGAAAGCCGCAGCGAACGGAACGGGCCGAGGCCAAGCCGGTCGAGCACATCGCTGATCGTCGATTCGGGTACGCGACGGCCGTAGAGCGTGCTGTAGTAGCGCGTCGCTTCTTCTACCGTGAGATACAGGTGGTAGTGCGGCTCTTCGGGCAAATAGGCAACTTGTTCGTTTGCGGGAGCGCCGAGGTCGGGCGTGCGGCCCATCACTTCGATCTTGCCGGATGTGGGCGCGAGCAGACCGAGCATGCAGTACATCGCGGTGGATTTGCCGGCGCCGTTCTGCCCGACGAGCGCGAAAAAGTCTCCGTCGCGAACGTCGAGATTCAGGCCAATCAGAGCCTGAAGCTTTGGGGCGAACAGGCGCCGTCGGAATTCAACGCGAAGATTTTCGGCGACGATCACATTTCCCCCGGGCAGAACTGTTGATTGAGAGAACGGATGATGGCGTCGTCTTTCGCGTCCTTGAAATCGTCTTTCGCGAGCGCGGCTTTGATTTTCTTCGAAGCGTTGCAGGTGCAGACGGCAACTTTCTTGTCGCAGCCGCACGTGCAATCCATTTTCGCGGCGATGCGTTTTCCACGCTCGTCGAGTTGCGGCACCGATGTCTCAGCGGCTTCTTGATTTAAATTCTGTTGAGGGAGTTGGGGATGCGCGGCGGATTCGCGAGCGTAGTCTGAGGGCGCGATGGTCTTTCCGTTGCTCAGCAATTTGCGATTCGCCGCGAGCAGGCTATCGAAAATCACGTCGGCGTTACCGATGGCGCCGGATTCGTAAAACTGAACGCGGCCATCCACGCCGATCAGGACGGTGGTGGGAAACGCAACCACGCCGTACTGCTTTTGGATGGGTCCTTCGTCGATGGCCACGGGAAAATCGAGCTTCAAGTCGTCGATGTAGGACTCGACTTTGTCCTGGTGCTCTTCCGAATCAATGGCGATGAATTCGAAATTCTCGTTTTTGTGCTCGTTGTAGTAGCGATTGAGCTCCGGCATTTCCTGGCGGCATGGACCGCACCAAGTGGCGAAGAAATTGATGACGACAACTTTCTTGCCCATCGAGTCGGCGAGTTTGAAGCGGTTGCCACGCGTGGTGAGCGCTTCGAAATTGGGAGCGATCTGGCCGCGCCACGACGTTTGCGCATTTGCATAGTTGGCCAGATTCTGAATTTCCTTCATGTCGGGCTGAGGCTTCAGCTTGTAGTGGAAGACACCCAGACCGACAACCGAAGCAGCGAGCAAAGCGAGGATGGCGCTTTTAGTCATTTGGACATGCGCTCCGCCGAAACGCGCGGCCGCGCAATTCGCATCAGAACACAGCTCGGACCAGAATCGATTCGGTACGTAGTACAGGTGTTACGATTGCGTCAATAGGACGGCTCAAAATGGGGCCGCTACAGGTGCTTAGACACCGCGAACGCCAAAACGGCTTTCGTCTCGCGGAACGTCCGTATCACTGTAAGGGCGCTGTGCTCGTCTGCGCGGCATGGAACTCCACTTCGTGCTTTATGTGCTCGAACACGCGCATGTGAATCGCGTGGACCGACGCGCTGGTCCATAAGCTCCAGTACGTTTCCGGCTCGATGTCGAGCTCATAGGAACTGGTTCCTTCCAGGCGCGTGCGGCCGCCGGGCAATGCGACCAGGCGGAATTCGCCCTGCTTGGAGCGGACGTATCCGTGCAGGTGCGGAGGCTCGACGTCCTTGTACGGCGTCAGTTCGACCATCGGCGCGGGTTGGCTCTCCACGTCGAACGAGAGGCGTTTGCCGGGATCCCACGTTGTGACGCGTTCGACCACGGCGCCAGTAGAAAATTCGCAGTAGCGCGTAGCGCCAATGCCGGCGCCATCGGTGTGCGACCGCGTCGGATAAGCAATTCCGATGCGAAACATGAATTCCTGCGGCGGCGCGATCGGTTGAAACTCGATCAGGTGAGGCCAAATCGCGGCGGGCGAAGCATTAATTTCGATCGACGAATTCACCACGTGAAGCTGGCGCGCGCCGATATGCGCGGGCTCAAATAAAGTGAGCAGCGGAATCAGCAGCATTGCCGACGCGGCGGGTCTGCGAATCGCGCGTCCGCCGATGGCGATCTCACAGCCGACGTAAGCGCCCCCATACGTCATCAGGAGTGAGATGGGGAACGCCATCGCGATGCAGATCGCGCCTTCGAACGCGACGGCGAGAAGGACCATCGCCGCGACACCGTTCGCGGCGAGCGAAACGAAGAAAAAATCCATGTTAGACGGATCGTAGTCGCGCGACATGAAGTAGCCGGCAAGGATGCCCATTCCCAACGGCGTGCCGAGGAAAAGTCCGAACGCATATGCTCCTTTTAGCACCACGGCGACTCCGATCATTGCCAGCGCAAACACGACGCCGGCCGCGATTCCGAGTGCGACGCTGTTCGCAGGGCTTCCGTGTACCGGAGTCCGACCGCGCTCGCCGACAGCGTATTTATCGGACGAGGGCCAGATGCAAAGCGTGAAAATCAGGCCGTAGTTGAGATACGGAACAAAAAATGCCAGCGCCCACCAAGGAGACCAGCCGGCATCAAGTGCACGCCTCATGGTGTACACGACGCCGATCCAGAGAAATGGAACCATCCAAAGCATAAGAATCAGCGTAATTCCGAACTGAGCGTTTTCGACGCGATGTAGAAGCGGCAGTTTGAACGGATCGAGATAGTCGAACGGAGTCCAGCGAACGCCGGTTGCATACCAAATCAATAGGACATCTCCCGCGTACTTCACGATCGCGAGCGTCAGTCCAATGGCGGCGTAGGGCGCGCGGCTCAGCGGAAGGTCGGGGCGCCCAAAGAGGCTGAGGAGAACTTTTCCTGTCATCGATTTCCTCGCAGCGGCGGTCGGTGATTTGCACAGCTCCACGTATAGCGTGCGCATGTGGGGAAAAGCAAAATGATTCGGTTTATGAAGCTTCGGAGCGGGCTGGACGGACTGTATCTTTCAAATAATTTGAAAGGAACGAAGCGGGTGGTGTGGGTGGCGGCGCTGCGTTAGTAGGCGGCGAGGCCGAAGCGGGCGTTGAATTCGCGGCGGCCGGAGCGCGTGACTTCGAGGGCGCGGCTGTAGGGATTCTGCACGACCCAACGCTTTTTGAGTGCCGCATGAAGCAGAGCGGCGCCAATCGCGCCGCCGAGGTGCGGACGGCGCTCGCTCCAATCCACGCACGCGTACGCAAAGCGGCGACGAGAATTCGAGGCTGATTGAACGTCGAGGCCAAGTGCGCCGAGCGCTTTTTCACCTGAGGGCGACAGCCTATACGCAGTATCGCCCGATTCTTCATCGGCCACGAGCCAGCGGAGCGACTTCATGCGATCGTGCAGCGCGACGCCGAGCGTGCCCGCGATGTGGTCGTAGCACATACGCGCGGCGCGAAGTTCGTGCGGCGTATTCGGCACAAAGCCAGCCCGGGAGCCTCCGGCGAGGACGCTGAGCGATTCGAGTGCGGCGGCGACGTCTTCTCCATCCAGGCTGTAGTAGCGGTGCTTGCCTTGCGCGAAGACTTTCACCAAGCGGCGGGACTTTAACGTATTGAGGTGAACGCTGGCAGTTGAGGGTGAAACGCCTGCGACGATTGCGAGTTCCGTGCTGGTGCGAGCGCGGCCGTCGGAAAGGCAATAAAGAATGCGCGCGCGAGCGGGCTCACCGATCGCGGCGGCGATTTCGGAGACTTCCACCTCGGCTTCCTTTCTTACATTCATAGTTTGATTGTGGACGAAGTGTGCGTGAGATGCAACAGGCATGCTTTTACGGCGGACGAATGATGCCCGCGCTGCCCTGCTAAGCCAATTCAAGGAGTCGGCAGGTCGCGAATTAGGAGGCGATCCAGATGAAGACCGTTTGCGTGATCCGATACCAGATTGATCCGTTTCAGAAGGCCGCCTTTGAGGAGTACGCCAAAAACTGGGGGCGCATCATTCCCCGCTGCGGCGGTCACCTGATCGGATATTTTCTTCCCGATGAAGGAACGAACGACATTGCGTGGGGGCTGATCGCGTTCGACAATCTTTCGTCGTACGAGGCCTATCGCGCCCGCATCAAATCGGATGCGGAAGGGCGAGCGAATTTCGAGATGGCGCAGGCGAAGCGGTTTATTTTGCGCGAAGAGCGCAATTTCGTCGCGATCGTGGACGGGACATTCGAACCTCCGGCCAAGCCACAGACCGTCGGAGGGATTCGCTAGTAAGTGAGGGGAATATGACGACGATACAGGAGAAAGGCACGGCGTTCCGCGCGCTGCACGCGCAAGATACTGCATTCATCATTCCGAATCCGTGGGACCTCGGATCGGCGCGGATGCTGGCGCACATGGGATTCAAGGCTCTGGCGACGACCTCAGCGGGATTTGCCTTTAGTGCGGGCCGGAGCGACGGAGCAATGACTCGTGAAGAAACTTTGACGCACGCCGAACAGCTCGCGGCGGCGACCGGCCTACCGGTGAGCGTCGATTTCGGCGACTGCTTTGGCGACAGGGCTGAGGCGGTGACAGAAACGATTCGGCGGGCGGGAGTTTCGAAGTTGGTTGGCGGGTCGGTGGAAGACGTTCCGTCGCGTGGTGACGCGCGAGCACCGTACGAGATTTCGCACGCTGCGGACAGGGTTCGTGCGGCGGTTGTTGCGGCGCGCGCGCTTCCCTTCCCGTTTACGCTGACGGCGCGCGCGGAGAACTTCATCGTCGGACGGCCGGATCTCAAAGATACGATCGCGCGGCTGCAGGCGTTTCAAGATGCCGGTGCGGACGTGCTTTACGCGCCCGGGCTCAGGACGCGCGAAGAGATCGAGACGGTGGTGCACGCCGTGAACAAACCTGTGAATGTGCTAGCCGGGATTCCGGGCATGACGTTTACACTCGCGGATTTTTCCGCGATGGGAGTGAAGCGCGTGAGCGTCGGAAGTCTTCTCTCGCGCGCGGCGTACGGAGCGCTGCTGCGCGCGGGCCGTGAGATGAGCGAGCACGGCAGCTTCGCGTATAGTGACGATGCGCCGCCGCTGCGCGACGTGGCCGCGGCACTCGGCAAGTAGCGGCGAGTCCACCAATTCAACTGAATGTTCCTGCTGACCAAACCTAAACGGGCCGCCGTTGACGCGTTTCTCGAAGCGCAGTTCGAAAACACTTTTTCGTATCCGGAAACCGGTCAATCTCGCCATGGAGCGGCTCCAGTTGTGGGATACAACGTGGACCACAATCGCGTACAGCTGGGCGAGGGGCGCGCAACGTTCGAACGCGCGAAGCAAGCTGTGCGCGACTGGAAAATGTTCGACATGCCGTGGGTGCAACTGTGCTGGCCTGGCGCGAGGATCACTGCGGGTACGAACGTGGCGGCGCTCGTTTCGCACTTCGGATTTTGGTCGCTGAATCCGTGCCGCGTTGTTTACACGATCGACGAGGCGAGCGACGAAATCGAGCGCTACGGATTCGCGTACGGGACGCTCGTGGGACACGGTGAGATTGGCGAGGAGCGATTCAGCGTGGAGCTGCACACGGATGGAGCGGTGTGGTACGACCTCTACGCGTTCTCGCGGCCTGGCAATGTGGCGCGGCTCGGCGCGCCGATCGCGCGTGCGCTGCAAAAGCGATTTGCGCGCGATTCGAAGGCGGCGATGGTTCGCACGGTTGGCGCGAAGGCGTGAACCAATAATTGCGCGGTCACGTACGCGCACAAGTGCCAGTGCGGCACGGAGCAATTGAGGCTCGGTCCGCCGGGCGGTAGTGCTCGTCGCGAATGTCGTCGTTCGTCGGACGACCGCCTGGGAGGCTGTCGGACGGCGGACGGGCGCGCGCTAATTTTTGTAGGAGACGTCCACTATCGTAGTTGCGCTCTGTGTGCCTGATGATGCAGTTACGGTGATGGTGGTGGATTGCGGCGAAGAATTATTGCTGCCGCAGCCGGCCATGAGAGTCACCGCCAGCGCGCACAGTACGAGCGCGTAGGCGAAGCGCCCTGTTCCGTACGCGAGGAATTTCTTCCGGCGCGTGGTGAGCAGGAGCCCGAGGACGAGCAATTCCCCACCGAGCGCGAACGCGACGCGACGCGTCAGCCGCGCCGTTCCAGATCCACTTGCGCCGTTGATGCCCATCGGACCAACGAAGACCGACGCTTGCTGTGTAGCGCGCGCCGCGGCGGGATTGTAAGAGATTGTCAGCGTGCTGGATGCGACGCCGCCGTTGGGCGTGACGCTTGCGGGCGAGAACGAGCAACTGAAGCTCGTCACCGTGCCGCACGAAAACGTCACGGCCTGATTGAATCCGCCCGCGGGCGTGACCGTAATATTGGTCGTCGCAGGCGTGGACTTCGTAACGGAAACGCTTGCCGGACTCGCGCCAATCGTAAACGAGCCGCCTGCCGCCGTAATCGTGACCTGCACCGCTGGTGAAGTTGAGGCGGAGTAAATCGTGTCGCCGTCATATTGTGCGGTGATCGAATGCGCGCCAACCGCGAGCGTCGAATTCTGATACGTGGCGACGCCGCCGGCGCCAACGCTGCCGGTGCCAAGCTGCGTAGCGCCGTCAAAGAACGTAACCGTGCCCGTTACCGCAGGCGCAGATTGCGCCGCCAGCGATCTCCGGGCCGTCGCCGGCGCCGACGATGAAGTAGATGCCGCGACGGTCGCCGAGAACGTGATGTTCGTGCCGGATGGCGCGTTCGTGGACGAAGCGGAGAGTGTGGTGCTGGTCGCTGTCGTCGAACCCGCATTCACGACCTGCGAGACGGCCGGTGATGTGCTCGTCGCGTAATTCGCGTTGCCGTTGTACTGCGCAGTGATGGTGTGCGATCCCTGAGCGAAATTTGAAATCGTCAGGGTCGCGATGTTGCCGGTCATCGTGATCGGCGTGTCGAGCATTTTCGCGCCGTCGAAGAAAGAGACGGACCCGCTGATCGTTCCCGGCGTCGTGGAAGTCACCGTCGCGGTAAACGCAACGGCCGCGCCAACTGTAGAAGGGTTGAGCGAAGACGTCAGCGAAGTTGTCGTCGCCGCTGTACCCGCTGCGTTCACCACCTGCGAGACGGCCGACGAGGTGCTTGTCGCGTAGTTGGCGTTGCCGTTGTACTGCGCGGTGATCGTGTGCGTTCCCTGAGCCAGATTACTGATTGTCAGATTCGCGAGGTTGCCGGTCATCGTGATCGGCGTGTCGAGCAATTTCGTGCCGTCATAGAACGAGACGGAACCGCTGATCGTCCCCGGCGTGGCGGAAGTCACCGCCGCCATGAACGTCACACTCGCCCCCGCCTTCGATGGGTTTAGCGACGAAGTGAGCGCCGTGGCGGTGGATGCCGTGCCTCCGGCGTTGACGACCTGCGAGACCGCAGGCGAAGTGCTTTCGGCGTAATTGGTGTCGCCGCCGTATTGCGCGGTGATGGAGTGCGTACCTTGCGCGAGCGTTGAGTTGGTGAATGTCGCCACGCCAGCTGAAATCGTTCCCGTTCCGATTTGAGTAGCGCCGTCAAAAAATGCGACCGATCCAGTGATCGTGCCCGCGGTGGCTGAAGTCACGGTGGCGGTGAAGGTGACGGTCGCGCCTACCGTGGATGGATTCAGCGACGACGAAAGCGCCGTGCTGGTGGTAGCCGGTGTAACCACCGCGCTCGATTTGTTGATCAAGACGACGTTGCCGACCAAGACGTCCGGCACTTTGTCACCGTTCAAATCCGTGGCGGTGGCTGCGCCGTTGGTTGCAAGAGCAACCAACTGCGTCGCGCTGACAGTGCCGTCACTGTTTGCAGTGGTCTGGAATGTGCCGTTTCCGTTGCCGAGAAACACGCCGCCGGTGTTGACTCCGGCGCCGGGAATAAAGAGATCCAACTTTCCGTCGCCGTTAAAATCGCCCAGTGCGGCACTGGCCGGGTAACCGAAGCCATCAAACGTGAGAATCGCCGGCAACTGAAACGTGCCGTCGCCATTGCCCAGCGTGATGGCGGCCTGTGGAATCGAGCCATCGGCGGATGAACCTACCGTTACCAGGTCGAGTTTCCCGTCGCCATTCAGATCCGCAAACGCAAACGGCGAACCCTGCACTCCAAGCGGAACGACGGGAAGAATGTTGGGAGTAACCGTGAGCGTGTTCGGCGCCTGAAATGTGCCGTCGCCGTTGCCAACGAACAACTGTACGGTGGGGGGCTGGATGCTGCCCTTGACTTGGCTTGGCACAACCATGAAGACGTCTGGAAAATTGTCGTTGTTCACGTCCTGCACGCCGCTGAGTTCATTTTCCGGAAACTGGATCGGGGCGCTTGCGCTCTGGTAGGTCAGCGTGATGTGTGGCGCGCCAAACGTGCCATCGCCGTTGCCGAGCTGCACAGCGAATCCTTCGTAATAGATCTGCGTGGCGCTGGCTTGGTCGTAAAACCAGTAAGCGATGTCGAGCTTGCCGTCGTGGTTGAAATCGGCGAGTTGCAAGCCGGAGAGATTTTGACCAAGGTCGTTATTTCCAGCCGGAACCAAGCTCGGCGCGGGAATAATTGTGGTGCCGCTGAAGCTTCCATTTCCCGAGCCGGTTGAGACGTAGAAGGATTGCCCGTTCGGATTGTTGTCGAGGTAGATCAGGCCGGGATCGTTGTTGGTATTTGTGTTGAAAGCTCCCACTGCGAACGAATCCACGCCGATCCCGGAATTGAGCGTCACCGGCAAGGTTGGGCCGGCGACGGGAACACCGTTCGCGCCCGTCAAATACGTGACGAACGAAGTCTGCGTGGGCGAGGTCACCAGTCCCACCAGGTCCGGACGACCATCGCCGTTCAAATCCGCCAGATTCGTTCCGGTATATACGATCGGGAGCACCGGAGCGCCAACGAAACTGCCGTCGCCATTGCCCATCAGCGCGTAGGCCTGATTGGGCAAGTAATCGTCGCCGCCGTAGAGTGCGGGGCCGAAGAAGCCGCTGAGCATGTCGAGATTGCCGTCGCCATCGATGTCGGTGCCGAGAATCAGGCCGCGATTGGATATCGTGGAGTAGGCCGGGCCGGCCGAAAACGTGCCATCGCCCTTACCGAGATATGTGCGAATTACGGTGCCATCGTCGGTGGCGAGATCGACTTTCTTGTCGTTGTTGAAATCGCCGACGATCATGCCGGGCGCGAGTTCGTTGCTGCCGGCAATCGGCGGAAACGCCTGAGCGCCGGCGGTGAAATTCGTCCCGCTGGCCTGCCCAAGGAGGACTTCGCCATCCGAGGTAATGATGTCCACGTGATTGTCGCCGTTCACGTCCGCGGAAACGAATCGCGAATCGAAACTCAGCGAACTTGAGGCGGGCGTAAACGGTACCGGAGCTGCAAATTTCCCAGTGCCATCGCCCAAATAGATCAGGAACTGGAACGTGCTCTGAATACCGGTGGCGACGACGAAATCCAGTTTGCCGTCGCCGTTCATGTCGTTGATGAAACCGTAGTTGGCGTTGACGCCCGGAATTTCGTAGTTCGTCGCCGGCTTAAACGTCCCGTCACCGTTGCCCAGAAACACGCTGACCGACGAATCGACGCCGTTGTTATTGGTTGAGATTAAGTCCTGATTTCCGTCTTTGTTCAGGTCGGCGCCCATGATCGAAACAGCGGGCAGGTCTGGGGTGAGCTGGGCCGGCGTGGAGAAAGTAAAGGAGTTGGTGCCGGTCATGGTCGCCACGTAGATAGCTCCCACATCCAGCGCAGCGCCGATGTATTGCCCGCTCTTCCCTATTCCAAGAAATGCGGTGTGATCCGAGGCGAGGCCGAGCGTCGAGTCCGTGCAGCCGTTCGCAAATACGTCGGGAGTGGTGGTGAGCCCCGCGGCTTCGTGCAGGATTTTTTCGTAACCGGGAGTTTGGGAATCGACCGTCGCCGTCAACTGGCTTGTGGTGAAGTTGTATTCAAAATTGGTGAAGAGCAGCGAGCAGTCCGCCTGGCGCTGGAGGGCGACGCCATTGGCGGCCACGGTCGGCACCACGGTGAGGTTGCCTTGAAACGGCGCGAGTGTGGGGATTGTGGCAGGAGAGGCGGCTGTCGATTTCGCGGCAGCCAGATGCGACAGGAGCAACGCCATCCGGTGACGTTCCATGGCCGCCCGCGCGAGCTTTTGATGCGAGGATCCGGCGACGTCCGAATTGAATGGAACGGTCACTCGGCCGGAGCAGGCGACCAGCGAAGCGACGGCGATGCAGGCGACAGCAACGACGTGAGCAAACCGGCAGGCACGATTCATGAGCGACTCCGAAATTGAATTCCGTCAGGGCCGGGGCGAGCAATTCCCTTTCGGGGTCCAGGAGGCCGCGATGATACACACATCCCGTCATGGCCCGACGATTATTTTTTTTGCGGAGCACGATAGTGGCGAGTGACGCCCGACTCCGACCGAAATCGTTTTTAGAAGCGTTTTCGTTAGGCCTTCGCCTTCCAAAGCCCAACAGTGTTGCCTTCGGGATCCGTGAACCAAGCGAACGTGCCGGTGGGAATATCGACCGGCGGCACGAGCGTCTTCCCGCCGAGGCTCTCGGCTTTTTTCAGCGCAGCGGCTACGTCTCCCACATCGACATAAAAAATCGTGTAGTGGTGCGGCTCGTGCCCGAGAGAACTGATGTGGCCGCCAATGCCGAGCTTCTCCGGAGCGATCAGCGCGGCCGGGCCGGCCGGAGTGATGCTCCAATCGAACATGTCGCTGTAAAACTTCTGCGTTTTAGCGGAATCACGGCAGCCGATTTCGAAGTGAACTACAGGACGTCCCATGAGCGTGAGCCTCCTGGAGAGGAAATGGAGCCGAAACTCTAGCACCGATTCCGCCCGTACTCTATCACTGCCGCTTAAAACTATGCTTGCGACGAATCGTCACGGGCCCTTTATTCAATCTTTACGCCCTTTGGGACACACTGTGGCAAGCGGGTGCCCCAGTGAATCCGGAAACGGTTGCGATTCTCGGAGCCAAGTGCCAGTATCGGAACATCCGACCGGCGCCCCGACACGCCCATGCCCTATTCGCTCGAATTCGCGCCCGCGCAGCGCATTTTCCGTGCAAGCTTTGACGGCACTATCACGTTTGAGACTCTGCGCGGATTCCTCGGCGAAACCGCCGCGTTCGTCCTTGACCGCGGGCACGGCTCGCTGATCGGTATCGTCGATTTCAGCGGCGTCACCACGTTCGACCTCTCGCCTCAAGATGTACGCGAGCTCGCAATCCTGCCGCCGGCGATTCAGGACCGCGAAGCGCCGCGATTCATCATCGCGCCTTCCCCTTCGATCTTCGGGCTCGCGCGTATGTTTGAGCTGCTCGGGCAGGAGACGCGGCCGAATCTCCACGTGGTGCGCTCGGCCAAGGAAGTCTGGGTTATCCTCGGATTCGAAGAACCGGAGTTTGAGCCGGTCGAGCACGGCCACACGGGCGCAGACGATACCGGCGCGTAAGATCTTCTCGTGAGCTTTCTCTCTCTGTCTCCGGGTCACCGCCTGCCGCTCCCGCCAGTAACGCTTCGCGCATGATAGCCATACCGCTGTGACCGTACTATTGACATCGCTGTCTGTTTATTCTACTTTGCAGTCATTATGACTGACCAGCTTGGGGAGTTCGAACAAATTGTGCTGCTGGCCATCTTGCGGCTCGGCGACGCGGCGTATGGAGCGTCCATACGCGCGGAGATCGAAAAGTGTACCGATCGCGGCCCAACGCCCGGCGCGATGTACACCACGCTCGACCGACTGGAAGCCAAGGGAATGCTCACCTCGCGCATGGGCGATCCAACGCCGGAGCGCGGTGGGCGAGCGAAACGATATTTCAAAGTGACGCGCTCGGGTGAAGCGGCCGTCGCGCGGGCGCAACGCGCATATCAACGATTACTGCACGGACTAAAGTTGCGAGGAGGAGCGTATGCGTAATCAGAAATTTGCCGAAGGTCTGCTGGCTCTATTCATGGATCGTGCGCGCGCCGCATCCGTCGTGGGAGATTTGGCGGAAGCCGCTGGCGAGAAAGGCGACGCATGGTTCTGGCGCGCGTACGCCGGAGTGCTCGCGTCGTTCGCGTGGCGCCCCGTCTGCGGCTTTCTACTCGCGGCTGCGGGCTGTTGGTGGTCGCCGCGGTATTTCGCCGTCGGAATTACCGCGGGTCCGGACGTTATTCCGAGGGGCATCGGCTTAAACTTGTTCGTCGGATTCGTGACGACGGTCGGCGCCCTTTCGTGCGTCATATTTTTATTTTCGGTAATCCGCTTCGGCACGCGCGACCGTCTCACGAGACTGTCGCTCGGCTTCGGCGTGCTGGGCGGTGTGATGGGTTGGTTCTGGTGGGTGCCGGTCGTGCCAGCGCTCGCAGCGATTTCGATCGTCGCCATGGTCGGAAGCGCGATGTGGTCTGCGCCTGGCCGGTGTAGCGTTGCAGCGTTGGCAGGGCTTTGGCTCGCGCTCACAGCGCTGGAGGTCGGCGCGCTAATGCTGTATCGGGCAGTCGCCGATCACCTGCTGAGCCCCAGAGGCTCGCTGGCCGGCTACAGCATTTGGTTTTCGTGTTGGTATTTCGGCGTGCTGGTTATCGCATGTTTGCTTTGCGCGCTCGTGCACCGCAGGCTGATTGGAAGCGGCGAACTAGTTCAGGCGTGAACCGGCGCGACGCAAATCGATCGTGCGCAGTTCGGCGTCATCGCCCAAATATTCCCAGCGCTGTAGCACGATCGGCACGTTGCCGTTGCGCCAGAGCGTGTCGTTGAACTGGAGCAAATCGAATTTCTCGCCCTGCGCGGTGCGCGCGTCGGCGAGGAACGAGAGAATCTGACTCTTCCCCACCTGGTACGTGATCGCCTGCCCCGGCACCGACGCAAAGAACGAAGCTTCTCCGTGCGCCGTCTTCGCGTCCATCGGGACGTGCGAGGCGAGATAATCCGCCGCCTGCGCAATCGTGAATTGTCCCAGCGCGAGTTTCACGTCCACTTCCACTCGCAGCGCGCGAAGGCGCATGAAGTTGTAAATGATCTCGCGCGTGTGCGGACTGTCGTCGAAAAGCCCGTTTTGCAACATCATTTCCTCGGAGTAGAAGCCAATGCCTTCGTTCGCGCCGGAATCGTAATACTGTCGGCGGATCGGATCGAGGCTGCGGCGCGAGAGCGACATTTGAAAGAAGTGGCCCGGCACGCCTTCGTGAACGATGTCTGGCCGCGCGTCTTTCGTTTCCGCGAGCCAGAAGTAGCCGAGGTTCGAAGACGGCGGCTCGATCCAGCGAATGCCGGGGTCGTTCATGCGCGCGAGATTCGTGAAGTCGTCCATCTCGGTGAAATCTGAGAGCGGCGCGAGATAGGCCGGCATGGCGCGCAATTCGTAGTGCGGCAGGTCGGGCGGTACGGTGAGGATGCGATTGTCCGTGAGAAATTTGCGGATCGCGAGTTCGTCGCGTTCGCCGCGCGCGATTTCTTCCTCGGTGGTCGCCGCCATGGTCAGCTCTGGCACGTTGCGATCGCGCTGTTTCTCGTAAGTTTCAAACGCCACCGATCGCGCCCACTCCTGCCGGCTCAGCTCGAGCATCTGTTCCGGCGTGTACGGGATCAACGCGACGTTGTAGAGGAAGTATTCGTACTTGTCGCGGCCGATCGCAGTGTCGGCCGGCATCGACGCCAGATTCGCTTGCAGCCACGCGCGGTAATCCTCGAGAGCGGCGATGGCCTCTCGGACTGACGACGCGAAAGTGCTCGCATTGTCGATTCCACCGCGGAATGGCGAATATATTGCGACAGCGTTGGTAGCCTGCGAGAGGTTACGCCGAACGTCGGTGAGAGATGCAATCGCGAGCTCAGCAAAAGGCTTCACAGGATGCAGATTCGCCTTTGCAGCGCGCAGCAACCCCGGAACTTCCTCCATTCGTAGCCGAATTACGTTTGCGTTCGCCTCTCCAGCAGGGCTCGGAGCCAGCATCGCGTCCGTAATCGCGCCAACGGTTTGATCTACATAAAAGGTAGGGTCGCGCTGCCAACGCGGGTTCACATCCAGCTCCCAATGAACGCGTGCGAGCGCGGAGCCGATGAGCCGGTAATCCACTTGTGCCGCTATCGGCCAATGGCTTGCGTCGATGGCTTTGTAGCGCTTGTCGAATTCTGCGAGAGCTGCGCGCTGCTTCGCGATGCCCGCCGCGGACCAGTCCCGCGGCCCATTCGGCCGATCAAGACGCGGAATATCGTCCGTCGTAAACGGTTGCGTCGCGGCGCGCCACATCCAAAAATCGTCAGAAAGTCTCAGTAATTCTTGCGGCGGTAACTCTGTACTCGCAGTTTGCGCGGCCGTCGCCCGCGACGGGTCAGCGTGCGCGCGCATTAACAGCCCATTTGAGGCGCCAGCAGCGCAAATCAGTATCCCGCTCGAAATCAGCACATTGCGAAGGCGCATCGGCGAAACTCTCCAGGCCCGTTCGTGTTTCATACAGTGTGGCGCTGCGCATCGTACATGCGCACAGCGCTCAAGTCCACGCGCGCCCAAAACGGCGTGCGGAGCGTCAAAGACGTGGACCTAGTTACGAAGGAGAAAACAATGAAACTCGCCCGGTTCATCAAAGACGCAACCTATTCGGCCGTCGCGATGACGCTGTGCGTTGCCATGATCGCCGCGCCGATCGCTACACAAGCGCAGCAGCAACAGCAGGATCCGAATATGCAGGGGCCGCCTCCGCAAGATGCGCAACAGCAAGGGCCGCCGCCATCATTCTCACCTGCACAGCTCGACCAAATCACGGGACGAATCGCACTCTATCCCGATTCGCTCCTCGCGCAGGTGCTCACTGCGTCCACATACAGCGACCAAATTCCAGACGCCGCAAAATACGCCGACGAACATCATTACCTCACCGGCCAGGCGCTCGCGAATGCGATTCAGCAGGATCAGTTGCCTTTTGATCCCAGCGTGCAGGCCCTGATTCCCTTCCCGAGCGTGCTCGACACGATGGCGAGTGACATGGGCTGGACCACCGATCTCGGCAACGCCGTGCTCGCCGATCAAAACGCCGTGATGGACGCCGTGCAGCGCGACCGCCAGAAGGCGTACAGCTACGGCTACCTTCGCACGAACCAACAAATCGTCGTGACACCCGGTCCATACGTGACGATCGCGCCCGTTGATCCGGGCTACATCGTCGTGCCGGCGTATAACCCCGTCGTGGTGTACGCCGCGCCGCGTCCGGGATTTTTCATCGGCGGTGCGATTGGATTTGGTTTCGGCGTCGGCATCGGCGGATTTTTCCGTCCGTGGGGCTGGGGCTACACGCGGTTCGGCTGGGGTACGCACGAAATGTTTGTGAACAACGTCGCGTGGCACCGCACGTGGGTGAATCGCGGTGTTTACGTTCATCCGTATCCGGGAGTGGCTTACCACCGTCCCGGACCGGGCCCGTACAATCGCGCCGCCGTTCACTACGACGAACACCACGAGGCTGTGGCGCGCAGCCAAGCGGAGCGCCAGGCCGCGCACGAAGGCCACGCCGTGCATGAGGAACATCACGACGATCATCACCACCACTAAAACGTAGCGAGTGTCTTTTCACGCGGCGCGCATCGCAAGGTGCGCGCCTTTTTTTTGGCCGGTCGTGCCGTGCTGCGGCGCAAGCAGCGATACATACGTGAACGCTGATGGCAGCCATCAGAACTTCGCTGTATCACCCAACGCGCTCGCTTGATGCACAATGACGGCCTCTTTGCGGTACAGGAGGCGATTTGAGCGTTCACGGATTGCACGTACCTTCACCGATGCTGCTGCGTGCAGGCTACGAAATCGAATTCGAGCTGCCGGCGCCGGCGGCGATCGTGACGCTGCTCAGTGTCCATCCGTCGCGCAAAGGAGATCTGCGCGCTCCGGACGAGCTCCGAATCGAGCCGGAAACGTCGTCTGACACGTTTCTCGATAGTTTTGGCAACCGCTGCACGCGGTTCTTGGCGCCACAAGGCACGGTGCGTTTGTCGAATTCAACATTCATCGCCGATTCGGGCCTGCACGACCCTGTGGCGCCCGCCGCGCGCGAAGTACCGGTGCACAAGCTCCCGCCTGACGTGCTGCGCTACCTCTATAACAGCCGATACTGCGAGGTGGATCGCTTCTCGATGATCGCGCTCGAACTGTTTGGCACCGTTCCGCCCGGATGGCAGCGCGTGCAGGCGGTTTGCGATTGGGTTCACACGCGGGTTACGTTTGGCTACCGGTATGCGCGTCCTTCAAAAAGCGCGCTCGATGTTTACACCGAGCGCTTCGGCGTCTGCCGTGACTACCAGCATCTCGCCGTGACGATGTGCCGCGCGCTGAACATTCCTGCGCGTTACGTCACCGGCTATCTCGGTGACATCGGCGTGCCCGCTGCGCCCGAGCCGATGGATTTCAGCGCCTGGTTTGAAGCCTACCTCGACGATCGCTGGTGGACGTTTGACGCGCGGCACAACACTCCACGAATCGGCCGCGTGCTGATGGCAGCCGGGCGTGATGCCTCGGACGTTGCAATTACCACATCGTTCGGGATGGCGAACCTAAAGAAATTTGTAGTGGTGACCGAGGAAGTTGCGCAGGCAGCAACTCGCCCGGCGTAACCGGTATCCGCTGGGAATCGCTCCGCTTGCATTCGCCCAATCCCGCAACGACAATCACCGTCATGCGTTTACGCAAACATTCTGTGGCGGCGTTTTGCTGCGCGCTGGCGTCGCTTGTAGCGCCCGTGGCGCACGCGCAGGGCTACGTCGAGCGCGAAGTAACGATTCCCTGGGTGCAAGCCGCGCCGACGGGCCTCGACGCGCTGCAGGTTTATTTCGACGCACCGGGCAAGCATCCGCTCGTCGTGATGACGCACGGCTCGTCGCGAAAACCCGAGGAACATCTCACCGTGACGCCGTGGTCGCTGCTCCCGCAGGCGATGTGGTTCGCGCGGCGCGGTTGGTTTGTGATCGTCGTGGTGCGGCGCGGCTACGGCCATTCCGGCGGTGAGCAGGAAGGTCGGCGCGTCGGTCCGTGCGATTCGCGCGACTATCGCACCGTCGCAGAACAATCCGCCGAGGATCTGGCGCAAGCGATCGCGTATGCGCGCGAACTGCCGCAAGTTGATACGTCGCGCGTGATGGCGGTGGGCGTTTCAACTGGGGGCCTCGCAACCGTCGCCCTCACGGCGCAAGCGCCAGCCGGGTTGATCGCCGCCATCAGCTTCGCCGGCGGCCGTGGATCAAAGTCCGACCATGACGTTTGCGATCCCGGCAACCTGATTCACACGTTCAAGGATTTTGGTAAGACGTCGCGCGTGCCGATGCTCTGGCTGTACGCGGAGAACGACAAATATTTCTGGCCCGAACTCGCGCACAAGTTTGACGACGCGTTTCGCTCGCAAGGCGGTCAAGGCCAGCTCGTGATCGCGCCAGCCATCGGCGACGACGGGCACTCGCTCTTCCGCCATCCGGACGTATGGAGCGACACCGTAACCCAATGGCTCAGCGCGCACTCGCTATCGCCGCTCACCGAGCCGTATCCGGAAGTTCGCGCTCCTGATGTGGCGACGCCCGACGGCCTGAGCGAGAGCGGCGCTCAAGCTTTTCACGCTTACTTGCTGCTCGGCCCTCACAAGGCGTTCGCGAAGTCCGCTCACGGATACGGCTTTGCCACCGCGAAGCTGACGGCGGAGGACGCGCGCAAAGCGGCGCTCGACAATTGCAAGCACGCGGTGTCCGACGCCAACGCTTGCGCCGTGGTCAACGTCGATAACGCCCCGAGCGCGCCATAACCCACCCCCGTTCCAAGGCTCCATATAAGGACCAGCGGAGTCTTTTTCTCCCGATAAATTTCCGCTGAACTTTTCTCCAGGCAACCGCGTATCTCTCCTTGACAGTCTAGGAGACTCAGCCTTACATTCCTAGTGCATCTAGGAGAGACCTCCTTTGGACAAGAATATGGAGTTGCTGCAGGGAACGCTGGACATGCTGATCCTCAAAGCCGTTTCGCTCGGCCCGCTGCACGGTTATGGCGTGCTGCTGCGCATCCAGCAAATCTCAAAAGAGCGCCTGGAGATCCAGCAAGGCTCGCTCTACCCCGCTCTCTATCGGCTGGAGCATCAGGGATGGATCGCAAGCGAATGGGGCGAATCCGAAAATAAGCGCAAAGCGAAATATTACCGGCTCACCGCCGCCGGAAAGCGCCGCCTGCTCGCGGAAACGGAAAAGTGGAATCGCATGGCGAATCTGATCGCCGGAATTCTGAGTACCAAGCCGGAGGAGGTCTAGCAATGTGGAGCCAGCTGCGTTCCTGGGCTCGCGGCCTCACCGGCCGCACCGCGATCGAATCGGACATGGATGCGGAGCTGCGTTTCCACATCGAGGCGCGCGCCGAGGACCTGCTGCGTGAGCATGGCGGACCCGGATTGACGCGCGACGAAGCTCTACGGCAAGCGCGACTCGAATTCGGCGCAGTCGATAAGGCCAAGGAAGAGTGCCGCGAATCGCGCGGCGTCGGCACAATCGAATCTTTTGTGCAGGATTTGAAGTACGGCGCTCGCGTGCTGCGCAAGAATCCCGGGTTCACGGCCGTCGCAGTGATGACGCTCGCGCTCGGCATCGGCGCGAACACCGCGATCTTCAGCCTGGTGGATGGAATTCTGCTGCGGCCCCTTCCCTTTCCTCAGACAGAAAAGCTTGTCGATGTCACCGGCACGTATCCGAAAGGCGCGTTCGTCGCGATGCGCGAACGCGTCACCTCGATCGAGCCTGCCGCGTACGCGGAAGGCCACGAATTCAATCTCACCGGGCACAGCGATCCCAAGCGTCTGACCGGAACGCTGGTGAGCGCAGAATTCTTCTCCGTGCTTGGCGCAAAACCCGCACTCGGCAGCACATTTCTAGCCGGGCAAGACCACGCGGGGCAAGACAACTTCGTCGTGCTGAGCGATTCGCTGTGGCAGCGCCGGTTTGGCTCCGATCCGTCGATCATCGGCCATCCGATTTCACTCGAAGGCGTGAATCGCACCGTGGTCGGCGTGATGCCTGCTGATTTCCGCTTCCCCTCCGCAAAGACCGAAGTGTGGATTCCGCTGCGCAACGATCCGAGCGACACGCACTCCTACTGGGCCGGCGATTTTCTGAATATTTTCGGCCGCCTGCGCGAAGGCCAGACGCTGCCGCGCGCTCGAACTGAGATTCGAATGTTCCAGGCGCACGTCGGGGAGCTATTCCCCTGGCCGATGCCACAGAGTTGGAATGCAAACATCAGCGTCGTCCCGCTCGCGACCGGCCTTGTCTCCGATGTGCGCGGCCGCCTCGTGCTGTTGCTCGGGGCCGTGGGACTAATTCTGCTCATCGCGTGCGTTAACGTTGCAAATCTGGCGTTGTCGCGCGCCGCCACTCGCGAAAAAGAAATCGCGGTTCGCACCGCCATGGGCGCCGGCCGCACACGCCTTGTGCGTCAACTTCTCACCGAAAGCGTGCTGCTCGCTGGAATCGGCGGCATAGTCGGCGTGCTGCTCGCGACTGAGGGACTGCAAATTCTGAAAATCGCGCTGCCGCCTGACACGCCGCGCCTCGCTGAAGCGCACATCGACTGGCGCGTGATGCTCTTCACCGGCGCGCTCGCCATCGTCACCGGATTTCTGTTCGGCCTCGCGCCCGCGCTCCACGCTTCGCGAACCGCGATTGCCGAGTCGCTCGGCTCTGCGAGCCGCGGCGCAGCGAAATCCGTCTCGCAGGCGCTGCGCGGCGCGCTCGCCACCACAGAAATCGCGCTCGCCGTGCTGCTCGTGATCGCGGCAGGACTTCTGATCCGCAGCTTCTGGACCGTCTCGCACGCGAATCTGGGCTTCCGCGTCGCAACCACCGCCACGGCTCGCATCACCCCCAACGAAGAATTCTGCAGCGACGCTCAGAGATGCATTTCTTTCTATCGTGAGCTTGTGCAGCGCATCGAATCGCATCCCGGCGTGAATGGCGCGGCGCTCATCAACACGCTGCCGCTCGACGGTCGCATCGCGAAGCGTTCGCTCGAAATCGAAGGGCATCCCCCAGACAGCAGCGCTCCGTTGCCGCTGGTGTGGCTCAACGTCGTCACGCCGGAATATTTCAGCGTGATGTCGATGCCCATCAGCTCGGGCCGCACTTTCAGCGCGCAAGACGAAACCAGTGCGCCCGTAGCAGTGATGAGCGCCGCTACGGCTCACCGCCTGTGGCCCGCCGCAGACGCCGTCGGCCACCATTTCCGCTTCAGCGGCGAACAGGAGTGGCGCACCGTCGTCGGCGTCGTTCCCGATACGCGCGCCTACTCCTTCTCGCAAAACGCCCCCGATCTTTTCGACGGCGTGATTTACATCCCCTTCACCACGAAAGCGACGATGGAACAGGGCGGCATACCGTCAGACATGACGCTCACAATTGATACGCGCCTCGACGACCGCCAAGTACAGGAGATTTTGCGCACCACTGTTGCGCAACTGAATCCCGAAGTTCCCGCGAGCGACGTTCGCTCCATGACCCGAGTCGTCGCGGATTCCGTAGCGACACCCGCATCGACAGCATGGCTCTTTGTCGCGTTCGCCGGAGTTGCATTGCTGCTGGGAGTGATCGGCATCTACGGCGTGCTGTCGTTTCTAGTGGCGAAGCGCACGCGCGAGATCGGAATTCGCATGGCGCTCGGTGCGCAGAAACGGGATGTGCTGTGGATGGTGATGCGCGAAGGCCTGAAGTACGCCCTCATCGGCATTTCCGTAGGTCTCGTGTTCGCACTGCTCGCCACGCGCCTGCTCGCAAGCGAACTATATGGCGTGTCGCCCGTCGATCCGCTCACATTTGCGTTCGCCGCGATCGTGATGGGCATGGTGACGATGGCCGCCTGCTACATCCCCACGCGCCGCGCGATGAAAACCGATCCGCTGATCGCACTGAGGCACGAATGAGCGCGAAGTCGAAGCTGCAAACCTGGCTGAAGGCGCTCAAGTATCGCGGCAGCTACGAAGGCGACATGGATGTCGAGCTGCGCTTTCACGTTGAAGCGTACGCCGACGCGCTCCAGCGCGACGATGCCGGCCTCTCACACGACGAAGCGCTCCGGCGCGCACGCCTGGACTTTGGCGCCGTCGATCGCATGAAAGAAGAATGCCGCGAGGCGCAGGGAGTCAGCATGATTGAAAATCTATTGCAGGATTTGCGCTTCGCGTTCCGCACCATGCGCCGTAGCCCGGGCTTCACGGCGATCGCGATCCTCTCGCTCGCCCTCGGCATCGGCGCCAACACCGCCATCTTCACCCTGATCAACGACCTGATATTGAAGTCCCTGCCGGTCAAAGACCCGCAAGGCCTCGTCTCGATCGGAAAGCAAACCGACGGCGGCGTGGTGGACGGCATCTCCGGCTCGATCGATCTTTTCCCATACGAGCTTTATCAGCGTATGCAGCAGAGCGGCGAAGCGTTCAGCGGCATCGCTGCGTACGAAAGTGGCGGAGCTTTGCGCACCACGGTGCGGCGCAGTGGCGAGGGCGGCATCGGATCGGCTCAGACGATTCTCGTAAGTGGAAATTATTTCGACGTTCTCGGCGTGCCGGCGACCGCCGGACGTTTGCTCGATCCCGCCGACGACAACGGCGCAAGCAGCCGGCCGGTAGTCGTAGTGAGCGACCGCTACTGGCGCTCTTCGCTTAACGCCGATCCGAATGCAATCGGACAAACGATTACCGTCAACAGCACGCCGCTCACCATCGTCGGCGTGGCAGGTCGCGATTTTTACGGCGAGCATCGCGAAGCGGTGCCGACGGACTTCTGGGTTCCACTCGGGATGCAGCCGCAGATCATGATGACGGAGTCGCTCAACGCGCCCGGTGGTTACTACTGGCTGCAAATAATGGGCCGCCTGAAGCCGGGCGTTTCGCGTGCGCAGGCGCAGCAATGGATGACGATGCAACTGCGCGACTACATGCGCGCGCGTGAAGGCGACGCGACCGCGGAGCGCAAACAGGAAATCGAAAAGAGCTACGTCGAGCTTCTGCCCGGCGCGGAAGGCGTTTCGCAACTGCGTTCGCGCTACGAGCAACCACTTCGAATTCTGATGGCGGTGGTTGCAGTGGTGCTACTGATCGCGTGCGCCAATCTCGCGAATTTCCTGCTCGCGAAGACTCTCGCGCGCGAACACGAAATCGGAACGCGCCTCGCGCTCGGCGCCGGCCGCTGGCGAATCGTGCGGCAGATGCTCACGGAATCTCTCTCGCTGTCGTTGTGCGGCGGAGCCTTGGGTCTCGTATTCGCCTACTGGGGCACTAGCGGGCTGATCGCGTTTGTTGCGAAGGGCGAAAAGTTTACGACCATTCAGGCCATGCCGGATTGGCATGTTCTCGCGTTCAGCCTCGGCGTTTCGCTGCTGACCGGCGTGCTGTTCGGGATCGGGCCGGCACTGAGCGTTTCGCGGATGGCGATGCAGACGGGCTTGAATTCGAGCGTGCGTTCGGCGGTGGGAAGCAGCTCGCGCGGTTCGCGGATGGTGCCGCAGATTCTAATCGCCGCACAGGTGGCGCTGTCACTCGTGCTTCTCGTAGGCGCCGGCCTTTTCCTCCGCACGCTGCGCAATCTCGAAAATCGCGACTTCGGATTCGAGCGTTCCCACCTGCTTGTCGTGAATATTGAACCGAAGCTCGCCGGTTACAAACCGGAACAACTCGACGGATTCCACCGGACGCTGCTCGATCGCATGAACGCTCTCCCGGGCGTCGAGGCGTCATCCCTCTCCAATGTGCCACCCATGGCCATGGGTAGCTGGTCCACCACGGTGTCGGTGAAAGGTCGGCCCGTGAATCCCGACGAAGATACCCAGAGCACTTTTCTCCGCATGACGCCGAATTACTTTGAAACGCTACACCTCGGCCTTGAGCAGGGACGCGTCATCGAAGCACGCGACGGCGCGTCTGCGCCGCACATCGTGGTAATCAACGACAAGCTCGCTCACGATTTGTTCCCGAATGGCGGCGCTGTGGGCCAGACGCTCGTTCTGAACATGCCCGGCCTCGATGGCGACTGGGAAATTGCAGGCGTGGTGAAAGACGTCCTGTACAGCGGCCCCCGCGATAACGCGCGCCGGCTCGTGTATCTCTCGCTGGCGCAGATGACCGGCGAAAACTCGTACGTCTCGTGGATGCAGATTCGCACTTCGGGCAATCCAGAGCGCGCCGCGGCCAGCGTCCACGCCGCGCTCAACCAGCTCGACCCGAATATGCCCGTCCCTTCCATCCACACAATTCAAGAGCACGTGGACCAATTCACGAGCCGCGAGACGCTGATCTCGCAGCTCTCGATTTTCTTCGCGCTCCTGGCGCTGCTCCTCGTGTGCATCGGCCTCTACGGCGTGATGACGTACAGTGTCGTCCGCCGCACCAATGAAATCGGCGTACGCATGGCGCTGGGCGCGCAACAGGGCGGCGTGCTGTGGCTGATTTTGCGCGAATCGATCGTGGTGCTCGCCGTCGGCATCGCGATCGGCGTGCCGGCCACGCTCGTCACGATGCGCCTGATCGAAAGCACTCTGTTCGGTCTGAAACCGTCGGACCCACTTACGCTCGCGGGCGCCGTCGCGACTGTGGCGGCGGTCACGCTTGTCGCGTCGTACCTGCCGGCGCAACGAGCGACGAAAGTCGATCCGATGGTCGCGCTACGTTACGAATAGCTTTCCCGAGAAGGAGATCGAGATGTCTGCCTGGAGCAAGATCAATTCATGGTTCCGCAACACAACGCAGCGCTCAGCCTCCGAAAATGAGATGGACGCTGAGCTGCGCCACCACATCGAAGCGCGTGCCGAAGACTTCGTGCGCGAAGGCGCATCGCGAGAACAAGCCTTGCGCCGCGCACGTCTTGAATTTGGCGCCGTCGATAAAACCAAAGAAGAATGCCGCGAAGCTCGCGGCGTGAGCTTCATCGAAAACGCCGCGCAGGATCTGCGCTACGCATTTCGCACCTTGCGCAAAAATCCCGGCTTCACTGCCGTCGCCGTGATCACGCTCGCGGCCGGTATCGGCGCGAACACTGCTATCTTCAGCGTCATCGACGGCGTCTTGCTGCGCCCGCTGGGCTACCCGCAGCCCGATCGTATCGTCCGCATCTGGCAGACCGACGACAAAGACCGCCTAGGCAACCTCTCCGATCCCAATTTCACCGATCTTCAGCAGCAAAATCGCTCGCTACAAACGATGGCCGAGTACGCCGCGTACCCAGTGTCGATGTCTGGCGGCAGCGAACCCACGCGGGCGATCGGCGCAGTTGTCTCCAAAGATTTCTTTTCCACGATGCGCACTGAACCATTCATCGGCCGAAGCTTCGCGCAAGACGAACGACACGTGGGCGCGGCGCGTACCGCAATCGTCAACTACGGCTACTGGCAACGCTATCTCGGCGCGAGTACTGATTTTTCGCGCATGCGCCTGCACATCGAAGGCGACGACTACTCCGTGATCGGAGTGATGCCGGCGGGTTTCAATTTCCCCACCGACGCAGCCGTCTGGATTCCGCGCGAGCTCGAAGCGCCGCGCAACAGCCGCACTGCACTCAACTGGCACGGGCTTGGCCGCCTGCGAGACGGCGTCACGCTTGCGCAAGCGCAGGCTGATCTTCAATCCATCGCCGCAACATTGAAGAAGCAGTACGGCGACGACACGTGGATGACGGGCGCGGCCGTCCGCACGCTGCAAGACTCGATGGTCGGCCCAATGCGCCCCGCGCTGCTTGCGATTTCCGGCGGTGCGGCGTTTCTGTTGCTCGTCGGCTGCGCCAACATCGCAAGCCTCCTGCTCGCGCAAATCGCGGCGCGCAAACGCGAACTCGCCGTTCGCGTCGCACTCGGCGCCGGACGCCCGCGCATCGTCTCGCAATTTCTGGTTGAGACTCTTCTGCTCTCGCTTCTCGGCGCCGCCGCTGGAATTCCGCTAGCACTGTGGGGCGCCGCGATTTTGCCGCGTCTCGCGCCGCCGGCGCTCGCGCTGAAAGAAAATATCGGCGTGAATTGGGCCGTGCTCGCGTTCGCTCTCGGCGTCGCAATCGTCGTCGCCGTCGTGCTCGGCCTCGTCGCGGCGGTGCGCGCGTCTGGAGCAAATCCGCAGACGGCGCTTGCAGAAGGCGGCCGCACGGGCTCGCCCTCAGCCTCCGGCCAACGCACGCGCCGCGTTCTGGTCGTCGCTCAGGTCGCCATCACTCTGATCCTGCTCGCGGGCGCAGGTCTGCTCGGCCGCAGTTTTCTCCAGTTACTTGACGTGCAAGGCGGCTTTCACCCTGAGAACGTCGTAGCCGCACGCTTCTCTCCACCGCCGTCTGCAACAGACGCCGACAAACCGCGCGAAGTGCAATTCCTCGACAATGCTCTCGCGAAATTGCGCAGCGTTCCCGGCGTCACCGAAGTCGGCCTCACCGGCAGCGTGCCGCCGTCGGGACAAACCGCCAACGGAACGTTCATCCTGATGAACGGAATTGCTCCGCCGAAATCGATGGACGAATTCGGCAACCTCGCCAAGGATCCGGCGCGTCTCGGCGACGCCGAATATTGCGTCGTCAGCGAAGGCTATTTCCGCGCGCTCCAGATTCCACTGGTGCGCGGCCGCCTCTTCCATGATTCAGACACCATCGACGCGCCGCACGTCGCCATCATCAGCGAAGCCCTCGCTCGCGCGAAATGGCCCGATTCCGATCCCGTCGGGCAGACGATTGAGTTTGGCAACATGGACGGCGACACGCGAATCATGACTATCGTCGGCGTCGTTGGCGATGTGCGCATGGACGGTCCGACCGCGCCGCAATCGCCGCTCATCTATACAAATTATCGACAGCGGCCTCAGGGCGCGGACACATACAACCTGCTCGTCCGCACCGAGCAGCCTCCCGCGGCAATCATCTCCACCGCGCGCGGCATCTTCCACGATCTCGATCCCACGCTTCCCGCCGAGTTCTCTACGGTCAGCGACGAAGTCTCGAAGTGGTACGCCGACCGTCGGTTCACGTTGCTCCTGCTCGGCGTTTTCGCCGCAACGGCGCTGCTCATCGCCGCAGTCGGCATATACGGCGTCATCGCTTACGCGGTGAGCCAGCGTACGCAGGAAATCGGCGTCCGCGTCGCGCTCGGCGCACAGCGGTCACACATCATGAACCTTGTGCTCGGTCAGGGATTTCGCCTCGTTATCATCGGAGTCGTCGCCGGTCTCGCGGGCGCGTTCGTGCTCACGCGATTCCTCAGCGCGATGCTTTTCAACGTGAATTCATATGACCCGCTCACGTTTGCCGCCGTCGCACTTTTGCTCGCTGCGGTTGCCATGCTCGCGTCGTATGTTCCCGCGCGCCGAGCCATGCGCGTGGATCCAATTGTGGCGCTGCGCTACGAATGACCGGCGAATCCGCGCACGTCGCGTCGTAAAAATGGAGACACCATGACGTTCTGGCAGCACCTGCGGTCGCTGTTTCAATCGTCAGCCCGTCGCGAAGAATTCGCCACCGGCATGGACGCAGAACTTCGCTTTCACATCGACGCGTACGTCGAAGACCTCATGCGCAGCGGAATCTCACACGAGGATGCGATGCGGCGCGCGCGCCTGGAATTCGGCGGCTTCGACAAAACCAAAGAGGAATGCCTCGACGCCGCAGGCGCCAACCTCTTCGAAACATTTCTCCAGGATTTGCGCTTCGGCGCTCGTTCGATGCTGCGCGCGCCGGGTTTCACCATCGTCGCCATCCTGGCGCTCGCACTCGGCATCGGTGCCAACGCCGCTATTTTCACCGTCGTGAATAGCGTCCTGTTGCGCCCGCTTGCCTACAACGACTCCGACCGCCTCGTAACCATTCTCCGCAGCGAAACCGGACCCGTCTCCCCTGCTAACTTCATCGACTGGCAAGCTCAATCGAAGTCATTCGAATCGATGGGCGCGGCTGAAATGCGTTCGGTGAATCTTTCCAACGTTTCCTCGCCCGAGCGCGTCGAAGGACTGCGAATTTCTCAGAGTATTTTGCCCATGCTCGGCGTGCCGCCGCTTCTCGGCCGCTGGTTTACCGCCGGCGCAGACAAGCAAGGCGCGGACCACGAAGTGATTCTAAGCTACGCCTTCTGGCAGCGGCATTTCGGCGGCGATCCGGCAGTCGTCGGAAAGCCCCTCACACTCGATGGCGAGACGTTCACGATCGTTGGCGTGATGCCGCAGGGTTTCCGTTTTGCCCCGTTCTGGGCCACGAAATCGGAACTCTGGATGCCGTTCGTGCTTCACCACGTCACCGATCGAGGCTTCAACTCGGCGCGAGTCTTCGGGCGGCTCGCTCGAGGCGTTTCGCTCGGGCAAGCTCGCGCGGAATTCGCCGGGATCACAAGCAATCTCGACGCGCAATTTCCCGGCACGAACCGCGGAATCACGATCACTCCGCTCAAAGAAAAAGTAGTAGGGAAGGTTCAGGCTCCTCTTTTGATTTTGATGGCGGCCGTCGGTCTAGTCCTATTGATCGCCTGCGCCAACGTCGCTCACATGCTGCTAGCGCGGTCCGCAGCACGGCAAAAAGAACTCGCCGTGCGCACCGCGATTGGAGCGAGTCGAGGCCGTCTCGTCCGCCAATTCCTCACTGAAAATTTGTTGCTCTCCGCGACGGGCGGCGTACTTGGCCTCGTGCTCGCCGTATGGGGCACACGCGCACTCGTCGCGCTAAGCCCCGCGGAACTTCCCCGCCTGGATTCCATCGCCGTTGACGCCCATGCCGTGATTTTTCTGATTGCGATCACCGTTCTTTGCAGCGTCGCCTTTGGGCTGGCTCCCGCGCTACAAGCCTCTGCGGTAAATCTCGCTGAGACGCTGAAGGAATCCGGTCGGGGCACGAGCGACGGCATCGGCAGAAACCGCCTTCGCAGCCTGCTCGTGATTTCTGAATTTGCGCTAGCGCTGCTTCTTCTCGTCGGCGCAGGACTTCTCACTCGCAGCTTCGCCGCGCTGCGCTCAGTCGATCCTGGCTTCAATCCGCGCAGCGTTCTCTCGATGGTCGTTTCCGTCGCCGGCTCAGCGGAAGAGCCGCAAACCGCGCGCGAAGCTTTCTACCGCAATCTTCTCGAACGCGTCCGAGCCCTCCCCGGCGTGGAATCCGTCGGCGCCATCAATCACCTTCCGCTCGACGGCGACCAGTGGGGCGTCGGCTATCTCGTTGGCGGACGTCCCGTACCTGCGCCGCAAGACATGCCGTCGGCCGTTTACCGCGAGGCAGCTCCCGGCTACTTCGAAACGATGCGACTCCCGATTTTGGAGGGACGCGCGATTGAAGCTACGGACACCATGACCATGCCGCACGTCGTGGTGGTAAACCAGCGCTTCGCGCACGACGTGTGGCCGAACGAAGACCCAGTTGGCAAACGCCTCACCTTTGATACCGATCGTGGCAACCAGGACTGGCTCACCGTTGTTGGCGTTTCGAAAAACGCAGCGCAGTCCGACTGGGCCGCGCAGATCGAGCCCGAAGTCTATCGAGCCGCTCTCCAGGATCCGAACTTCCTAGGCGAGAAGAACTCCGCTGTTTCCTACATCACGCTGGTGGTCCGCGCGACTAGCGATCCGGCAGCGCTCACGAACTCGGTGAAATCCGCGGTGTGGAGCTTCGATCACAACCTACCCATCTCTGAGGTTGTGACCATGGACGGCGTAGTCGCCGAAGCAAATGCCCAGCCGCGCTTCGAAATGTTGCTGCTCGCTGTTTTTGCGGCCGTTGCGCTCACGCTCGCAGCCGTCGGCATTTACGGCGTGATGAGTTACTCCGTCACGCGCCGCACCCACGAGATCGGCGTTCGCATGTCTCTCGGCGCAAGCCGCTGGCAAGTCCTTCTGCTCGTCCTACGCCAAGGCCTTACGCTCGCCGGGATCGGTCTCGGCATCGGGCTTATCGGTGCTCTACTTCTCTCGCGCTTGATGGCTGGTCTTCTTTTCGGCGTGCATCCCAACGATCCACTCACCTACATCGGGGTCGGCGGACTGCTTCTCGTCGTCGCTCTCGTCGCCGCGTACGTCCCCGCTCGCCGCGCTATGCGAACCGATCCAATCATCGCACTGCGCTACGAGTAGCTTTCGCAATCCATTCGCATGAACCACCGGACAGTGCCCCATCGGCGGCGCGCCATCTGAATTCGTCTGGCCACCCCGCAGCGATCTCATGCATCTTAGTGGTGCGGCACGTGTCTGCCCTTCCAGCGGGCCAGAGCGTCAAAGACTCTTGAATCCGTCCGGAACTCTACGGAACTTTCGGCCCGCAGGCCGCGAATCAAATTGCAGAAAACCGTTTCCGCGGACCCTAATCACCGGAGCCTTAATTTTATGATTCGCGTCGTTCAACCTTCCTTCGCTGGAACCGCCATCCTTGCTGCAATTCTTGTGCTTACCTGCTCCACGCGGGCACAGGAACGCTCCCTGATTACGCAGCCCGTCGATCCCACGCACCTTACGCGCCTCGCCGGAAACACCCACCCGCTCGCGCTCGCCAAATACGATCAAGGCGCCGCGCCCTCTTCTCTCGTGATGAATCACCTGTTCCTCGTGCTCAAGCGCAGCCCCTCGCAGGAATCGGCGCTAGACACTCTGCTCGAGCAGCAGCAGGATAAAAAATCGCCGAACTATCACAAGTGGCTCACGCCCGAGCAATACGGCGTTCAGTACGGCGCGTCCGAAGCCGACGTCCAAAAAATCGAAGCGTGGCTTTCTTCACAGGGCTTCACCGTGAACGGCGTCTCGAACGGCCGCACCATGATCGACTTTTCCGGCAACGCCGGCTCGGTCCAAGCCGCGTTTCACACCAGCATCCACAAATACCTTTACCCCAACGGCAGAATGCATTGGGCGAACTCAACCGACCCGCAGATCCCCACCGCGCTCGCGTCCGCCATTGTCGGCGTCAACCGCCTGAACAATTTTCGGCCCAAGGCGATGTCTCATCACCGCGGAACTTACCTCAAAGAGATGAACAGCAACAAAGTTCACAGCGCTGGACAGAAAGGCCAATTCACGGAAGCCGGCGTGGACGAATGCTACGAAGGCAATACGAATTGCTACGTGGTAGGTCCCTACGACTTCGCGAAAATTTATAACGTGACGCCGCTGTGGAACGCCGGCACCACCGGCACGGGCCAAACCATCGCGATCGTCAGCGATAGCGACGTGGTCACCTCGGACTACACCCAGTTTCGCTCGATCTTCGGATTGCCTGCGCTCACGATGAATCGCGTTCTGCCCACCAACACCAATCCGGGCGTGCAGAATTGTGAAGAGAATTCCGATGAAGAGGAAGCCATCCTCGACGTCGAGTGGGCCGGCGCCGTCGCTCCCGGCGCGACGATCGACCTGGTTATCTCGCCCACCGGCGGCCACAGCTGCACCAATGTCGCCGGCGAATCCGGCTTCGATTTCGGCGGAGATTATTCCGCCCAGTACGTGGTGGACAATAATACCGCGCCGATCTTGAGCGATAGCTACGGCGAGTGCGAATATGGCCTCGGCACCGCCGAAAACGCTTTCTACAACAGCCTCTGGCAACAAGCTGCCGGCGAAGGCATCACCGTTTCCGTCGCATCGGGCGATAGCGGCGCCGCCGGTTGCGACTTTTATGAAGAGTCGGGTTCCGACGACGTTCAACCCGCCGAAGACGGCTTGGCCGTCAACGGCACGGCTTCCACGCCATACAACATCGCCGTCGGCGGCACCGATTTCGACTACGCGAATTTCAATAATCCGTCGCAATACTGGTCTGCCACCAACTCCGCCAGCGGCACCACCTCCACACTATCCGCGCTCGGTTACATCCCGGAAATGGTCTGGAACGACAGCTGCACAAACTTCGTCCTGTATCAGGGTCTCATCTCGGGATTGCCCGATCCAGGAACCGCCGTCGCAGCTTGCAATAACGGCGAATATCAGAATGCCGACGTGGTCGGTACCGTTGGCAGTTCTGGCGGCGCAAGCAACTGCATCTCCGCGCCGACCGACGACAACCCAAACGGACCGACAGGTTGCACCGGCGGCTACAAAAAACCGACGTGGCAAACAGGCACTGGCGTTCCGAGTGACGGCGTTCGCGACATTCCAGACGTTTCCTTGTTCGCCGCCGACGGAGAAATCTCGAGTACATTTTACGCCGAGTGCGAGGCCGACCTCGAGTCTGAGGAAGTCGGCGTAAGCGGGCAGCCATGCAGCACCACAGTGCAAGGCAGCTCTGGCGAAAAGTATGTCGTCCTCGAAGGCGTCGGCGGCACCTCCGCATCCGCGCAGGTATTCGCGGGCGGCGTCGCGCTGCTAGTTCAAGCCAATGGTCGGCTAGGCAATTTCAATCCGACGCTCTATGCTCTGGCGAATTCAGAATCCGCGTCGAGTTGCTCCTCGACCTCGACCGCGAGTTCCTGCATTTTTCACGACGTCACGGTCGGCACAAATGCCATGCCGTGCGCTCAAGGTTCTCTGAACTGCTCGGGAGCGACGAACAGCGATCCGATCGGCGTTTTGAGCGGCTATGCGGCAGGAACGGGCTTCGACCTCGCAACGGGTCTCGGCACTTTGAACTTCGCCAACCTCGCTGCAGCCATCGGCACTCCCAGCTTTACGCTCGCGGCAGGCACTACGTCGATCACAATTCCGTCCGGTAGCAGCACGGGCACGGTCACGATTGACGCGTCGGCTCTGGGAGCTTTCACCGGCAACGTCGCGACGTTCACTTGCACCGGGCTTCCATCCGGCGCTACATGCGGCGCGTCCGGCGCGATCAGCCTTACCGGCGCGGGCACCACCGGCTCAACCACACTGACGATCACGCTCGCCTCGGCCGCGAGCCACGTGCAGCCGCTTGCGACCCCGTCTAATCCTGCAGT
>JABDGF010000014.1:43571-44049 GCA_013286165.1 Acidobacteriota bacterium | reverse complement strand
GATTCTGGCGACGATCGCCGCCGGACAATACCAACGAACGGTGATTCGCGCGCGGGAGTCTGCGCTGCACTCCGATTTGACCGTGCTGCGAAAAGCAATCAACGATTACACGCTGGACAAGGAATGCGGGCCGTCGTCATTGGACGATTTGGTGACGAACAATTACATCGGCGCGATTCCCGAAGATCCGATTACGCGCAACAAAGACTGGGTGACGCAGGAAGACGATATCTCGATCAGTCCGGAGCAAACCTGCAACGGAATCTCGGGCGTCCATTCTGCGTCGGATGACGTTTCGCAATTTGAAAACACCGCATACAGCAGCTGGTAATTCGCGGGCTGCGAGCAAACCTTAGAAAAATTTAATGGGTGGAGCGTGTCTTGACAGTGCGGCACGAGTGGGCGAAGCTCTGCGCACCTCTACAGGGAGAGCCGATGCGAACTCGAATTTACTTGCTGACGTGCACTGCGTTGATGC